>JALONU010000011.1 GCA_025454775.1 Bacteroidales bacterium | reverse complement strand
CAGAACCAGGATCCGGCAAAAGCAGAAGCAGAAAGGAATACTAAACTCGAAGCCCTTAAGAACAGCGGCTATAAGCTTTACTGGATAGCCTGCGGGAAGGACGATTTTGTCTACAAGGGCGTGGTTACTCTTCGTGAGACTCTTGACAAGCTGAATTTCAAATATATATACCGCGAGAGTACAGGAGGGCATACCTGGGCAAACTGGAGGATCTATCTCTCCGAGTTTGCTCCCATGCTTTTCAGATAAGCAGGGAAATCAAACAGATATGACTATTAAGATCGGCATACTTCGCGAAACAAAAAGCCCTCCCGACAGGAGGGTGCCCCTTGCGCCTGAACAGATCAGGCTGCTCATGGAGAGGCATCCCTCAGCACATTTCTTTGTGCAGTCGTCGCCTTTACGATGTTATTCCGATGAGGAGTATAAACGCCTCGGAATAGCTGTGAAGAACGATCTGTCAGAATGTGATTTGCTGCTTGGGGTGAAGGAGGTCGATAAAAGTACATTCATACCCGGAAAGACCTATATGTTCTTTGCCCATGTTGGCAAGAAGCAGCCATATAACCGGGAAATGTTCAGGACCATGGCTGAGAAGAACATCAGCCTGATCGATTATGAATACCTGACAAAAGATACAGGGGAAAGGGTCGTTGCCTTCGGCCGCTGGGCCGGTATTGTAGGCGCCTATAACGGGCTGAGGGCCTGGGGAATGAAAACAGGCAGCTTTGTCCTTAAACCTGCTCATAAGTGCCATGATCATCGTGAGATGGTTGACAATCTCAGGTCGCTGGTTTTTGCTTCTCCCCTTAAAATAATCGTTACAGGGGAAGGCAGAGTTGCCACCGGAGCCCTGGAGACACTTGCTGCATGCAACATCCCAAGGGTCGATCCTGCAGATTTCACCGCTATGGAATACAGTGTCCCTGTTGTCTGCCAGCTCGGGCCCGGGCAATATGTAACACACCGGGAGGATAAGCCCTTCAGTTTCGGGGATTTTGTCAGGGATCCTGAAGGATACGTTTCTGCGTTCCTTCCCTATGCAGGAGCTGCCGATCTTCTGGTCACCGGGCATTACTGGGATCCGAAGTCGCCAAAGCTCTTTTCACCCGGAGATATGACGAAGCCCGGCTTCAGGATAAAAGTTATCGCCGACGTAACCTGCGACATCGACGGATCGGTGCCTTCTACAATCAGGGCAACATCGATAGAGTCTCCGTTCTACGACTATGATCCTGTAACCCGAAAGGAACTGGAAGCCTTTTCATATCCTTCTGCCGTTACTGTGATGTCGATAGATAACCTTCCCGGTGAACTTCCCCGGGATGCCTCTGTCGATTTTGGCAGCCAGCTGATAAACAATGTTTTGCCCGATATGCTTTCAGGTCGCAGCAGCCCGGCCATAGACCGTGCAACAATCCTTTTCAGCGGAAAACTTAATTCACGATTTGCTTACCTTGACGATTATCTTAAATTTGATGCCGTTTAAAAAGATCCATTTTCAAATTCATAAATGTAATGCGCAGATATTTCTTGTTTCTTATTCTCCTTATTCCGCTGAGGATCACAGCACAGACTGACAACGCTCCTGTTACAGGTGTGAGCGATAAACGTGCTGAGATCTACGGCCTGAGGAATGCCCTGGTCGTGGTCGATTACCAGACCACTCTTGAAAATGCCGACATCCTTGTTTCTGACGGAAGGATAAAGGAAATCGGCAAAGGTTTAGTGTTCCCTAAAGGAACTATCGTTTATGACATGACAGGAAAGACCATCTATCCTTCATTCATCGATCTCTATGCTGCCAACTATGGTGTCAGGACGCAGTCATCTGCGGCCGATGCAGGTCAGTCTGCCTATATGACTGCAGCCAGGCAGACAGGAAGGCAGCCGGCAGCCGAGACACCAAGGACAGCCGATTACTGGAACGACGGGATAAATGCTTCATACAATGTTTCGGAAGAGCTGATCCCTGATACCAGAACTGCCGGCGAATACAGGCAGGCAGGTTTCGGTGCTGTCCTTGCATTCAAAGCCGACGGCATCGCCCGTGGTACATCGGCTCTCGTAGCGACCGGGGAGGGCAAAACAAATAACCTTCTCATCAAAAACAGGGCATCGGCAAACTACTCCTTTTCCCGTGGACGCTCGGAGGATTCATATCCTTCATCGCAGTTCGGTATTATAGCCCTGCTACGGCAGTTCTTCTATGATGCACAATGGTACAGCCAGCTTCCCCCCGGTTATTTTCATGACGATGGACTGGAAGCTTATAATGCAAACGCTTCACTTCCACAGTTTTTCGAAGTGACTGATAAGCTTGAGATTATGAGAGCTGACCGTATCGGTAAGGAATTTAATATCAGTTATATAATAAAAGGTGCCGGCGACGAATACCAGGCTCTAAATGACATAAGAAAGACCGGCGTTGGGCTCATCCTTCCAGTCAGCTTCCCCGAAGCACCGGATGTCAAGGATCCCTTTGATGCCGCTTCTGTAAATTACATAACCTTAAAGCACTATGAGATGGCTCCTGCCAACCTTGCATTCGTGTCAAAGGCAGGATTGACTTTTTCCATCACTTCATCAGACCTTCGCCGCCGTTCTGATTTTCTGACAAACATAAAGAAGGCAATAAAATACGGACTTCCGGAAGCAGAAGCTCTCAAAGCTCTCACATATACACCTGCAGCAATGATCGGAGCTGCCGACCTTGTCGGATCACTTAAGAAGAACATGCTGGCTAACTTCCTGGTCACTTCAGGAAACATATTCAGCGAGAACAGCGTGATCTATGAAAACTGGGTTCTCGGGATACCTTACAGGCTGGTCGACCTGAGGATAACTGACCTGCGCGGCAAATACACCCTTACGGTTGACACGGCTCAATACAACATGGTTCTTTCAGGAGTCTTCAATAAACCAACGATGAAGCTTATGGTTGACTCGACGGAGATAAGGGGAGCCGCTTTCACCCTCGAAAAAGACCTTGTAAGCATAACCTTTGAAAGGGCAAAAACGAAGTTCAGGCTTTCAGGGTATATTGCCGGGAAAGACATGGAAGGGAAAGGGCAAACCGATGCCGGAAAATGGATTAGCTGGAAAGCAACATACAAGGAAACATCGCCCGAACAGGCAAAAACCTCCAAACCATCGACCCAGCCAGAGATCGGGAAGGTCATCTATCCGTTTGCTCCCTACGGCTCGGCCGAACTTCCGGTACAGGAAGATATTCTATTCCTTAACGCAAGCGTGTGGACCAACGAAAAAGAAGGTATTCTTCAGAACACAGATGTCCTTGTCAAAGGCGGAAAGATAGCCAGGATAGGAAAGGACCTTAAGTCCGAGGGGGCAAAAGTCATCGACTGCACTCGCAAACACATTACTTCCGGGATAATTGATGAGCACTCTCATATAGCCACCAGCTCAACCAACGAAGGTGCTCAGGCGATAACATCCGAAGTGCGTATCGGTGATGTTATCAACCCCGAGAATATAAATATATACCGCCAGCTCTCAGGCGGTGTAACTGCTGCACATATCCTTCACGGCTCTGCAAACCCGATAGGAGGCCAGTCAGTCCTGATAAAACACAGGTGGGGCCACTCGGCCGAGGAACTTAAGATCGCCAACCAGCCCGGATTTCTCAAGCATGCACTGGGAGAGAATGTAAAAAGAAGCGCAAGCCGTTATCCTGTCACGAGGATGGGAGTGGACCAGATTATCCGTGATGCATATTTCAGGGCTGTAGACTACAATAACAAATGGAAGGCATGGAACGCGCTCAAGCCTGCCGAGAAGGTTGGGAAGGTTCCACCGCGCCGCGATCTCGAGCTGGACGCCATTGTTGACGTTCTCGAGAAGAGAAGCTTCATTGAATGTCATACCTATGTCCAGTCCGAAGGAACAATGATAATGAAGCTGGCTGAGGATTTCGGTCTCAAGGTCAACTCCCTGATACATTTCAACGAAGGCTATAAGGTAGCTGACCAGTTAGCAAGGGGAGGGCATGGAGCATCAGTATTCTCCGACTGGTGGGACTATAAATATGAGGTTTATGAAGGCATCCCCTACAATGCATCGATGCTCCTGAGCCAGGGTGTGCTTACCTGTCTTCATTCCGACGATGCCGAAATGGGAAGACGTCTTAACCAGGAAGCAGCCAAGACAGTAAAATACGGAGGCGTCAGCGAGACTGAAGCCCTAAAGCTGGTGACACTAAATCCGGCAAAGCTGCTTCATCTCGACGACAGGATGGGAAGCATTAAGGCAGGAAAGGATGCAGACCTTGTTGTCTGGTCGGGCCATCCCCTTTCAATATATTCGAGGGCGCTGAAGACAGTGATCGACGGTACCGTATATTTCGATGAGGAGACTGATGCCTTACTCAGGCAACAGATCATCACCGACCGGAACAGGATCATTGCAAACATCCTCAGGGAACCCTCGCAAACCCCTTCTTCCACAACCCCAAATATGCCAAGACGATGAAAACCAGGCTTATATACATAATTCTTCTGTCCGCGATGCTGACTGGCATGGCAGAAGCACAGGGTCCGGTTATTGCACCGGCACAGGGAAAACAGGTGATACTCTCGGGCGGAACAATTCATACGGGTACCGGCGAAGTGATTGAGAACGGACTGATAGCATTCTCTGCAGGAAAGATAACATACGTGGGAAAAAGTACAGGATTCACCGGCGACAGGAGCAAGGCTGAAGTTATTGATGTAACGGGAAACCATGTATATCCGGGCCTCATATTGCCGAACACGAACCTTGGCCTTGTCGAGATCAGCGGTGTGGACGTTACGGTGGATAACCGTGAGACAGGAGACCTGAACCCGAATGTAAGATCGATAGTAGCATATAATACGGACTCCCACGTGATACCCGTCGTTCGCTCAAACGGAGTATTGATTGCCCAGGTTGTTCCCTCGGGTACACTTCTGCCGGGTTCTGCAACCGTAGTACAGCTCGATGCCTGGAACTGGGAGGATGCAATATACAGGGCTGACAACGGACTGATAATGGGCTGGCCCCGTAAATCTTCCGTTCAGTCGAGGTATGCATCTGAGATGCCGGCTGTACAGGCGCCTGCACAGGGAGAAAGCACGTATGACAGGAACGTTGAAAAGCTCGAAAAGATCTTCACGGATGCGATCGCGTACTCTCAGCTGGCGAAGCCTGCAGATTACAATCTGCGGCTTGAGGCTATGAAAGGCCTCTTCGACGGTTCAAAGACCCTTTATATAAATGCCAGCGAGTCGAAGGGCATCATTGCCGCGGTTTCTTTTGCAAAAAGGCATGGAGTGAAAGAAATTGTCCTGACGGGAGCTGATGAAAACGCATGGGCTGTGAAGGATTTCCTGAAGGAGTACAATATTCCTGTAATATTATCGGACGTGCATGGTCTTCCTCAGTATGAATCGAGCGATATACGCCTTCCATTCAAGCTGGCTTCCATGTTCATGAAGGAAGGGATACTCACAGGCCTCACATACAGTAACCAGGCATATGGATACAACCTTCCCTTCGTAGCCGGCCAGGTTGGCGCCTACGGTCTTTCACGCGAGGAAGCCCTGCAAACCGTAACCCTGAACAATGCCAGGATTCTCGGGATAAACGATGTCACTGGGTCGCTGGAAACAGGGAAGGATGCCAATATCGTTGTGTCGGCCGGAGATATTCTCGACATGATGACCAACGATGTCAGGTATGCTTTCATACAGGGCAGGAACATCAGCCTCGACAATAAATTCAAACAGCTGCACCGGAGATTTCAGTCAAAATATAGCCAGGGTAAATGAAGATTGTCCTGCTGGGCACGGCTCATCCTTACCGTGGAGGCCTCGCATCATATAACGAGCGGCTTGCACGGGAACTGCTTAAGGAAGGTCATGATGCAGAGATACTGACATTCACGCTTCAGTATCCGGGTATTTTCTTCCCCGGAAGTACCCAGTATTCAGACTCTCCGGCGCCTGAAGGACTGAGGATCAGCAGGGTGCTCAACTCCGTAAATCCGCTGAGCTGGTTAAGAACCGGAAGACTGATCAGGAAGATGAACCCTGATATCCTGATTATCAAGTACTGGCATCCTTTCATGGCGCCCTGCTTCGGGACCGCTGCAAGGATCGCCCGTCGGAACAGGAAAAAAATCACGAGAGTGATATGCATATTCGACAATGTTATCCCGCATGAAAAGACCCTGATCGACAGGATACTGACGAAGTACTTCACGGGCAGCATCGACGGTGCAGTGTTTATGTCGGCAAGCGTCGGCGACGACCTGAGAACATTCAGGATCAACATTCCCGTTGTCCTGAGTCCTCATCCCCTCTACGACAATTATGGTTCTCCCGTGCCCCGTGAGACAGCCCTTAAGAAACTATCTCTCGACATCAGTTATGAGTACCTGCTGTTCTTCGGATTTATACGTGCATACAAAGGACTCGACCTGCTTCTGAACGCATTTGCCGATGCCAGGTTCAGGAACAGGAATATAAAGCTTATTGTTGCCGGGGAGTTTTATGAGAGTGATGCTCCATACCGGTCGCTTATTGAAAAGCAGGGTATTGCAGATGATGTCATATTGATGGATCGTTTCATAAGGGAAGACGAGGTGGCATACCTTTTCAGTGCAGCTGAATTAATTGTGCAGCCCTACAGGAGCGCCACCCAGAGCGGAGTGACCCAGATCGCTTATCATTTTGAGAAGCCTATGCTCGTGACTGATGTCGGTGGCCTGAGTGAGATCGTGCCCGATGGCAAATGCGGTTATGTGGTTCAACCTGAACCCGTTGCAATCGCAGATGCAATTGATGATTTCTTCCGGGAGAACAGGAAGAACGATTTTGTTAAAGGCGTCAGGGAAGAAAAAGCTAAATTTGCGTGGGACAGACTGACGGATGCGGTTATGAAGGTTTATACAAATATTTAAAATTGCGGATTTCGGATTTGTGATTTCGGAATGACTAGACCCATAAATCCGAAATCTAAAATCCGAAATCCGAAATTCTGCTAACATGATCTACAGAAGCAAAGCACCACTGCGTCTTGGCCTCGGAGGAGGAGGAAGCGACGTATCTCCATACTCCGATATGTACGGAGGTGCCGTGCTGAATGCAACCATCGACAAATACGCATGGTGCACCATAGAGGAAACTTCTTCGGGAACTATGGTCTTCAATGCTGCGGACCTGAACCTGAAAAAGCAATATCCTTCTGCGTTAAGCCTTCCCATCGACGGCACCCTTGATCTGCATAAAGGCGTATACAACAGGATAATCAGGGATTTCGGCATTAAAAAGCCGCTGTCCTTCAGGCTTACAACTTTCTGCGATGTTCCTCCGGGCAGCGGACTAGGCTCATCTTCAACGATGGTAGTTGCAATTATAAGGGCTTTCAGTGAGTGGCTGAACCTTCCTCTCGGAGATTACGACATGGCCTGGCTTGCATACCAGGTCGAACGGATCGACCTTGGTTTCCGGGGCGGGAAACAGGATCAGTATGCAGCAACATTCGGGGGATTCAACTTTATCGAATTCCAAAAGGAAGACAGGGTCATTGTAAACCCGCTGAGGATGAAGCGCTGGATAGTGGATGAGCTGGAGGTTTCGATGGTTCTCTACTACACTGGTGCTTCCAGGTCGTCCGATAAGATCATCAGGGAACAGCAGGATAACACCGCGAAAGGAAGGAAACAGCAGGTTGAGGCTACACACCGCATAAAGGAGAATTCCTACGTCATGAAGAACTTCCTTCTCAAAGGCGATATAGTCCAGTTCGCAAAGGCACTCGACAGGGAATGGCAGAACAAAAAGAAAATGGCATCGTCGATAACCAACAGCAACATCGAAAAGGTTTACAATGCTGCGATGAAGGCCGGAGCCTATGGAGGTAAGGTATCTGGTGCCGGCGGAGGCGGATTCATGTTCTTTACCGTCGATCCGGCAAAGCGGCATAACCTTATCAACGCTCTTGGCAGGTTCAGCGGATCTGTACTGAATTTCCATTTCAGCGAAAACGGCTGCCAGGGGTGGAGGATAAGTTAGAAGATAAAAGACCAAAGACCAAAGATCAAAGACCAAAGACCAAAGACCATAGAGAGGGAGGAGAGGGAGAAGGGGAGACAAACAGACACTATTAGCAGAGTACTGGGTTTAAAGCCCCCCTATAGGGGGGTTGGGGGGTCGGCTTACGGAGAACGGGGGTTGGGGTGGTTAAAGCAAATTATTAATTGATTTTAACTGTATTAACATGCAGGAAAGAATAGAAAACGAGATCAGGGCTTCACTGGAATTGATGCAGAAGCTACTGCAGATGCCGGAACTCCTGGCAGATATTGAGAAGGCTTCAAACGAGATCATAAAGTCATTCAGAGGCGGGCATAAGCTGTTGCTGGCCGGGAATGGTGGAAGCGCTGCTGATTCGCAGCATCTTGCCGCTGAGTTCGTCAATAAATTCAATTACGACAGGCAGGCGCTTCCTGCAATCGCCCTGACAACAGACACTTCCGTTCTTACTTCAGTAGGCAATGATTCATCCTTTTCCCAGGTTTTTGCACGGCAGATCGCAGCGCTCGGCAGTGAAGGAGACATATTCATCGGCATATCAACATCGGGCAATTCACTGAACGTGGTTGAAGCCCTTAAAGCCGCCAGAAGGAAAAAGATTATAACGATAGGGCTGACAGGAAATACGGGAGGGCTGGTAAAGGAATTCAGCGACATCTGCATAAGGGTCCCTTCCGAGGAAACGCCACGCATACAGGAAGCCCAGATAATTATCGGACATATAATCTGTTCAATTGTAGAAGAGGAGTTACTCCCTGGTAAATGATGGAAGCCATTATACTGGCAGGAGGTATGGGGACAAGGCTGCGCGAAGTGGTGGCCGATGTACCCAAGCCGATGGCGATTGTCGGTGGCAAACCTTTTCTGTGGCACATCCTCGGATGGCTTGCAAAATCAGGGTGCAGCAGGATCATCATCTCATCGGGATATAAAAGCGAAACTATTTCAGGTTATATCGGCAATTCCTTCAGGGATATCCCTGTTGAATATGTTGTGGAAGAGCAACCGCTGGGGACAGGGGGAGCCGTTAAGTTCTCACTTGGGAGAACTGTTGCAGAGGAAGTACTTATTGTAAACGGCGATACATGGTTCCCTGTAGACCTCGGGGAATTCATGTCTTTTCACAGGAATGCTAAAAGTCCTTTTACAATAGCCCTGAAAAGGATGAAGGACTTTTCGAGGTACGGATCGGTGGATTGCAGCGGGAACAGGATTGTGAGGTTCAATGAAAAGAAATTCTGCAGCGACGGATTTATCAATGGCGGTATATATCTGATGAACAGGCATTTTCTGGATCAGTTCAGCCTGCCTGATGTTTTTTCCCTCGAGAAGGACATCCTTGAGAAAGCAGCCGGGGAAGGCATTCTGAGATGCCTTGAGTTCAGCGAACCCTTCATCGACATCGGGATTCCGGATGACTACCGCAAGGCTCAGACAATGTTCAGGAAGAAAGCCCTTTTCATCGACCGCGACGGAGTGATAAATGTAGATAAAGTTCATGTTTACAGGAAAGAAGACTTTGAATTCAACGAGGGGATCTTTGATCTTTGCCGGAAGTACATTGAAGAAGGATTCCTGATCATTGTGATCACTAACCAGGCAGGGATTGCAAAGGGTCTCTACAGCGAAAAGGATTTCGATATTCTTACACGGTGGATGCTTGAACAATTTTCCGGTAAGGGCATTGAGATATCAGGAGTTTATCATTGTCCTCATCATCCTGATGTTACAGGTAGGTGCCAGTGCAGGAAACCGGAACCGGGAATGATCCTTCGGGCGGCCAGGGATTTTGATCTCGACATAAGTGAATGCCAGCTGATCGGCGATAAGGAAACCGACCTGGAAGCCGGCCGAAGAGCCGGGATCCCTGAAGGAAACCTTAAACTCTACCGTACCTGGCACACATGATCCTTAGTGTCCCTTCGCGTGCACTTCGTGAACCTTTGTGGTTAAGAAACATTCATTCTAAACCACAAAGGTTCACAAAGGTTAACACAAAGGTGCACAAAGGATTATAAATTCACCTTGTCTTTTATCAGGTATGTGTTCCTTTCAGATGATGTCCTGTTGATGAGCTCGCCCAGGAAACCTGTCAGGAAAAGGAAGGAGCCTATCACCATAACCGTCAGTCCTATGTAAAAATACGGTGAATCAGTCACCAGCGGAGCCCTCAGCCCATTATGTATGAAAACCAGCTTTTTTATGCCGAGATAGCCTGCCATGACAAAGCCGGCGAGGAACATAAGGGTCCCCAGCAGACCGAAAAGGTGCATGGGACTCTTTCCGAAGCGTGTAATGAAACCGATCGTAAGAAGATCGAGGTATCCTTTTACAAACCTGTCGATACCGTATTTTGTAACTCCGTATTTTCTCGGTCTGTGTTCGACGATCTTCTCGCCGATCTTGCTGAATCCCGCTTCTTTAGCCAGCATGGGTATGTAGCGATGCATCTCGCCGAACACCTCGATGCTTTTGACAACATCGCCGCGATATGCCTTTAGTCCGCAATTGAAGTCGTGCAATTTTATTCCCGAGGCGATCCTGGCAGTGAGGTTATAAACCCTGCTCGTCGACTTCTTTATGAATGGATCATATCTCTTCTTCTTCCAGCCTGAAACAAGGTGGTAGCCCTCATCCTTTATCATCCTGAAGAGTTCCGGTATTTCATCGGGAGAATCCTGCAGGTCCGAGTCCATCGTTATAACCACATCACCTGTGGCTTCTGCAAAACCTGTGTGCAGGGCTGCCGCCTTCCCGTAATTTCGGCGGAAGCGGACACCCTTGACGGATCTTCTCTCCCGGGCCAGGTCTTCGATCTTTTGCCATGAAGCATCCGTGCTGCCGTCGTCGATGAATATAGTCTCAGCAGACAATCCTGCAGAAGTGCAGACCCTCTCTATCCAGTCTGCCAGCTCGCGGATCGACTCTTCTTCATTAAAAACGGGAATGACGACAGAGATGTCCATAAGGTCTACCTGGCTTCCTTGAAAGGATCTTTCTCTTCTTTCTTTGCGAATGCAGCTGAAATAAGACTAACTATAACTCCCATTATTGCCGAAGCCAGGAGAGATTTAACCGAAGAACCCAATGCTGTGGGGATCTTTTTCGAGTCAATCTTGTCGAGTGCCATTGTTATCTGCTCTTCCGGGACTCCCTTTGACCTCATAAAGCTCTCAGTCCACTCGGCAGTGACTTTGATCACTCTTTGTGTATACTCGGGATCTATAAAGGTGAGGAAAATATAGTTGAATATTGAACCGATCACCGAGGCGATCATGAATACGGCAAATCCATAAAGGAAAGCCTTTCCGTAAGGGATGAGACCCCCGAGGTTCTTGTCGCGGTAATTCTTTATGAAGAGCATTACTGCGATTACATAAATTGCAAAGCTTATAAATAATGTCAGCAGGCCTTTTCCAATTCCTACCGGAATGAAATTCATCATCCACATCACGAGCTGGATGATTATAAGAATAATTCCAAATATAACGCCATGGTTAAGGGCTGATTTCCAGAATGTTCCAGTTTTTTCTTCCATCTTTGTTGGTTTTAGTGGAACAAATATATGAATTTATCCGCAGTGAGCCTTCATGCGGTACTTTTTTGATAACTCGACCTAATGTATTATCTTTGCACAGGGTAAGTCTTATACGACCAGCTCCTGCTGAACTCCCCCAGGATCGGAAGGTAGCAAGGGTAAGCGGTTGTAGCGGTGCGATATAAGTAGCTTACCCTTTTTTTTGCCCCCCATCCCCCCTGAAGGGGGGCTGTAAACCCACAGCAATGACGTCTGAATTGGGTTTTAATCCCGCAATATCGCGACTTGGGGGGTAGATAAAAAGAATATGCTGATCCGCATATACCCGGAAAATCCCAATCCACGCCATATCCGCCAGGTGGTTGATATCCTTGACGTGGGAGGCATAGTGATCTATCCGACCGACACCGTGTATGCGATAGGATGTGATATTAAGGCCAACAGGACAATTGAAAGGATAGCCCGCTTCAAGGGACTGAATCCGCTGAATCCGGATCTTTCGCTTATATTTCACGACATGAGCCAGCTTTCGGAATACACCATAATAAGGGATAATCCGACTTTCAAAATGCTAAAGCGTAATCTCCCCGGACCCTTTACTTTTATTGTCATGGCTAATAACCAGATACCCAGGCTTTTCAAAAACAGGAAGAAAACTGTCGGTATCAGGATCCCCGACAATAGCATAGTCCTCGAAATTGTCAGGGAACTTGGCCGTCCTATAATTACCACTTCAGTGCATGATCCGGATGAGATAATAGAATATACAACAGATCCCGAACTGATACATGAGAAATACCGTGATTTTGCTGATATCGTGGTGGATGGGGGATATGGAAAAAATGAAGCTTCCACGGTGGTGGACTGCACTGGTCCGGAACCCGTTATTGTAAGGCAGGGTCTCGGAGAGCTCGAATTCTAGGCATCGCCGGTACAGCTATCTCCTGTAGAAACTTCCCGTGAAAAAGATAAGGATGGAAAAGAGTTCCAGCCTGCCGGTAAGCATAAGGAATGAAAAAAACCATTTCCCTGCCTCCGGCAACCCGGCATAATCGCTGAAGGGTCCGAAGGATCCGATACCCGGCCCGATATTGGAAAGCATTGCCGCCGAAGTGCTGAAAGATGTTATTATGTCATAACCCATGAGGGAGATCCCGAAAGCCCCTGCACAGATTGTGATAAAGAAGATCGTAATATAGACGAGGAGGTTGTTTATAATACCCTGTGATACAGTACGATCATCGAGACGGACGGGAATATATGCATTCGGATGGATCACCCTCCTCATCTCGTGACGCGTGTTTCTCGTTATCAGGAGAAGCCTTATTATTTTCAGTCCGCTGCTCGCTGAGCCCGACATACCTCCGGTGAACATCATTATGAAGATCAGCAGAAGCATCAGGTTGCCCCAGCCGTTATAGTCGGAATGGGAAAAACCTGTGGTGGAAATCACCGACATTGCATGGAAAGAACCTTCAAGGAATGATTTTCCTGCGGGATAAAGGCCTGTAAACCAGAGTGCTGAAGATCCCAGAACCATGAATATAAGGCAGGTGATGATATAGAAAACAAATTCATCGTTCTGTTTTACCCTGGTGAAATTCTTCTTCAGTGCGAAATAGAAGGTAGTGGTGCTTGTTCCTGCCAGGAACATGAAAATTGTGAGAACCACCAGGATGAATGGCGAGTCAAATGCTGCGATACCTTCCTCGCGTGTAGAAAAGCCGCCTGTCGATATTGTCGAGAATGAATGGCAGACAGCGTCAAAAACACTCATTCCTCCAAGCATCAGGAGTATGGCTTCGACCGCTGTAAGGACTGAATAGATAGCAATCAGCCTTTTGGCCGATTCACTTATCTTCCCATGGATCCTGTCTCCCAGTTGTCCGGTAAAATCATTCAGCGGAAGCTGGATATTTATGTTCCGAACTACCTGAAGAGCAGAAAGGGAGACAATGATGAACGCAAGCCCGCCCAGCCACTGGGTTATGCTTCTCCAGAAAAGTATGCCGTGGGACAGTGATTCCACATTCGTCAGAATTGTTGCTCCGGTGGTTGTGAATCCTGAGACAGATTCGAAGAAGACATCGCTGAAATTCCTGATGCTGCCACTCATCAGGTAGGGTAGTGTTCCTATAAGACTGAGGATTATCCAGATGCCGGCAATTATGATATACCCTTCCTTCTGTCCGGTCAGCTTTTCTTCATTCCTGAGTGGTGTGAACACCAGCACTCCCGTTACTATGGTGATTATCGAGGCAAACAGCAGGGAAAACTTTTCCCCGTAAAGGATTGAGACACCTGCAGAAAGCAGCATGAACAATCCTTCAATGATTATGACAATGCTGAAAACCCTGGCGATAACCCTGAAGTTGACCATAACTTATCAGGTGAAGAATTTCGTCAGCCTGTCGTAGGCTGAGGGCAGAGTGAATACAACCACCTTGTCGCCTGCCTTGATTATTGTATCCCCCGTTGCAATGAAGGGGACACCGTCCCGGGTCCCGCCTCCAACTATTGCATCTCTCGGGAAATCGAGGCTTCTCAGCGACCCCCGGGTTATTCTGGCATCTTCCGGAACATTGAATTCCAGAACTTCCGCCTCTGTTCCTGCCATATATTTCACCTGTGTGACATTGAGGTTTGTGGTATGCCTGAATATCCTGCTGGCTGCAGCTATCTTCTTGTTGATAATGGTATCGATGCCTGAATTTTCGGCGAGGCTGATATACTCCATGTTCTCCACCTCTGCTATGGTTTTCTTTACTCCCTTATTCCTGGCAAGGAGACAGGAAAGGATATTTATCTCGGAGATACCCGTAACTGCAACAAAGGCATCCATCTTTGATATTCCCTCCTGGTCGAGAAGCTCTATGTTCCTGCAGTCGCCATTGATTATTAGCGTGTTGTCGAGTATCTCTGCAAGAGCAGCGCATCTTTCGGGATCCGAATCGATCAGCTTCACGGAGCAGTTCTTCTGCATGTAGAGGGCTACATGCTTGCCGATCCTGCTGCCCCCGAGTATCATGATATTCTTTGCTTCAAAGCTCTCCTTCCCCGACGTTCTCATCATCTCATCGATGCCTTCACGGGTGGATATCACAAAAACAAGGTCTCCCTCCTGGAATTGTTCCTTACCCCTGGGTATTATTGTCTTGTCGGCGCGCTTTATTGCAACAGCCCTGTACTTGTCGGTTTTGTTCGTGATACTTACTTCCTCAAGGCTCTTATTCAGAATAGGCGCATTTTCATCAAGTTTCTGTACGAACATCGAAAGCATGCCTCCCGAAAATTCCATATACTCCGTCGTTCCTGTCTCCTGCAGAAGGCCGAGAACTTCACGGGCAGCTATCAGCTCGGGGTAGATCAGCGAATCGATGCCCAGCGATTTGAAAAACTCAACATTGTATTTGTCGAGGTAATCGAGGTTGTCGATACGTGCAATTGTCTTTACAGCACCGAAGCGCTTCGCCAGGATGGAAGATGTTATATTGGTGTCTTCAGAATGTGTTACGGCAATGAACAGGTCGGTTTTCTTCTGAAGAACATCCTGCAGTATCTTTAACGAGGTTGCAGATCCGTGCCAGGTCAGCACGTCGAGCGTTGACTCAATTGGCTTGAGCCTTTCAGTTTCGGGGTCGATGATTATGATTTCGTGGTTTTCGTTCGAAAGCATCTTGGCAAGATGCGACCCTACCTCCCCTGCTCCGGCAATGATTATTCTCATTGGACTTAGAATGAAAAAACAGCACAAAATAAGGCATAAATAGCGTAATACTCAACTTTTTTCACACATTTATTAAAGCCTGAAACGTGCCGCACCATTCCTGCTGACAAAGTGAATGGAATCAGTTTTAAGCGATTCAATCGTCCTGTTAAACCTGCCGCTCGTGGCGGTACCTGCAGCCACAATCAATGCCCGGACAGGATCTGCACCCGGACCCTCGATCCGCAATTCCGGGCGGCTTCCTGCAATTATAAGGAAATCAGGCCTGTATCTTCCGGGATTGCCGTAGTTTGTCCCCGGAGAGATCAGGATGTCCTTATCTCCTGAACTGATCATCAAAGACCGCTCAGGTATGGTATTAACATTTACCCGGAGCCCCTGTACCGCGCAATGCCTGTTTACTTCCTGTCCGGGTGGCAGGGAATCGGTGTAAAGATTCAGTGTTCTTCCATTCCTGATGCCCACAGACGAATAACCGGCTGTATTGTATACAACAAGTTCGCAGGAGTTCCTGACAGCTATTCCTGATGCAGTGCCGGTAGCTGCCAGTAAGAGCCACGATGCAAGCGGCAGCGCTGCAGGCATTGATTTCCTGACAAGTGCAAGGCGGAGTGTGAGGAAAATGGATAAAGTCATAATGCAGCACCCTGCAACATTAATACCTATGTTGTCGATAGTCGACAGCGGCAGTGAAGCTGCAGCTGCTGTAAGGTGCTCCGTTAACCCTGTAAGCCAGTCTAGTATGTTAGCCAGCGGTTGCGATATGAATTCAAGCGGGAAAGTGAGAGGAACAAGACACCCGATAATAATGACCAGAGAGGAAAGGGGCACAATAACTATGTTTGTAAGGATGAACCAGGTGGGGAACCTGTTGAATAGCATAATTGTCAGCGGAAGTGTGCCTGCCTGTGCCACAATTGTAACCGCGGCTGACTGCCAGATGAGATCAGGGAGGCGGCGATTAAAGACAAGTTTCATGTAAAAGTCGCGGTAGAAGCAGATGATGAAAATGACAGCCGAGTAGGAGAGGAGGAAGCCGGCATCAAATATTACCGGTGGTCTTGCCAGTATGATCACAAAGGCAGATGCAAGGACTGAGTTCACCTGGTTTACAGGTCTTTTCATAAGGTTCCCTGCCTGAAGAAACGTGAACATAATGGCTGCCCGCATTACCGATGGTGTAAGCCCGGTTACAAAGGCAAAAACCCAGAGCAGTACAACAGTGATAATTACTCTCAGGATCGCAAACCTCCCTTTCAGGAAGAACAGCATCCTCATGATAAACAGGCTTAGAATCACAGCATGGAGGCCGGAGACGGCCATGATATGCATCACTCCTGCCCTGATGAAATGCTGTTTCTGCTCCGGCTCCAGCATGCTTTTCTGTCCAAGGGTTATTGCAGCTACCAGGGCAAGCCTCTCTCCCTCAATTCCCCGGGCCCGGTACATGTCAATTATTTTCTCCCTGACTATCAAGGCCCCCTGCGCAGGCTTTCTCCTTGCGGGAACTATATACCCGCTTATGCGTGAACTGTCGGTAAATGCATAATATTTAATTCCACTGTTCTCCATATAGAATTTATAGTCAAATTCATATGGATTGCCCCTGTTGGTGATCTCCAGAGGCCTGCACCTGACTGTGAGCCTGTCCCCAGGCCGCATTGATGAACTCATGATATCCTTCCTGTGGTAAAGAAGAATGGAACCCCTTGCAGGGACATGACTTCCGGGAGTAATTACCGATTCCATCCTGAGGAGGATCTTAAATGTTTTTTCCTTCTCCTCCGGAAAATCTTCAATATATCCTGAGATGACAGACTCTTCCCCTCCCAGTTCGGTCAGAGATTCCTTGTAGCCCGTATACAGCAGCAGGCCTGAGAGGAACATGGTGGAAGTGAATGCAATACCGTACACCGGATTGGCGAGCTGCCTGTTTTTCAACAATGAATAGCCGAAAGTAACAGCCAGCAAAGCTCCTGATATGATTAATAAAATATCAGCAGGTCTGTATAACGATCCGCAAACTATACCTGCGCATAACGGCAGGCATATCCTCAGGAAAGGGATTTCCCTGTTCAGCACGTAAGGCAGCGTTGGACAGGGTAAAGGTAGAAAAAAGTATTTAAAGTGCCTAGAGTGCCTGAAGTACTTTAAGTACTCTAGGCACTCTAAGTACTCTAGGCACTTTTTATCTTCTGCCCCGGAAGTATTGTTTTGTAATCGGCTTCGAACCTGCCCTTGGAGATGGCGAGGAGTTTGCTCTTGAGAAGCTTTTTTCTGAGCGGGCTTACCCTGTCGGTGAACAGTATTCCATCGAGGTGATCGTATTCATGCTGGATAACCCGGGCTATATATCCTTCGTATACTTCATCGTGGAACTCCCAGTTTTCGTCGTAGTAAGTGATCCTGACACGCGCCTCCCTGTTTACCTCCTCCCGGAGATGGGGAATGCTGAGACACCCTTCCGTCATGGGTTTGATATCTCCGGATCTCTCAATAATATGGGCATTAATGAATGCTTTCCTGAAGTTGGCAAACTCGGGCTCCTCTTCTGCAACCGGAGCTCCGTCAATTACGAATATCCTGATCGATTTTCCTATCTGAGGAGCTGCAAGCCCCAGTCCCTCAGAATTGTACATTGTCTCGAAGAGATCGTCTACAAGTTGTTTCAGCCCGGGATAGTCCCGGTCGATGTCTTCTGCGACTTTCCTTAGTATCTGGTGTCCGTATACAACAATAGGGTATGTCATTTTGCGGCATTTCTTTCCTTAAGTGCAGACCTGTGATCGAGAAAAGATTGAAGAATGATGGATGCACTTACCATGTCGATTATCATCCTGTTCCTTCTTCCCGTTTTCTTAACACCCCCGTCGATCATTGCCCTGATCGCCATCTGTGATGTAAAGCGTTCATCTGCAATGTGAATGGGTTTCCCGGGATATTTCTTCTTCAGCCTCCTGATGAACGGGTCGATGTATTTAACGGATTCACTTGGCTTATTGTTCATCTGAACCGGCCAGCCAACCACAAACTCATCTACCTGTTCGTGCCTGATGTAATCATCAAGGAAGGAGTCGAACTCCTGGACCGTTACGGTATTGAGCGGTGAGGCAAAGATCTGTAGCGGATCCGTAACTGCAATCCCCACGCGCTTCTTACCGTAATCAATCCCGAGTATTCTTCCCATCTGTCAGTTTGCCGGGGCTTCTGTCTTTACCCCGTACTCCATTGCTGCAAGCCTCCTGTAGGCATTATACCTCCATTTAGCGTTTTCTTCGGCAGCCTTGAAGAGTATTTCCGCTTCTCCCGGAAAGGACTTTATAAGTGATGTGTACCTTACTTCCGAGTGCAGGAAAGGCTGGAATTTCGTCCAGTCGGGCTCCTTGGAGTCGAGGACGAAAGGATTCTTACCTTCCGCTTCAAGCAGCGGATTATACCTGTAGAGATGCCAGTAACCTGCTTCAACGGCAGCTTTCTCCTGTGCCTGGGTTTTACCCATACCTTCCCTGAGACCATGGTTGATACATGGTGAATATGCTATTATAAGTGAAGGGCCGGGGAATGCTTCGGCTTCCTTTATTGCCTTGAGATACTGTGCGTTGCTTGAACCCATGGCCACCTGGGCCACATAGACGTAGCCGTAGCTCATTGCCATCTGTCCAAGATCCTTCTTGCGTATCTTCTTTCCCGAAGCGGCAAATTTTGCCACTGCTCCTGCCGGTGTAGACTTGGATGCCTGGCCTCCGGTGTTCGAATAAACCTCCGTATCCAGAACCAGGATGTTTACATCCTCACCTGTGGCCAGTACATGGTCCAGGCCTCCGTAACCGATATCGTATGCCCAACCGTCACCACCGAAGATCCAGTGGGATTTCTTGACAAGATACTGTTTCAGTTCAAGTATCTCTTTTGTCACTTCGTTCCTGTCTTTTTCGCAGGCTGCCATGACTTTTGCAGAGGCTGTCCTGGATACTTCTGCATTGTTCATGCCTGCCAACCACTCGTCAAATGCGGCTTTGGTCTCGGGTTTCACAGTGCTGCCCGATTCCTTCATCCTCAGCGCTATTCTATCCCTGAGCTTGTTGGATCCAAGCGAAAGGCCAAGTCCGTATTCTGCATTGTCCTCGAATAGTGAGTTTGCCCATGCAACACCATGTCCGTTTTTGTTGCTTGTATATGGTGTTGAAGGTGCCGAGCCGCCATAAATCGAAGAGCAACCTGTGGCATTCGACACGATCATCCTGTCGCCAAAGAGCTGTGTGATAGCTTTAATATATGGTGTCTCGCCGCATCCAGCGCATGCACCCGAGAATTCAAACAGCGGCTGGGAGAACTGGCTGTTTTTTACATTCACGAATTTGTCGACAATAGTGTCCTTGTAACCTACTTTTTCGTGCATGTATGTCCAGCGTTCTATCTCTGCCTGTTGCGTTTCCAGGGGCTTCATTATCAAAGCTTTCTTCTTGGAAGGACAAACATCGGCGCAGTTGCTGCATCCGGTGCAGTCGAGTACGCTGACCTGGATCTTGAACCTGTACTGCTTCAGTACGCCCGGTATGCCCTGGATAGTCTTCGTTCCCTCGGGAGCATTTTTGGCTTCTTCCTCAGTGAGAAGGAAGGGTCTTATAGCTGCATGAGGGCAGACATATGAGCACTGGTTGCACTGGATACACTCGTCAGGCTGCCATTCGGGAACATTTACGGCTATGCCTCTCTTTTCGTAAGCGCTGGTCCCTGAGGGGAAAGTACCGTCTTCCCTTCCGGAGAAAGCGCTAACCGGCAGGTCATCGCCTTTCATAGCGTTGATAGGTTCCATGACTTCACGTACGAAGGCAGGGATGTTTCGTGTATCTTTGTGCTTTTCGACTTTTATACCGGCCCATTCTGCGGGGATCTCCACCTTTGTAACCTGGGAGCCCCTGTCGACTGCAGCATAGTTCATATTGACAACCTCTTCACCTTTCCTGCCATATGTCTTGTAGATGGCATGCTTCATTTCCTTTTCCGCCAGTTCATAAGGGATGACGTTTGCCAGCTTGAAGAAGGCCGCCTGCATAATGGTGTTTGTCCTGGTGCCCAGTCCGATCTCTTCAGCAATGGCAGTAGCATTGATTATATAGAAGTTGATTTTGTTTTCTGCCATGTATTTCTTCATGTGGTCGGGAAGACGAAGCTTCGTTTCCTCAACATCCCATATCGAGTTCAGAAGGAATGTTCCGCCCTGCTTCAGACCCTTGAGCATGTCGTATTTATCGAGATACGAAGGAACATGACATGCAACGAAGTCGGGAGTATTGACAAGGTAAGGCGAGCGTATGGGTTTGTCGCCGAAGCGCAGGTGCGAAGTTGTAATACCTCCTGATTTCTTTGAATCGTAGGCGAAATATGCCTGGCAGTATTTCTCGGTAGTGTCGCCGATGATCTTGATGGAGTTCTTATTTGCACCTACAGTTCCGTCGGATCCTAGCCCGTAGAATTTTGCTGAATATGTTCCGGGAAGGGCAACATTTATCTCCGGCAGCAGGGGAAGTGATTTGTGTGTTACGTCATCAACTATACCAACTGTAAACTGGTTCTTCGGTTCCTTAACCTTCATATTCTCGAATACCGATAGCATCTGTGATGGAGTGGTGTCCTTTGAGCTGAGGCCGTAGCGTCCGCCTATGATCACAGGTTTTTCAGGCCTGTTGTAGAAGATCTCCTTGATGTCGAGGTAAAGAGGTTCACCGATGGCTCCGGGTTCTTTAGTCCTGTCGAGTACTGTGATCTTTTTCACCGATTTTGGAAGCACGTTGAAGAAATATTTTTCCGAGAAAGGCCTGTAGAGGTGCACTGTTACAAGACCGGCTTTTTCACCCCTGGAGATCAGGTAGTCGATAACTTCCTTTGTGGTTTCGGTAACTGAGCCCATTGCGACGATTATATTCTCCGCATCGGGTGAACCGTAATAGGTGAAAGGCTTGTATTCCCTGCCTGTAAGCTTCGATATCTCGGCCATATACGAGTTCACGATATCAGGAACAGGCTCGTAGAATTTGTTGACTGATTCCTTGGCCTGGAAGAAGATGTCTGGATTCTGGGCTGTTCCCCTGGTTACGGGATGCTCTGGATTAAGTGCATTGTCGCGGAATCTCTTAAGAGCTTCCATGTCGAGAAGCTTTTTCAGGTCGTCCATCCCGAGAACCTCAATTTTCTGCACCTCTGCCGATGAACGGAATCCGTCAAAGAAATGTAGGAAGGGTATTCTCGATTTAATGGCAGTGAGGTGGGCTACTCCGGCAATATCCATTATTTCCTGCACGCTTCCGCTGGCCAGCAGAGCAAATCCTGTCTGCCTTGTTGCGTAAATATCGCTGTGGTCGCCGAAGATTGAAAGTGCATGGGCGGCTACTGTCCTTGCGCTGACATGGAACACCCCTGGAAGAAGCTCGCCTGCTATCTTGTACATGTTAGGGATCATCAGGAGAAGTCCCTGCGAAGCTGTATAAGTCGTGCAGAGGGCTCCGGCCTGGAGGGCTCCGTGCACTGCTCCGGCAGCTCCTGCTTCCGATTGCATTTCGACAACTTTTACCGTTTCCCCGAATATGTTTTTGAGTCCGTTTGCAGACCATTCATCAACATATTCAGCCATTGTGGAAGATGGTGTAATGGGATATATGGCAGCTACTTCGCTGAACATATATGCAATGTGCGATGCGGCCTGGTTGCCGTCGCATGTTATAAATTTTTTTGTAGCCATTTGTGAAAGTTTGTTTGTGATTGTTATTTTATTAACAGATTGCAAATTTACAAAAAAGTCAGGATTATGAACCATTCATTGAAACCAGGAATTCTTCATTTGATTTTGCCTGCATAAGCCTGTCGCGGAGGAATTCCATCGCTTCAATCGAGTTCATGTCGGCAAGGTAGTTGCGGAGAACCCATATCTTCTGCATGATGCTCTTGTTAAGAAGGAGATCTTCGCGGCGGGTGCTTGAGGCAGGTATGTCGATGGACGGGAATATCCTCCTGTTCGACAGCTTCCTGTCGAGCTGAAGCTCCATGTTGCCTGTTCCCTTGAACTCCTCAAAGATCACATCGTCCATTTTTGATCCCGTGTCGGTAAGGGCTGTTGCAAGGATTGTAAGGGATCCTCCGTTCTCGATGTTGCGTGCAGCACCGAAGAACCTTTTAGGCTTGTGAAGTGCATTGGAATCGACACCGCCCGACAGGACTTTTCCCGATGCCGGTGCCGTGGTGTTAAACGCCCTGGCAAGCCTGGTTATGGAGTCGAGCAGTATAACAACGTCGTGACCGCATTCCACAAGTCTCTTTGCCTTTTCAAGAACGATATTTGCTACGCGGCAGTGTCTCTCAGCCGGCTCGTCGAATGTGGATGCAATGACCTCTGCCTTCACGTTCCTTGCCATATCGGTCACCTCTTCCGGTCTCTCGTCGATAAGCAGTATCATCAGGTAAACCTCAGGATGATATTTTGCGATGGCGTTGGCTATTTCCTGCAGCAATATTGTTTTTCCGGTCTTGGGTTGTGCGACGATAAGTCCGCGCTGGCCTTTACCTATGGGAGTGAACATGTCGATGACCCTTACCGACAATGATCCTTCACCCGGTGTGCAGAGGGTGAACTTTTCGTTCGGGAAAAGGGGTGTGAGAAAGTCGAAAGGAACCCTGTCGCGTATGTAGTCGGGGCTTCTGCCATTAATCTCGTCAACCTTGATGAGCGGGAAATACTTCTCACCTTCCTTCGGCGGACGTATGGTCCCCTTGATGGTGTCTCCGGTTTTAAGTCCGAAAAGCTTTATCTGCGATTGCGATACATAGATGTCGTCGGGAGAGTTCAGGTAGTTGTAATCGGCCGACCTCAGAAATCCGTACCCGTCAGGCATTATCTCGAGAACTCCGGTATTGTAAATTATACCTTCGAAGTCGTAGGGTTTTTCCTTTTTTTCTTCCCTTACAGGGATTTCTTCCGGTACCGCGGCTTCCCTGACGGTTTCATCAGGAAATTCCTCGAGGGTATCACTGCCGGCTGTTTTCAGTTCGGCGAGGCTTTCATCCTCAGCTGCAGGTGGAAGCAATTGTTCTTCAGTCTGATCATGGACCCCTGCGAAAACTTCAGGTTGGGGAGCAAGTTCGGGAACAGATTCGGGAGCAGGTTCGTCAGCAGGCACCTGCACGGCAGATTGTATTTCTTCCTCCTCGACAGGCTGTTTGTCGAACGGCACTGCTTTCTGGGTTTTATCCTCTGTTTTAAGGTCTGTCATCCAGAAGGGGATCCTCCTTTCATCAGCCTGTGATTCAGCTGGTTTAGGCTCCTGTTTCTCCTGTGTCTGGACAGGCTCCCTTCTTTCGTCGGAAGGTGGGTTGTTCCTGGTCAGATCGTCGGGTGTGACGGTCATTACTGATTCCACCGGCCGGTTGAAGACGGGCTTGTTCGTTCTGGGCCTTTTTCCTCTCCTCGGGCCGGATTCCTGATCCGGGTTGAATTTATTGTCCATGGGGCGGTTTATGTCATTTTCCTTTCTCCTGAGGGCGTTGTTCTCGGTCGCCTCTATTGCCTGCTGATCGAGGATCTTATATACGAGATCCTGTTTTTTAAGGGTTTCAGCTCTTTTTATTTTAAGTTCTTTGGCTATCTCCCTTAACTCAGGAAGCAGCATCTTGCTTAATTCAAGAATGTCGTACATAATGTAATTGTAAAAAAGAATTTAAGAGATCTTTATGATTTTGTTCTAATTGGGACGGGGATCAGAATTTGGCGATGAGCCCGCTGGATAATGCAACTATGTATTCAAACATGCTGAAATTCCGCTGCAATTATATAAAAAAATGATTACATAATAGCTGTCAATTGTTATTAAATTAAAAAGGAAATTGTCAGATTGATTTAATAATGTGATATTCAATCAAGGACATAGACATGCAATATACTCAAAAACCGTCTGAAAAGCAAAAAAAAACAGTTTAATCTGTAGGAGGAGCCCGTTTTTTTACTAAAATTGTGTTCCCTGCGCGGGATCCGATGAATTAACACGCCCTGTCAATGCGCCAGCTGAAGATTACAAAGCAGGTTACTAACCGTGATACTCCTTCCCTGGATAAGTATCTTCAGGAAATAGGACGCGTTGACCTTATCTCACCCGAAGAGGAGGTTGTCCTTGCAAGAAAAATAAAAACAGGTGATGCATCGGCTCTGGGAAAACTGGTCAAGGCAAACCTACGCTTTGTTGTCTCGGTAGCCAAACAGTATCAGAATCAGGGCATGAGCCTTCCTGACCTGATAAACGAAGGGAATTTAGGCCTTATGAAGGCTGCCCAGAGATTCGACGAAACCAGAGGATTCAAATTCATCTCCTATGCCGTATGGTGGATACGACAGGCCATACTCCAGGCCCTGGCGGAACAGGCCCGGATAGTTCGACTTCCCGTGAACAAGATCGGATCCATAAACCGTATCAACAGGGCATTCGCAAGACTCGAGCAGGAATATGAAAGGGAACCTTCTTCCCAGGAAATAGCCGACATGCTCGAAATGATCCCCGAAGATGTCAAGGAATCACTAAAGACAAACGGCAGGACTGTCAGCATGGATGCTCCCCTGAGCTCCGAAGAGGATAACACAATGTACGATGTGCTCCAGAGCAACGATACACCTTCTCCCGACAAGAACCTTATCAACGAGTCGCTGGCCTATGAGATCGAACGTGCACTGAGCACTCTATCCCCACGCGAAGCCAAAGTCCTTAAGCTGTATTTCGGCCTCGGCATGAAACACCCCTTTACACTCGAGGAGATAGGTGAGGAGCTTTGTCTTACCCGTGAACGCGTAAGACAGATAAAGGAAAAAGCAATAAAAAGAATACAATTCACAACCCGCTGCAGAATACTCAAAAGCTACCTGGGTTAAGTTATTGTTTTTATATTTGCTAAAAACCAAGGAATGGATCATCTGGTATCTCCGTCATTGCTGTCCGCAGACTTCACAAACCTGGCAAAGGACGTTAAGCTGGTAAATGAAAGTGAAGCCGACTGGATCCACTGCGACATAATGGACGGTGTCTTTGTTCCCAATATCTCAATCGGATTTCCGGTTGTGGAGGCAGTAAAGAAGATCGCCCGCAAACCGCTCGACGTCCACCTGATGATAGTCGACCCCGACAGATACCTTGCACGATGGAAGGAAGCTGGAGCCGATATTCTCACAGTTCAGTATGAAGCATGCACACACCTGCACCGGACGGTTTCCGAAATACGCAGCCTCGGAATGAAAGCAGGCGTGGCAGTCAATCCTCATACACCTGTATCATTGCTGAAGAACATCCTTCCTTATGCAGACATGGTTCTTATTATGACCGTTAACCCGGGTTTCGGAGGACAGTCATTCATAATGGAATGTTACAATAAGATTTCTGAGCTCAGAAAACTTATCGACGACGGAAAATATAATGTTCTTATCCAGGTCGACGGAGGTGTTTACACCAGCAATGCCGCGAAGCTGGTCGAAACGGGGGTCGATGTCCTTGTGGCTGGGAACTCAATCTTCAACTCTGACAATCCTGCCGAAACAATCCGGAAACTGAAAACACTCAGTTAAAACCTTCCTGATGGAAGAACTGCCAACAAAGCTCCCCTCCTGGGAGATCGGAACGAAGTGGAGATTCCGCGACAGCGGAAGCCTGTCCCGCGAAGCTTCAGCGTAGCGGGAGGCTGGGGTGGGTTCTTTGCCGGCATTAGCCAGTTCGATAATCCAAATGAATAAGCAACCTCTCAATAAAGTCTGTTATATTCCCCTGACTTTCTGCACTGAACCATTTTATTTCACTGTCTCTAGCCCACCACGTAATTTGCCTCTTCGCATACCTGCGGGTGTTTCTCTTGATGAGCTCGATCGCTTTCTCCCGTGAGATCTTCCCGTCGAAATAATCGAAGAGCTCCCTGTAGCCCACGGTGTTCAGTGCATTAAGATGCCTGAGTTCATAAAGGTGTCTGGCTTCTTCCTCAAGGCCATCTTCCATCATTTTATCGACTCTCTGGTTTATTCTTTTATACAATTCATCCCTGGAACGTGTAAGGCCGATCTTAAGAACCCTGAAGTCCCTTTCCCTCTTCTGTTTCCCCAGGAACGAAGAATAGGGCCGGCCGGTTGTGTCACAGACCTCCAGGGCCCTGATTATCCGCTTTGGATTTTTCAAATCTACCTTTGCGTAGTGTTCCGGATCAACCATCCGCAAAGCCATCCGGATCCCTTCAATACCTTCCTCCCTGTACAGGGTATTGTATTTCATCCTCACAGCGCTGTCGGTGTCGGGGATCTCGTCGATACCCTCGCAGACGGCGTCGATGTACATTCCCGATCCGCCGGTCATGAGTGCTATCCTGTTTTTACGGAACAGTGAGGGAAGGAGATCAAGCACATCTCTCTCGTAAAGGCTGGAACTGTAATATTGCCTGGCAGAGATGAACCTGATGAAATGATGTCTGACAAGTGCAAGCTGGTCGTCTGAAGGCACTGCAGTTCCTGTTTTCATTTCCCGGTAGAACTGCCGTGAGTCGGACGAAATGATCTCACAGCCGAGGTGAAGGGCAGCTTCCACTGCAGCATCAGTCTTCCCGACCCCTGTCGGACCGAGAAGCACTATAAGAATATTTTTCATCGGGTTTAGGAAGGGAGGATTATTCCTCCTCCTCGTTCAGGGCGTCTTCGCCTTCGAGGCCGCCGAGAGTTTCTTCATCATCCTCGTTCAGGAAGAGATCGTCTACTTCCGGTTCATCCTCATCTTCATCATCGTCGGAGACAACAATATTGTTATACAGCTTCCTGGAGCTGCTGCCGAAGATGACCTGTTTGGGTGGAATGCCCTTGGAGTTTGTGCAGGCTGGATATTCCTGGTCGGGATTCTCCTTTGACTCGCCTGTATATTCTACAAACAGGGCTCTTTCGTTGAAGAAGTCGAAGACATAGAGCAGTTTCTGGTTTTTGCGGAAGATAATATCTTCAAGCACTGCATTCTCCATTGTGGAAGAACCGGTTCCCATGTCGAAGAGTGTGAACTCTTCTTCCTTCTCCCAGTTATCAGTAGCTAAGTAGAAGGATGCCATTTGCGACTTGTCGAACTCGAGTTCATCCTGCATCATGTTGTGAAAATCCATCAACGTATGTGAGTCAAGGAATTCAAATTCTCTCACAAACGACTCATCCTCATCCGATAATACGACAAATTTATAAACCATAAGAACTGTTTCTTCGAACGGTGCAATATAGTATTTTTTATTTTACAATATTCCCGCGCAATTTTTTTTTAGGAGAAATTCAAGAGTGTCTGTTCCATCCGCATAATCCCACAGGGCAGGCGACTGAGCTAATCCGAACGGAATATGATCCCTGCCCACAATGCACTGTATTTTATCTTTTTTAGAATTGACCATAGCTGTGAGTTCTTCCTTCGACCGGAAGAATTCATAATGCAGTACCGAAACCGGCGAAGATGTCGATTCATCCTGCTTTAAAAGCAGATAACCGGTGTCGGTGAACTTGACACGGTTAACAAGCATTATTGCCTTGTAGTAATCGTAGTTGTTCGCATATTTGGTATGGTTAATGCACACCGAATATTTTCGCATGCTTTCGGTGAACATCTTAAAATCGTATCCTGCCGGAACGTATAACTTTGAGACGCTTCTGCAACCCAGACCGAAATATGAAAAAATATCCAAACCGAGGGCTTCAAGCTCTTTTTTTGTTTCGGAGCCATCGAGGATTGCAATGCTGTTCCTGTTCTTCCTTATGATATTGGGGTATTTGCCGAAGTAATACTCAAAATATCTTGATGTGTTGTCACTACCGGTTGCAATCACTGCATCGAACCCGGACAGTGTCTCGCCGGTGAATTCTATATAGTCCCTGAAGTCCTGATCGGCAGTCTCAAGGATCTCGCCGGCATACCTGATCAGATCAGCATCCTTTGAGCTGACTTTTACGAGGACCCTGTTCCCTGAGATCAGGACGCACATGAAGTCGTGGAAGCCTACCATAGGGATGTTGCCTGCCATTATAACCGCTACTGTCAGCGGGGTATGATCATTCCCGAGGCCGGGATACATATCCGTCCATTTCCTGAGATTCTCAGTTGTCAGTTCCGAAGCGATGGCGTTTACTGCCATTCTCACGTAAGGGGGAGTGAACCACGGATTTTTCGTTTGCTGGGAATCAATGAGGTGGTTCAGCTCCGCGGAGAACCTGTTGCCCTTTCCGGCAAGTGCTTCACGGAGGATCTGTCCCAGAGAGGAAAAAGCTTCTATGAGCCGATCGAGATTCATAGTGAAAGTTACGACAGGCAAAAGTATAAAAATAAAAACCGGCTTCAGTGCTGAAGCCGGTATAAAAACCTGAAACTAAACCCACGTAGTCTTTGAGAGCTTTCCTATTTAAGGGTGAAATTAATAGGAACCATCATCCAGACAGGCACCGGCTTACCGCCCTGGGTGCCCGGTTTGAAATCGGAAAGCGTTTTGACGACCCTTATTGCTTCTGCATCCAGTTCGGGATGGACTCCCTTAAGTACTGAGATCATTTCAACCTTCCCTGCGGCAGAGACAACAAACCTCACAATGACCTGTCCGGTGATCTTGTTCGTTTTTGCATATTCCGGGTACTTAATATTGGTTGCGATATATGTCAGCATTCCTGCATCGCCTCCCGGGTATTCCGGCATTTGCTCCACAATCATAAAGGGTGCAGGCGCAGCTCCCTTATCGGAAGCTGTTTCCTTAATAACATTTGCCCCGTCGGCGGGTGGTGGAGGGGGTGGCGGCGGAGCATTCTCAAACTTGAGCACTGACTGCTTGTTCCCTGAGAGTGCGAAGTTGATTGGAACCATGTACCATACCGGTACAGGCTGCCCTCCCTGTTTGCCGGGTTTGAACTGCGGAAGAGTGGAGACAACCCTGACGGCTTCCTTGTCGAGCTCGGGATCGACAGACTTGAGAACCGAGATCCGGTCAACATAACCATCCGGCTTTATGGCGAACCTTATGATCACCTTTCCCTGGATGTTATTCTGCTTCGCAGCGGGAGGGTAGGTTGTGTTTGTTGCGATGTAGGCCAGGAGGGCGCTGTCGCCGCCCGGGAACATCGGCATTTCTTCAACAACAACAAAAGGTTCCATCTCACCGGCTTTGGAGACTGGTGCATTGGAGGGGGCTGCCACTTCGGTAATTGTGGAATCGGTGAAAGACATCTTTTCGGAGCATGTCGAAAAGACGATCAGAAGAGCTGCAAGTCCGGGCAGAACCAGGAGTATCTTGAGGTTTGCCAGGGCTTTTGAACGTTTTTTTGTCATCATGATCATTCGTTTTTTTATTAGAGTTGGGTTTGAAAAGCTGTTGGAGGGATTGAATATCCTGGCCCTGAATACCTGGTTCATCACCAGCCCCTGGTAGCTGTGAACGGGTATGCCTGAACTCAGACACTCTTCGTCGGCCTGGTATTCGTGGACTGCCCTGAGAGACTTGTCGAACATGTAAATGAAGGGATTGAACCACTGGATTACCTTGAGTGATTCAGCCAGCAGGATATCGAAGAAATGCATGCGGTCGAGGTGCTTCTGCTCATGCCTGATGATCTCTCCGGCATCATGGGGATCGAGACTCTTATCTATGAAAATATGTCCGAATGCTGAAAACCCCGAAGTCTTGCTGTTATTCAGGAACACGATCTTCTCCCCGTTTTTTCCTTTTCTTATAATGAGGATTGCCAGTCCGGCAAGCTCCGTCAGCAGTTTTAATCCTGCCAGCAGCATTCCTGCGAAATATATAATAAGGAGCAGATTCTGCCATTGAAGAAGCATGGACCAGACACTGTCGTTCTGTACCCTTCCGGGATCTTCCCCGACATTGACCGCGCTGAGCTCTGCGCCGAAGAACTGGATGTCGTGAGGCTGCCTTGTCTGGATTGAAATCAGAGGCAGTATCAGAGACAGAACGAAGGATGCAAGAATGAAGGTCCTGTTGCGGCTGTACATCGTGTCGCGGCTGAGAAAGAGCTGGTATACAAGGTACAGGACTGCCAGGCTCATGCCCGCCTTAAGCATGTATATTATCACCTGATTCATCTTGTAGTCTTTTGTTTTTTCATTTCAATCTCCATGATCTTCATGATCTCCTCCAT
>JALONU010000108.1 GCA_025454775.1 Bacteroidales bacterium | reverse complement strand
ATCAAGGAATTTGTTGTAAGACACCCAGAAGGCGAAGAACATAACTTTGAACCTGGCGGCTATATACAGATAGATGTACCGCTTTACCAGGCTTCCTTCAGGGACTTCAGCATAGAAGAACAATTCAGACCTGACTGGGACTGCTACAGGATGTGGGACCTGGGTATTAAGAATAGTGAAGAAACATTCAGGGCCTATTCCATGGCCAACTATCCCGCTGAGAAGAACCTCATTAAGCTCAATATCAGGATTGCAACCCCGCCCTGGGACAACGATAAGAAGGTATTCAGAAAAGTTCCTCCGGGTATCTGTTCAACATATATCTTTTCAAGAAAGCCCGGCGACAAGGTCACTATTTCGGGTCCGTACGGCGAGTTCCATATTAAGAATACGGATGCCGAAATGATATACATAGGAGGCGGCGCGGGAATGGCTCCTCTCAGATCGCACATCTTCCATCTTTTCAGGACGCTCAGAACCAACAGGAAGGTTTCCTACTGGTATGGTGCGAGATCACTCAGGGAAGTGTTCTACGAAGATGAATTCAGGGCAATAGAAAAGGAATTTCCGAATTTTACCTTCAACCTTGCCCTTTCCGAACCTCTTCCCGAGGACAACTGGAAAGGCTATACCGGCTTCATACACCAGGTGCTGCTTGATCATTACCTCAGCAAGCGTGATGATCCCGAGGATATAGAGTATTATTTCTGCGGCCCGCCGGCAATGAATAACGCTGTAATAAAAATGCTCGACAGCCTTGGAGTTCCGCAGGAGAACATTTCGTTTGACGATTTCGGCGTCTGATAAGGTAATGCGAACACAGGTAATTATATGCTTGTCCTTCATGCTGATACTCACAGCAGCATGCAGGAAGAAACCTGAATATTCCAGCTTCGCTGGAGCAGCACAGGGCACAACCTACAGCATCATATTTGAAAAAAAACCGGGCATCGATCCGCTTGTTCTCAGGGAAGAGGCGGAAATACTTCTTCACGACTTCGACATGTCTCTTTCACTTTACGAAGACTCATCCGTGCTGTGCAGGCTGAACCGGAATGAAAATGTCAAACCTGATAGATTCTTTACCGATGCTTTCAGGAGGTCAAAGGAAATATCAGACCTTACCGGGGGAGCCTTTGATATAACCGTAGGTCCTCTTGTCAGGGCCTGGGGCTTTGGACCTGACGGAAATAAGGACTTCACCCCGTCAGGGATCGACAGTCTCCTTCAGCTCGTCGGTATGCAGAAGGTTGAGCTCCGGGATGGAAACCTATGGAAGGCTGATCCGCGTATAACTCTTGATCTCAATGCAATAGCCCAGGGATACTCGGTTGATGTGGTTTGCGGATTTCTTGAGAAAAAAGGTGTTAACAGCTTCCTGGTGGAAATCGGCGGAGAGGTAAGGGTAGAAGGCGACAAGGGAGGTTCGTTGTGGACGATTGGGATAGACAGGCCGGTCGACTACAATGTATCGCCGGGCAGCGATCTCAAAGCGGTAATCAGGATGAAGGACAGGGCTTTGGCAACATCAGGAAATTACAGGAAATTTTATATTGAGAACGGCATAAAGTATTCGCATACGATAGACCCTAAAACGGGATATCCTGCAAAAAATCAGCTTCTTAGTGCCACAATTCTTGCTTCCGATTGTGCTGCTGCAGATGGAATAGCAACAGCATGCATGGTAATGGGGAAGGAGAAATCAATCGAATTCCTCGATCTTCATCCCGAATATGACGGATACCTGATATACTCCGACGATTCAGGGAATTTCAGAACCTGGATGACGGAGAGATTGAAAGGATATATTGAGGAAGAATGACCTTCAAATGGGTTACAGGTGTGGCTGGTAGTCACATGCACTGCAACCAGGAATACTATTTCCGGGAGTGCATCCGACATCAGTGTTTTTAGCACAGGTGATTCCGCGCTTACGCATCTCCTTGTTGCGGCCTATATGAAGTTCGGGGAACTGCCCCCTTCGCTTAAGCAATATCCTGATGCCCAGGAGGGCAAAAACCAACGTTAACATCAATACACTTATTATCAATAACTTGATAAACATGAAGTACTGGGATGAGGTTTGTTTCCAAAGATAATCATCATTTACTTTCATCAATTAAACAACTCCCGTGAAAATTTGTTTACCGTATGCTTTAACACGAAAAGAACAAGATTAAATCATGAAGGCTACATTACAGACACCCATTACGCTTCTTAATAAGGAGGAGATCCTTGCCGATTTCCGTCTTGCCAATCTGAGCCGTAATCTGAGTATCATAGGCAGACGTGAAGTACTGTCCGGTAAAGCCAAGTTCGGGATCTTCGGCGACGGAAAGGAGATCATCCAGCTGGCACTGGCAAAACAATTCAGGAATGGAGACTGGAGATCAGGCTATTACAGGGACCAGACATGGATGATGGCGATGGGTCTCTATGACTCCCTGCAGTTCTTCCATCAGCTTTACGGTAACACCGACCGCGACCTTAACCCGGGCAACGGCGGCAGGGTATTCAACAACCATTTTTCCACACCGAATATAAATGAGGACGGTTCCTGGCGCGACCTTACAAAACAGAAGAATTCATCATCAGATATCTCACCAACGGCCGGTCAGATGCCAAGATTGCTTGGCCTTGCCTATGCCTCCAAACTGTTCAGACAGAATCCTGAACTGCACCGGTTCACCACTCTCTCCCTGCAGGGGAATGAAGTTGCATTTGGCTCGATAGGCGATGCAAGTACTTCGGAAGGACATTTCTGGGAGACAATTAACGCCGCCGGAGTTCTCCAGGTACCTATGGCTGTGTCGGTTTACGACGACGGATACGGTATTTCAGTTCCCAAGAAATACCAGACAACAAAGGGTAGCATATCCGATATTCTGAAAGGATTCGAGGCAGAACCCGGCAGGCCCGGCTTCAGGATTTACAAGGGCAAAGGCTGGGACTACCCGGGCCTCATAAGAATGTACCAGGAAGGTATTGACATCTGCAGGAAGGATCATGTCCCTGTACTCTTCCATATCGAGGAGGTGACACAACCGCTGGGACATTCGACATCAGGGTCGCATGAGAGATATAAGCCTGAGGAAAGGCTCAGGTGGGAAGAGGAGTTTGACCCTATCCGCAAAATGAGGGAATGGATAATCAGCAAGAATATTGCGACATCCGGTGAACTCGATGCACTTGCGGCAGAAGCTGAGGAAGAAGCAAAGAATGCAAGGAAGAAAGGCTGGGAGATGTTCCAGAATCCGATAAGGACAGAACGGGATGCCCTGGTAAGCATAATAAACGGCCGGTCATGCCGCTGTGCGGAAGAAGCAAAAGAGGCATCGGTAGATCAGATCACCGGTGAGCTTTCGAAGGTAGCTGCCCCCATCCGCAAGGACAACTTCGTGGCAGCCCGCAAGATACTGAGGAATATCTGCGAAACATGCCTCAAGTCGGATAACCTGAGGGGAGAGCTTCACGGCTGGCTGAAGCGCAACTACGCCGATGCATCGTTCAGCTATAACACCTACCTTTACAATGAAACACCCACCTCAGTGCTGAATGTCAAGCCTGTAGCTCCGAAATATTCTGACAACTCTCCGGAGGTTCCCGGCCGTCAGGTGCTTCGCGAGAATTATGACAGGCTCTTTTCAAAATATCCGCTGCTCGTAACCTTCGGTGAAGATACGGGGAACATAGGAGGAGTGAACCAGTCCCTTGAAGGACTCCAGAAGAAGTACGGAGAGCTCCGTATAACCGATACGGGTATCAGGGAAGCAACAATCCTCGGACAGGGCATTGGTCTGGCACTCAGGGGTATGAGGCCTATAGCCGAGATACAGTACCTCGACTACCTCATGTATGCCCTGCAGATCCTGAGCGACGATCTTGCAACCACTCACTACAGGACAGCAGGGAGAATGATAGTTCCCCTTATAATTTCAACCAGGGGGCATCGTCTTGAAGGAATATGGCATTCGGGCTCACCCATGAGCATGCTTATCAATTCCGTGAGAGGTGTTTATGTTTGTGCTCCACGCGACATGACCAGGGCCGCCGGATTTTATAATATACTTCTGGAAGGTAACGACCCTGCCATCGTTATAGAACCGCTCAACGGATACAGGTTAAAGGAGAAGATGCCTGACAATCCGGGAGAGTTCAAAATAGCCCTAGGAGTTCCTGAGGTCCTTAACAACGGAACAGATATAACAATCGTAACATACGGATCAACGGTCAGGATCGCTTCCGAAGCAGTCAGGCAGCTTGCTCTTCACGGAATCTCTGCAGAGCTGATCGATGTTCAGACCCTTGTACCCTTCGACCTTCCGGGCATTATACCCGAGTCGCTCAGGAAGACAGGCAGGGTGCTCTTTATTGATGAAGATGTCCCCGGAGGAACAACAGCTTACATGATGCAGGAGGTCCTTGAACGTCAGGGGGGATGGCAGTATCTCGATTCTGCTCCAAGGACACTGGCCGGCAAGGAGCACAGGCCTGCCTATACAACGGACGGGGATTATTTTTCCAAACCGAGTGCAGAAGATATCTTTGATGCCGTGTACGGCATGATGAAGGAGGCTGTTCCCGCGAAGTACTGATCTCAGGTAGCTATCATCCTGAGCAGTTCCGTAGCTGCTTCCGCGGGACCGCGGGTTTCAAACCCGGCTATACCGAGCCTTGTTCTCATCTGGCCGACAAAAACGCTCTTCCCGAAGAATGCTTCAAAATAACGTGAGGCTATTCTTTCATGAAGCTCCCTGTACTCAGGAGGGCCGAAAATATTGGCAAAATAAGAATTCACAAGTCCGCTTGATGTAGTGGTCCCCTTGCTCATCACCGCCCCGTTCCTGAACACCTCAAGGGCTTTTTCAGGGGATCCGAATCTTTCTATTACCGGGTGTGTCTCATCGATCTCCTCGTAATTGTTGGCATACAGAATATAATCTATCCTGTGTCCTTTAACGATCGTATCGAAAGTCGTAACCGGCATAACGATGCGTGCATTCACCTGGCTTGGGTTCATAATTATTGAACGGTCGAGATGACCGTATGCATAGCCGGGCTGAAGATCATCGAGTCTCAGGAATGCACCTGTCTCCGTTCCATAACCCACAGGATAGCCGTCTGCATCAAGCTCTACAGAACCCATATCGTCGGCGATAATGGTAAGTTCCCTGATATGCTTTTCTCCCAATACCCTGAATGCTTCAAGTGTCTCTGACTTGCCTGCGCCTGTGTCTCCCATCAGCAGCAGGGTTGCTTCCTTGTCGCCCTGCAGCAGGATCCTTACCATGGCTCCGTGAAATGGCAGCCTGCCTGACCTCATGATTATTGAATTATGGAGGGTCAGTATCATCTTTTTAAGGTATCCGAAATACCCGAACTCCGGTCTTCCAGGCACTGCTCCGACAAAGATGCCTGTTTCTCCATCCTCATGAAAGACTGTCGGAAATGATGAAAGCCCGTCGAGAACATTCCCGGGAGCTCCGTAAATGAAGACTGCGTCGGGGCTTCTTTCCAGGTCCTTGTCGTCGGCCAGCTGGAACAGGTTGCATAGTGAAAAGCCAAGTTCGTAGAACTCGGTATTGAAATATACCATTATAAGCAGTTTTCCCACCAGTGCGGGGTAACAGATCCATTCATCACCTGTTATGCTTATCAGATCGATAGGGTTCGTGTCGATCCTCCTGAACTCTCCTGTCCGTTTATTCATCGGCTGGTGGATCACGAGAGGGGGGTATATCAGCATCTGCCGAATAACCGGCACATGGTTAAGCTTATGGTATTTTTCTGAAGGAAAGGCTATTTCCTTGGGAAGGGAGATGACTGCCATCTCGGCACCGGAGGTCACCTGACGGTAAACTGTAGGATGAATTCCGGTGATCTTTTCCTGGATCTGCCTGTAGGTGCTCCTGATGAGGTGGGTAAGGTGTTCAATGGTTTCGTTGAAAGTCCGGTAAGGCCTCTTGTCAAGCCTGTCGCCTTCAGAGTCGTTGATAATGAACCTGTCGAAGTGTCTCCAGTAATCGTAGAGGTTTTCTACAAAGCTGTTAAGCAGCTGCTTGTCGGTCACAAACTCTGCAGAACCTGCGTTCAGGTGAGGTATTACTGGTGCTTCGTACTTCACAAGAAGAACGAGTGTCTTTACAAGCTCGTCGACAGACGGTCCTTCAGTACTGTTGCTGCTGAAAATCCTCAGAAGCGGAGAGTTTCTCCTCTTCAGGTGTTCAAGGTAATGATCAAGAACAATCCTGAATTTTGCGCCGGACAATAATTCCTCGGATGTTTCACACATCCTCTCCCTATTGTTCAGCACAACCTTGTTCCCGGCAATCCTTAAAGTACTTTTCTGCATACCTTTTTACAATACGGCCCAAAAATATGATAATATTCAATTGATTTCCTTTTCCGGCTTAATTATTTACGCAATTTTTTTTAATACTTTTATCATCTGTAACCGGGGACTACACCCAGCTGTACATATCGCTAAAATATGTAACTTGGCGCATTATGAAGAATTTTGATCCCGAGCTCGATTTTTTTACGATCCAGCCTGAAGACAAAATTCCGGAAAAGGGCAAAATACTTATTTCAGAGCCGTTTCTTCCGGATACCTTCTTCAACAGGACGATCGTTTACCTGGCTGATCATACCAGCGAGGGTTCGGTAGGGTTCATCCTGAATAAAAAGCTCGACATAAAAGTCTGCGACGCGATCTCCGGGTTTGACAAATGGGAGGAGTACCTAAGTATGGGAGGCCCCGTCGCCCCTGACACGCTGCATTACCTGCATAATCTGGGTGACCAGATCCCGAAAAGCGTCTGGGTAAACGAAAATATATTCTGGGGAGGAGACATTGATTACATCCGCGAGCTGATTGACCAGGAAAAGATAAGCAGGTCGCAGATCCGTTTTTTCCTTGGTTATTCAGGGTGGTCGGCAGGGCAGCTGGAAAGGGAACTTAAGGAGAATTCATGGGTTATAGCAAGAATAAAGACCGACATTGTGCTTAACAATCAGGTTAACAATACGTGGAAACGGGTGCTCCGGGGACTAAAGAACAAGTACCGGGTGTGGGCTGATTTCCCCGAGTCGCCGGATATGAATTAGATATGCAGTATCTTATATATCAGTTCTTTAAGTAAATCTCCCGGTTCGCTGCTTACATCCCCGAAACCTTTCGATTTCATGTCATAGGTCCTGAGAAGACCGATTATCTGGATGGTCTTTGTAACGTTGTATTTTGCAGCTGCTGCTTCGTATTCCTTTACAAAGAAAGGATTAACCTTCAGTAATGAGGCAACATTGTTCTTCGATTTGTCGCTGAGATAATGGTATGTCAGTATCCTGGTGAAGAAGCTGAAAAGAGATGCAATGGTGAGAGTCATAGGATTCTCTTTCTGGTTCGCGGCAAAATGACGGACTATCGTGTTGGCCTTCAGGATGTTTTTCTCTCCGACAGCTTTTTGAAGCTCAAAATTGTTGTAATCCTTGCTGATGCCTATGTTTTTCTCGATAAGGGATGTCGTTATTACCGGTTTGCCTTCAGGAAGAGTTATTATGAGTTTATCAAGTTCATTTGCGATTTTGTTCAGGTCGGTGCCGAGGAACTCAGTCAGTGTGGCACTCGCATTAGGATCGGTTTTAATGCCCCGTGCCGAGAGGTATTTCTCGATCCATGCCGGTACCTGGTAATCACGAAGGCGGGGCGATTCAAAATACGAGCCCTGGCTGTCAAGCACCTTGTAAAGCCTTGTACGCTTGTCGAGAGTACCGTACTTGTAATTTATAACCAGGATCGTCGAAGATAGCGGTTTTTCCGCATATATGATCAGGTCTTCAATTTTTCGCAGCGACTGGGCTTCCCTGACTATAACAACCTGGTGGGTCGACATCATCGGGAACCGTCTCGAAGTCTCTATCACATTTGTTATTGAAGTCTCCTCACCGTAGAAGACAACCTGGTTAAAGGATTTTTCCGCTTCATCGAGAACATGTTCTTCGATATACCCTGTAATCTGGTCGATATAATATGGTTCTTCCCCTGCCAGAAAATAAACCGGCTTGAAGATCCTTTTTTTAAGGTCGGAGATTATTTCCTCGTAAGTAACCGGCATTTCAGAACCTGAGGTGCTTTACCGAAATTCCGTTATCCTTTATCTCCCTGAGGGAATCTATACCTATTTTAAGATGGGTTTCGACAAATCTGCCGGTAACTTTCCTGTCGCTGGCTGCCGTTTTGATCCCTGTCGAAATCAGGGGCTGGTCCGATACCAGGAGGAGTGCACCAGTAGGGATCTCGTTCGCGAAACCAACGGTGAAGATGGTGGCTGTTTCCATATCCACAGCCATGGCACGGGTTTTAAGGAGATATTTCTTAAACCTTTCATCGTACTCCCATACCCGGCGGTTGGTTGTATACACTGTTCCAGTCCAGTATTCCTTATTATACCTGGTGATAGTTGCCGAAACGGCAATCTGGAGCTTGAAAGCCGGCAAAGCAGGTACTTCGTTCGGAAGATAATCATTTGAAGTACCGTCGCTTCTTATGGCAGCTATTGGAAGAAGAAGATCGCCAACCTTGCTCTTCTTCTTCAGCCCTCCGCATTTGCCCAGAAAGAGGACCGCATTGGGTGAGACCGCACTGAGCAGGTCCATAATGGTCGCTGCATTCGGGCTTCCCATGCCGAAGTTTATTATAGTTATCCCGTCGGCAGTTGCATTGGGCATGTTCCTGTCCCTTCCTTCCACTTCCACTTTATGCCATTTCGCGAACAGTTCAACATAATACATGAAATTGGTAAGAAGGAAATACTTGCCGAAGGTAGGAAGCTCTTTACCGGTGTACCGTGGCAGCCAGTTATTTACTATTTCCTCTTTGGTCTTCATAAGTGTTTTTTTACCTCTCCCCCTGGTTCCCCCTCTCCCTGGAGAGAGCGGGACGTGGATACTATATATTAGTCCCTCCCTCCTGGGGGAGGGATTTAGGGAGAGGCTTAGTTGACAGTAATTCTCCTATATTTGCCTTCAAAAGTACAAAACAAAGTTGAAACAGCTAAACCTGCCAGAATATTCATTCCGGATCGCCGGCAGGGAAGGAGAGGAGATGATCCTCGATCCCATCAGGAAAAAATTCGTCAGGCTTACTCCCGAAGAATGGGTGAGACAGAATTTCATCCGGTACCTGATTAACGAGGGCAGGTACCCGCCTGGCCTCATCGCCGTTGAAGTTATGTCGAAGTACAACAACCTCCGTAAAAGGGTCGACATCCTGATCCACGACAGAAGCGGAAAACCGGTGATGATCGTCGAATGCAAATCGCCTGATATTCCGGTGAACGACAAAGTGTTCGACCAGATAGTATGCTACAACATGGGCTTCAGGGTTCCCTACCTTGTAGTAACCAACGGCCTTGATCACTATGCCTGCCGGATTGATCTGGAAAACAGCAAATACGAATTTCTTCTTGCGATCCCCCTGTACGAGGATCTCCAAAACTGATACCGGATGATCAGGGTTACCTGTGCGGTCATAAGGAATGAAGACAACGAAGTGCTCGTTGTACAGAGAGGTGAAAAAACCGATCATCCTTTCAAATGGGAGTTCCCCGGAGGCAAGGTAGATAATAAGGAATCTGACGAAGACTGCCTAAACCGGGAAATAAAGCAGGAACTTTCCAGAAATCTGGTAATTGTCA
>JALONU010000010.1 GCA_025454775.1 Bacteroidales bacterium | reverse complement strand
CGGCAATTGAATGAACAACAGAAGAAGGATAAAATGATGGGAGATAAAACCTGTATTAAGAGACAGTGCTGACAGGGCTTTTTCTTTGTTAAGCACCCCCTGAGGATAACGCGACCGAAGGAAGCGCAATCCCCTGTTCTCATAAACTCACCTCCATCCTCACGACCTCCGGTCGATACAGGCTCTCTCTGCTGCGCAAAGAGGGGTGACTATGAAATAAAATTTGGTTAACGCGTAACGAGGCTTTTGTTCAAAAGCCGAAAGCCCTGACCACTATCGGCCTGTCTGAAATTCAAAAAAATAAGATGCATGATAATAGATATTTGCAACAGGCTGGAGGTGGTCAATAAATTCCGGCGGAGAATGGTCAGAGCCACCGGCTTTTGCAATTAACGGAGAATCCCGTGAAATCAGAAATTTTGAGATCAAAGCCAGGGAAACCACATTTTCATTTATTCTCCCTTTCCGACCCGATACAATCCTCTTCGATCCCGAATACAAGATATTACACTGGATAAATGAATTCAAACAATGAATAGGAACAGATCTTTAATCCGGTTGTTAAGCACTCCCCAAGAGGATAATGAATGGAATGAATAATCCTCTTTCTTTGCCTCATCCCCTGAATCCCCTTCTCCCGGGAGAGAAGGGGACTTAAGTAACTTAACCATTATAACCGGTGAATTGAAAAGACTTTTTTGGTGTTAAGTCTCACAGGATCATGAAATAATCACCAGCGACTTTACGAGCTCTTCTCTGTCAAACTAGTCAGCTTCATGGATTATGCAACAAATGCTACAACGTTATTTTTGCTGTCCCTGTGGCTGTCTTTAGCGTAATTTTTGGATTGTTGTCACCCCTGATAAAGCTTTTCCTGTTGTATTCATCCTTCTTTCCGAAATCTGAAGAAGTATTATAATTTTTAATATCATCCAAATAGATCTCTTCAATGTCGAATTTGAATGGAGAGATAATTCTACCCCCATCTACCATGGCTATGAACTCAAAGCACCCGGTCAAAGGATGACCGTTAAAATTGACCTGTGCTTTATTAAAACTGGATCCCACATACAGGTCTGCTTCAGGTTCCCGGGCCAGCGAAATTTTTACAGTTCCCATTCCAGTAGTGAAACTGCTTTTCCCATTAACTGTCAAATCTTTTGCTCTGACTGATCCGATTCCAGAACTCAGGTTGAATGAACCCTTTGAATGTTGGATTTTAGCTTCCAGCATGCCAAGCTGTAAACTAATAGATCCCTCGACATTTTTAATACTAAACCGTCCCTGACCATAGACAACCTTTAGAACTCCGATTAAACCATTTACCTGAAACTCACCTGAACTCCCGCTGCATCTGATGTACATACCATGAGGAACAGTGATTTCCAGGGTACTTTCTTCAAAATATGTCTGCGTAGGCTTGTGCGGATTATAATTCAGGATATTCGCCTTCAAATAAACTGCCCTTTGCGTTTCTTTAATTTCGAACTTCTCCTCTGGTTTGGCTATATATTTAAGCTTTATCTCTATCACTCCTGAATCGGACCCGGTAATATAGATTTTTGTGTTTCCCATGGTTTCCAAAGACAACGTGTCTTTTTTGGAAAATCTCCAGGCTTCATTCGTTAATTCCCTCGAAGATATTCTTCCTGATTCTGTATACGATTGAATTATTAATACAAGTGGAAGAATTAATAATAACTTAATCAATAATGCCCTTTCAACTGTTTTCATTTTAGTGGTTTTTTAATTTGAACAGATCTGCTTTTTAACCATCCCCAAATTATTCTACTCATATTTCAAATTATTAACTGGATTTTGGCTTATGACCTTATATGTCATAATAGTGCTCACAGTGAGAAACGATACGGCTACAACGACAAGTGCATACAGGAAAACATCCAATCCGATTTGTGTCCTGTTCATATATTTTGTGAGCCATTCGTTTACGAGAAGATAAACCAGGGGAATTGCCAGGCAGGAAGCAATTAAAAAAGGAGTAATATATTCCTTCAGGAATATTCTGAAAATACTTTTTTTATCAGCCCCCAGTATTCTTCTAATAGTCATTTCATTCACTTTTGAGGTTGAAACAAGGTATGATACCGAAATAATACCCAGCAGCAGGAGGAATAGGCTTATTATTGTAGATATAGTCAGTGTTTCAGAAATTTTCATCTCCTTTGAGTATACATTGTCATACAGGTCATCCATAAAGAAATAGGAGAATGGAGCAGCCGGGTCAACCTGTTTCCAGTTTTCACTGAGGAACTCCAAAGCCTTTTCAGACATGTTTTCAGCGGTCTTGAAAAACAATTGAAAATTGTTGGTGATGGAGGAACTGTTTACCACGAATGCCATAGATGCAGGAGTTCTGTCCGATTTGCCGAAATAGATATCTTTCACAACTCCGACTACAATTTTTTCCTTATTCCCCCAGAAACCAATGAGTTTTTTACCAACAGCATCACCTCCGATTCTTTTCGCCAGCTGCTGATTTATAATTACTGCCGAGACAGAATCAGTGGCAAAAGTTCTGCTGAAATCCCGGCCTTCAATAATAGTAGCACCTATTATTTTGAAAAAATCAAAATCAACACCAATAAAGCCGGAGGAGATCTCTTCATCGGGTTTCTGTGAAGGTAATCTGACCGTAGTAACATTTGATACGGGGCCCATAGGATAATTGGAAGCAGAGGTGAAACCGGTGAACAGAGGTGTGTTCTTAACTAACTGGGATGCTAAGAATCGCCTTCGTTCCAGTGAATTTGCACCTCTGAGGTAATTATTTGTAACAATCAGGTTTTTTCTTTCAAAACCAAGATCCATAGTTGTAAGGTATTTAATTTGCCTTCCGGCAATAAGTGAGGCTGCAATCAGACCAACAGATATAAAGAACTGAATACCTAACATAAATCTTCTCAGGTTAATTGAGGGCCTGCTTCCTGCTATTCTAAGTTCAACTATCCTTGACTTCTTCATCTTTATTGCCTCTGGAATGGTAATATTATTTATCAGGGATGAAGAATAGAGTGATGGGAACAGAGGAAGTATTAATGTCAGGGTTATGAGAATGATGATTATCTTAACATTGAATAATTCATTAATGCCGAATCCTCCTGATGTTAGTTCCAAAATAGTATTACGGAGAGAGATAATAACCAGTGCCGAAAGAAATGATGCCGAGAATATATATATCAGATTCTCAAAATAGAAACGTGTGAATACTATTCTTTTGGTTTCACCATAGGTCTTGCTTATGCCTATCCTGAAGATTCCTGAAATGTTATTACCTATATTCAGGATCATATAATTTCCCAGGGCTATAATCAGGATAAATAGAGCTATCCATGGCAGAAAATTGACTAACTGTGAATTCCCGCTGTTAAAGGCAGAGGCCTGCGTAATATCACCGGAATGAAGATAAATGTCGGTCAGCGGCTGGAGAGTTAGGCTGATCATGTTGTTATCCACCTGAAAACTCTCAGTAATTATCTTATTCAGAATCTTCTCCGTTTCACCTTTAAGCTTCTTGTCCTTTAGTACAAAAAAGAAGTTTGTTATCTTATAGTCGGCGTTAGTCAGATATACGGAATTCTTAATGGCTTCGGTTGAAATGAGGTAGTTAATGTTGATAAAAGAGTTTATCGGGATATCTTCTATAATACCACCAACTGTGAACTGACTGTTATTGTTTATTGAAATTACCTTACCCAGCGGATTATCTTCCTTAAAAATCCTTTTAGCCTCTTTCCGTGAAATGAAGATCTTATCAGGCGATCCGGGAAAACCGGTTCCATCCTGATCTGTTAGGTTCCATGAGAAGACATCAAACAACCCGGGATCTGCATAAATTACAGGTTGGCTTACAGGATCATTCTCCCCTGCTTTTACAGTAACGTCAAGAACAACTACCCGAACAATTTTTTCAACCTGCGGCGATCTGTCATCGAACAAATTCTTTACTGCACCAGGCAGCATTGCTGTCTTAATATTCTGTTCCTTATCATTCAGAATCAGTCTGAAAATCTTATCCTTCTTCTCATGATAATTGTCAAAAGAATACTCATTAATCACTATTGTAAGAAATAATGAGAAGCAAATCAGACCAATTGAGAGGCTGATTATTCTGATAACGGGATAAATGCTTTTAATTCTAATGGCTCTGAAACTGTCCCTGATAACAAATCTGAGCATAATAGCAGTTTTTAATTATTTGTAAATTCTTAAGCAATATTATTACAGGCAGGGCTGCTGAGCAAAAAAAATCTGTGGTTGGACAGATAAATGAGACAATCGGCAAATTGAGATTGATCAGGATAAGATGAAGCCCGGATTTTATTAATAAAAAGCCTGTAAGTTGATGATTTTACCTTTTTTCAATCCATTTGTCATATTTTCCATGTCAGTTACAGCAAATTTCAAGCAGGTTACCTGATTGTTAATATTATAACAATCTGATTTCTTAACTTTGATTCACATGAAAAAGATCAGACTATACCAAATAGTGTTACATTTTCTTGTCTGGTTATTATATACCCTGATTTTCTATGCAGCAAGCACAAAATATAATGTTAATACTGTTATCCCATACAGTACTTTTATTACAACTGCTGTACAGATTGGCCTGGTCTATTTTATAAGGTATTTTATGTTCAGCAAATATTATCTGAATGGGAAACCATTGATCTTCTCCATCCTTGCTATTTCCTCGATTTTATATTTTATTCCTGTGGTATGGATGATAGCTATGATAATTTCTAAAATCAATGTTACTTTTTCAGCATTATTTACTATTCACCTCCTTTTGGTATATATAGTAACTATGGTATTGGTATTTATTTCAATTTCCATCACACTATTGCTTGAAAAGGAAAGGGGGAAAAATGAACGGGCGAAGTTTGAAAGAGAGAAGAAGGAGATGGAACTTTTTGCCCTGAAGACCCAGATTGACTCTCATTTTCTCTTCAATACCCTTAATAATATATATGGATTAGCATTGAAAAAATCTGACCAAACTCCCAGAGGGATACTCTTATTATCTGAAATTCTGAGCTTTGTAATTTATGAAACAAAAAACGATTATTATCCTCTGAGAAAAGAAATCCAGCTTATCAATAACTATATTGAATTGGAAAAAATGAGATATTCAGGCAGTTTCAGCATTGATTTTCAGGCAAACGATATAAGCGAAGATTCATACATTACCCCGCTGATACTTTTTACTTTTCTGGAGAATAGTTTCAAGCATGGCATTTCTAAAACAATGCATAATCCGTGGGTGAAAATCAGACTAAAATCGAGTGTTTCGGAAGTCTTCTTTGAAATTGAAAACAGTCTGCCGGAAAATTCTGAGAATAGAGGCCCGAATGGGAATAAAGGAATAGGTCTTGAAAATATAAGAAGGCGTCTGGCTCTGTTATATCCGCAGATGCATAGATTAGTAACAAGAAGGGATGAAAAATCCTTCTATGTTGGACTGACACTTTATAAAAATTATTAGATTTTCATTATGAAAATAAAATGTGTAATAATAGATGATGAACCTATTGCCAGGGATATAATCAGAGACTATATCCTGAAAATAAATGAGCTTGAAATAATTGCTGAATTCAACAAACCTACTGAAGCAATAATTTTTTTAAATGAGAACAAAACGGACCTCCTGTTTCTCGATATCAATATGCCTGAAATAAATGGGATAGATTTTGCCAAATCCCTGTCCGATCCACCGGCAATTGTTTTTACAACAGCTTACAGGGAGTATGCTGCCAACGGATTTGAACTCCAGGCTGTTGATTACCTGGTGAAACCTATACCATTTGAAAGGTTTCTGAAGGCTGTTAACCATTATATAAAATTGCACAGTAAGTCAGTCGAAATGCCGGTATCAGAAAAAAGAGATAAACCAGAGGATTTATTTATTTTCCTGAAGGACAGTAAAAAGACTCATAAAATATATCTGGGTGATATTAGATACATTGAAAGTGACGGAGATTATATCAGGTTTTACTTACAGAACAGGAAACTAATGGTAAGAGGAAGTCTGGCCTCCATGGAGGGAACTCTACCTCCTGGTTTGTTTCTGAGGATACATAATTCATATATAGTCAGCCTGAAAAAAGTCAATGCAGTGACCATAAACTCAGTCGAGGTTGATGGTACTGAATTACCAATAAGCAGAAGCCATAAGGAAAAAGTATTAAAGATTCTCAATATTAAGTCCTTGTAGCTTAGGTAACTGATAATGAATTTAGAATTATTCTATAAAGGATAATATCTTTCCCAACTCAATAATCCTCTTTCTTTGACTCATCCCCTGAATCCCCTTCTCACGGGAGAGAAGGAGACTTAAGTAACGTAACCATTATAATCGGTGAATTGAAAAGGCTTTTTTGGGATAAGCTCTCATAAAATGGATCATGTGATAATCCTTCCTTTACAATAAACTTTAAACTTCCAGGTTCTCCCATTCGTATTTTACCCGCTCCATGAGCTTCCTGTATTTTTCTTCACCCCGGATGTTTATAAGGAGAGGGTCGTATTCATTAAGCATCTGGTAATTGATGAAACCACGATTCACTGCATTTTCGAGCCACTCAAGAGATTTGTCTCTGTCACCGACGTATGAATAAACGGCTCCCATATGCCAGGAATACTGACAATCTGACTGTAACAGTCTTATTAAATCACCCGTGGCTAAAACCTGCTCCATTTTTGCTGCATCGCCCTTAAGTGCATATTTAAGAAAAATAAGAAATCCTGCAATGGAATCCTCCCAGGGCTCCTTAACGGCATTACCTATAAATTCAACCGTTTCCGCAACTTTACCATTGTACAATAACGCCAGCGCTTTCCATAGTTGCCACATACTGGCCTCAGGGGCAGAGCTATACGATTCAGTCAGAAAAGGCAGTGCGAGATCGAAGTGCCCTGTCATGAAGTGGATAAGTCCTTTTGATGCAGTATGATAAACAGTATTTACAGGATCCAGTCTGAAATTCTGATCAACCAATGATACTGCCAGGTCAGATTTTCCGACAATGAAACAGCACCAGGAGAACCATTGGATTACTTCAGGGCTCGGTTTGCTTTTATATGCCTTATTGTAGTGCTTAATCGCCCTGGGAGGATCGGAGAGCATAAAAATATTGCCATATACAAAATGTGCTTCCGGCAGATCAGGATTGATTTCAAGTGCTTTTTGAATATACTCCTCAGATTTTATGAAATTCTCATTCTGGTCCACACCAATATTGGCTAGCTGGAAATAGGCAAGTGCGATTCCTGCATAAAAGATTGCATTTGGGCCGGTAATTTCAATGCCTTCTTCCATTAATTTCAGGCCATGGATTATACCGTCTTTTGTCCAGGATAAGATTTCTGAGTAAGCTCTCAGGTAGCGGTCATAGGCAAATGCATTGTCGATAGCCCTTTCAGTAAGCTTCTTTTTATCTTCAGGACTCAGTTTAATTTCAAGGGAGTCGGCGATTGCCCGTGAAACTTTCTCCTGCATATCAAAAATATCGTCAAGAGTTCCGCTGAATTTTTCAGCCCATAAATGAGAATCTGTTATTCCGTCGATCAACTGCGCTGTAATACGGATATTGTTACCGGCTTTCCTGACACTCCCTTCAAGGGCATAATGCACATTGACTTCCTTTACTATTTCACTTATTTTTTTCTTTGTCCCTTTGAATGTCATCGCAGAGCTTCTTGAAATTACAAGAAGATCATGAATATGAGACAGATCGGTTATGATTTCTTCTGTAAGGCCATCACTGAAATATTCCTGGTCGGGATCGGAGCTCATATTTTCAAATGGAAGGACAACAATTGAATTTTCTTTTATGGGTGGATTATCTTCAATGAATCGGGCTTCTTTCTCTTCAGATATAGGCTCTATCGGACTTTTCTTCATTCCAATTATTATCTCCTTTATAGCCAAAGCAACTTTGTTTATCTGGATTCTGTACTTTGTTTTATATAAGTTCTTATTCTCATCATCATCAGCTGTAAGTGGTTTATTAGCTCCAGGTTCTTTGTAAATAAATTCTATTCCCCGAAGCACTCCTCCCAGAACCGACTCACATTCTTTAATGTCGGCAATATCAAGATCATGTATACGGACAGGTAAAACCCTGTTTGCCACATTGCCATTTGGAAGTTTTACCCTCAAACCGAATTCATCCTGTGAAGCCATTTTAACAAATGCCTTAAACTCGTTCTCCCAGGCAAAGGATTTCGGATCGCAATATGTCCGGGAAATAACAGGAATAAAGATCAGACACTTCAGCTTCTCCTTCAGCGAGGCATCCACATCATAAGACTCCAGCAGATAGTCACCCGGATTAATGTCGAAGTAAACGCTGATATCTTCCTTGAAAGTCGATTCCAGTTCCGTTTTCAGCGACTCGACAAACTCACTTACCCACCGTTCGCCTCTGTTGTCCTTCTGGCGGTAACTGATGAAGATGTCGTAATTATATCCTTTAACAATGCTTGACATCAGGTATTATATGGCACATAATCAAAATTAAGCCAATAAAGGACTAACTACAAATTTATTTACAATAGTGTCCGATTAAATCCAGGAGATTCTGAGCGAAGCGAAGAATCTCATTATACTTTCACTTATTATCCGGTCAATAGTGATTTTTTTAGTATGCAAGAAAGTCATTAGAGAACCTTTGCCAGTTCAACTAATTTCACCATGTCACTGATTAAACTCAGGTTAGATATTTCAAACTTCTTTATAAAGCTCCCCAGGAGGATCATGAAATAATCCTCCTCCTTCCACATTATCATATTGGGCTAAAGCCCTGAAATAATTCAAATTCCTTTCTGCCGTTGGCTGAAGCCAACGGCAATGCAACAATGATATATGTCTGCAAAGTAAAGCCACCTGAAATTCATCTGTGCTTTTTTCTGGCACGATGCCATCAACGGCAAATGAATCTTCAGAGAAAGTATTACTGTATCTGCCGTATGCTGAAGAAACTTGATTTCCTATCTGTAATATTGTAAATTTGATACTAAACCAGGAGGAGACCAATGAAAAAGCTGAAAAAAATTCTTCAAATCATTCTGATTGTTTTTGCACTTCTGATAGTCGGTTTTATCGGACTGATTCTTTATGCAATGGCTTCAGACTATAAACCCGATAATAAAGAGCAGATAGCCCGACCGGATAATCCAGCGGTATTAAAGGATTCGCTGGTTTTAAACCTTTTAACCTGGAACATCGGCTATGCCGGACTTGATAAGGACATGGATTTTTTCAAGGATGGCGGGACAAAAGTTATTACACCTGAGGATAAATACCTAGCAAATTTTTCCGGCATCGAAGATTTCCTGGTAAGAAACGACACTGTCGACTTTATTCTTCTGCAGGAAATTGACCGTGACAGCAAAAGAAGTTACCGTATCGATCAATATCAGAAAATGTCAGAAAAATTATCCGGCCATCATCCCTTGTTCGCAAAAAATTATGATGTCTTTTTCGTTCCTGTTCCTCCCTCCAGGCCTATGGGAAAAGTTATCTCGGGAATAGCCACTTTTTCAAAATACGCTCCGGTATCTTCAACAAGATATTCCCTTCCCGGAGATTTTGGTTTTCCGACTCAGCTCTTCTATCTCGACAGATGTTTTATGGACATCAGGTATAGCATTGAAAATGGTAAAGAACTGGTATTGATCAACACCCATAACGAAGCATTTGATGAGGGTGGGGTGATACGAAATGCCCAGATGGAAAGCCTGAAGAGATTTGTTTTGAATGAATATAATTCTGGCAACTATGTAATAGTCGGTGGTGACTGGAACCAATATCCGCCAGATTTTAAACCTGATTTCTCACAGAACCTGTCGTTTACAGGAAAAATAGGGAATTTTGAACTTACAGGAATAGAATCCGGTTATATGCCAGGTGAGTGGGAATGGATATATGATCCTTTAACTCCAACAGTCCGAACCCTCACAGCACCATACGACCCTGCCGTAACGCCTACCAGTGTTTGTGATATCTTCCTTACTTCACCCAATATAGAATCCGTTTCTGTAAGATGCATTAACCTGGATTTCACAAATTCGGATCATAATCCTGTCATAATTAAGGTAAAACTCAGATAAACTTAATAGGATAATGAAATAATCCTCCCTGTATCAGGGAAATATCGGGCTAAAGCCCTTTTCAAATTATACATCCTGATTGCCGTTGGCTTCAGCCAACGGCAATTGTTAATCTCATGTCTGAGGCCAACGGCAAGTAATGACATGTATTCCTTTAGGACTTTTACTTTATGTTCTTCTTCTCCACCTTCCAGTTCGGATCCAGGGAAAGCCCGCATGGTTCACCTGTAAAAAGCTTACCGGCCTTTTTGTCTCCCTTAAGCTGCCACTGAAGCCACGCTGTTGCCACCTTTGAGAACTCACCACCGTGAGGCCTGCTGTAAGTACCACCGTGTCCCACATCCATATTTGCGGCAAATACAGGAACATGATTGATCTTCCTGAAATCGTCCATCCCGTTCTGGTATGCTATATCTTTTTCTCCTCCCAGGATATAGAGTACAGGGGTATGAAGCTTAAGAAGATGATCCTTGGTAAGTCCCGGCATTCCGGCCATACCGCCTCCGGGAGTGGGTAATATTCCGCTGTTGCAGATGATTACAGTCGAAACCCTTGGATCAGGAGCGGATTCAAGCGCCTGCAATCCGCCGCAGGACATTCCGCTTACAGCAATTCTGGTAACGTCTATTTTATTATAGTATGATCCCGATTTGTCGTTGTTCTGAGTTATTGCCCAGTTTATTGCGTCAATCAGCTGCGATGATTCGGACCTGCCCCTTCCTCTTTCTCCCTCCTTAGGCATCGGGCCTATTGCAATTACGAGGAAACCGTACGAAGAAATCTCCGAAAGGAAGTTAATATGCTCCCATGGCGAATTAGCACATGCTCCGTTGCCCCAGGCAAGTATGGGCAGCTTTTTCTTTTTCCCGAAAACTGAGAGATCTTCCGGCCTGAAAACCGTATGGGTTGGCAGGGTGCTTTCAGAAAGCATTATCGCTCTGTAAGGACCTGTCCCGCCATCTTCCACAGTTCTTGAAACAGGCTGCCCGGTTGAAACCGGAACCTGGGCAGTGGCAGAAGTAAAAAAACTTAATCCTGTAAATGCCAGGATGACGAGGGAAAGTGATTTTTTCATAATAACGTTTTTAATATTCCTTCAGGAGATCTGTGATTTAATTCAAATACCATATTGTTGGCAGTCACATTAGTTTTCATCAAACAAGGCAATAAGTTCAGGGTATGCCCCTGTAAATTTATCTCATATTTTTTCATTATACAACTGAAGGTTCCCGTGGCATAGTTGTCTGTCTTCCGCCCCTTGTTCCCGCCTTGCGCGATTTCGTCACTGCGTTCCTCAACTTCAGTCTTTTCAATTATATTTGTAAGTTTACCAAAAAGTTATCGGCCATGCCAAGAGTATTCAAAGCAATTGAGATTGAAAAAGAGGAAAAAGAGATAAAGCGCGACTACCTAGACCGCCATATGCCTCATGTCATCTGCCCCGACCAGGTGAAAAGAGGTGAGAAATTCGAAGTCAAGGTTAAACTTGGAGAGGAATATCCGCATCCCGACGACCACGACCACTTCATAAGCGTCATTCAGCTGTGGAACAGGGAAACCCTGCTTGCTGAGGCACGATACACTGCAGGGGTATTCGGAAGCCTGCCCACTCATTATGAGATTGATTTCTACATTGTCGCACCGGAAGTGTCGATGAATCTTTCGGCAATGTCGGTATGCACAAAACATGGTCTCTGGCAGAGTGAAGACAAAGCTGTAAAAGTCATCTGAAAATGGCAAAAAACGAAAAGAAAAAACGCAACTGGCGCGATAAGTACAGATTCTCAATCTCCAACGACACAACGTTCGAGGAATTGTGGAGAGTACGCCTGACACAGTACAATGCTTTCCTGCTGATCACCTTCCTGGTTCTCTTCCTGATCGGATCAACAATCTCCCTGATCGCATTTACCAATCTCCGTGAGTTTATCCCCGGATATCCCGATGTAACCATGCGCCGGAACATTCTCATGAATGCCATCCGTCTCGATTCCCTGGAAAAGGAACTGGAGCTGAGAGACAAATACTTCGCAAACATGAACTCAATCATCCGTGGAGAAAAACCTGCAGAGATATTCTCAATGCAGGATACAACAAAAAGATACGGAGCGATTAATTACACCACTACTCCGGAAGAATCGGCGCTCAGGGCGCAGGTCGAAAATGAAGAGCGATACAACGTCACTTTCACACGGCCTCTGCAGGAATCAGTCACCAGCCTTGCTGAACTTCATTTTTATCCCCCGATAAAAGGTATCGTTTCGGGTAAATACGATGCTTCCCGAAAACACTTCGGGACCGATATCGTTGCCAAACCACGGTCACCGGCGGCTGCTGTCCTCGACGGAACCGTGATCTTCACGGGCTGGACTATGGAAACAGGCTATGTTATAGAAATTCAGCATCCGAACAACCTCGTGACCGTTTATAAGCACAATGCCAGCCTGCTGAAGGAAACAGGCGATATCGTAAGAGCCGGCGAGTCTGTGTCAATAGTCGGAGATTCAGGCGAGATGTATACTTCGGGCCCTCATCTCCATTTTGAGATATGGTATAAGGGGGCATCCCTTGATCCTGAAAAGCATATCCTCTTCTAAAAAAAAATTCCGATGCCGGTACGTATTGCATTATTGGGTTCAACCGGTTCTATAGGAACACAGACTCTCGATGTCATTTCCAGGTTTCCCGGAAAGTTTGAAGTTGATCTTCTTGCAGCCGGCGCCAACGCAGGGCTTCTTGCAATCCAGGCAAGGATATTCCACCCGCGGACAGTCATAATCAGCGACAGGAGCCAGTACGCGAAGCTTAAGGAAGAACTTGCGGGCGTAGCTGTAAAAGTACTCGCAGGAGACAACGAACTTGAAGATGCTCTTGCTGAATCTGATTCCAGGGTGGCCCTGGCTGCAATTGTTGGCTATTCAGGTTTAAGATCGACACTGTCGGCTCTGCGATCGGGTAAGAACATTGCCCTGGCCAACAAGGAAACACTGGTGGTTGCCGGCGACATAATTACTAAGCTGGCAGCGGAAAAAGGATGCAGTCTCCTGCCTGTTGATTCAGAGCATTCAGCGATATTCCAGTGCCTGGCCGGGGAGGACAGGGATTCAGTGGAGAATATCACGCTCACGGCTTCAGGCGGACCCTTCCTGAAAATGCCCCTGGAAAGCCTGCAGCATGTGAAGCCGGAAGATGCGCTTAAACACCCTAACTGGAGCATGGGCGACAAGGTAACCATCGATTCGGCCACCATGATGAATAAAGGTCTTGAAGTGATAGAAGCCCGATGGCTCTTCAACCTTAAACCTGAACAGATAAAGGTTATCATTCACCCTCAGTCGATAATTCATTCTTTCGTCCATTTCACCGACGGATCAGTAAAGGCACAACTCGGCATGCCCGACATGAGACTGCCCATTCTCTATGCTCTCGGGTATCCGGAAAGGCTTGCTTCCGACCTTCCGAGACTTGATCTCTCGAAATACCCCGAATTCACTTTCACGGAACCTGACTTTAATAAATTCCGAAACCTTGCCCTTGCATATAAAGCCCTTGAAAAGGGAGGAAACATGCCCTGTGTTCTGAATGCAAGCAACGAAGTGGCAGTCAGAGCCTTCCTGGAAAGAAAAATCAGCCTGGTCCGCATGCCTGACATCGTAGAAGCCGCATTGGAAAATATTCCATATCTTTCGGCCCCCGGACTTGAGGAATTGGAACAATCTGACAGGGAAGCAAGGAGAATGGCCGGGGAATTCATTAACACTTTAAAAAGATGACGGTTGCAATAAAGATCATACAATTTCTGCTCAGCCTTTCAATACTGGTATTGATACACGAGCTCGGACATTTTGTTTTTGCAAGGCTTTTCAAAACCCGGGTCGAAAAGTTCTATCTCTTTTTTGATCCCTGGTTCTCGATTTTCAAATTCAAAAGGGGGGAGACTGAATATGGTGTCGGATGGCTGCCTCTCGGGGGATACTGCAAGATTTCGGGAATGATTGATGAATCGATGGACGTGGAGCAGATGAAAAAGCCGGCACAGCCATGGGAATTCCGCTCCAAGAAGGCCTGGCAGAGACTTTTAATAATGACCGGAGGAGTTTTCTTCAATATCCTCCTTGCTATGCTCATCTATGTATCCATACTCTTTGCCTGGGGTCAGACTTACCTGCCAACGGCAAATGCAAAGTACGGAATCGTGACCGACTCAACAGGACTTGCCGCAGGCCTCCGCAACGGTGACAGGATAATCTCTGTCGACAACCAGCCTGTGGAAAATTTTGATGACATCATGAAGGATATCCTCCTGAATAAGAGAACATCGATTCAGGTTGAACGCTCAGGCGAGATCCTCAGTATAGCCCTTCCGGCCGACTATGTTCAGAATCTCCTCAAGGGCAGGGGTAAAATAGAAGTCAGGGCCCCATTCGGTCCCTTCGTGATAGTCAACTTCGGCAAGGAGTCGCCTGCAAGAGAGGCGGGAGTGCAGAAAGGCGACGAGCTTACGGGCATCGACAGCCTGAAGTTCACATACTATGATGAGTTCCAGAATTACCTTGCATCAAACCTTAAAAACACTATAGTCCTGAACATTCTCAGGAACGGTGAGAATATTAACATCCCGATTGTCCCTTCAAGTGATGGCAAACTGGGGGTCCTTGCCGACAGGTCGCCAGCGATGTACTTCGAATTCAAGACCATAAAATATGGGTTCTTTGAGTCGATACCCGCCGGAATATCAAAAGGCTTCAGGGAAATTGGCGATTACCTGAAGCAATTCAGGCTCATCTTCTCGAAGGAAACAAAAGCCTATGAATCACTCGGCGGATTCATTACCATCGGAAGCATCTTTCCCGCTTCGTGGGACTGGCAAAGGTTCTGGGACGTTACCGCCTTTCTTTCTATAATCCTGGCGGTTATGAACATACTTCCAATTCCTGCCCTCGACGGCGGACATGTAATGTTCCTGCTTTTTGAGGTGGTAACCGGACGGAAACCAAGTGACAAGTTCCTGGAATATGCCCAGATTGCGGGAATGATCATCCTCTTCTCGCTGCTGATCCTGGCGAACGGAAATGACATTATCAGGCTGATAAGGAAATAGGGAAATTATTTGATTTTGCAATTATTCAAAGTATTCGTAAATTTGTACAAATTAAAATATTACGGCGATGGGAAAAATTGGTGTAACTGAGATTCTGATAATACTGGTGATAGTAGTGCTGCTTTTCGGCGGCCGCAAGATACCCGAGCTTTTCAAGGGAATAGGACAGGGGATGAAGGAATTCAAGAAAGCCTCCAAATACGATCCCAACGAGGATAAGGAAAAAGAGAAATTCGAATAGCAAGATAACCTTACTATTAATATAGGATGCTCAACAGGCATCCTTTTTTATTGGTTCATACTTCTGATTCCTTTGCACAGGATTGAATCCGGCTTCCCTGATAATTGACCGGAGCTCATCAGCGCCGAACCTGTTCCCTCCGCCGGCGGCGCTCACAACGTTTTCCTCTATCATTACTGATCCCACATCGTTGGCGCCGGCATGAAGAGCCAGCATGCCTGTTTCCCTGCCGACAGTCAGAACCGAGGCCTGGATATTTACAATATTATTAAGCATGATCCTGCTGATGGCAATTAGCTTTAAGTACCCCTGGGAGGAATAGCTACTTTTTACTCCGGACTCCGTCCTCAACCTGGTTCCTTCATCCTGGAAGGGCCAGGGGATAAATGCGATGAAACCATAATGACCTTCCGGCTTCAGAGCCTGGAGATCGCGCAGTTTCACCAGGTGTTCAATTCTCTCACCGGGGGTTTCGATATGGCCGTACATCATTGTCGCTGATGTCGGAAGGTTGAGAATATGCGCTTCCCTCATCACGGCAACCCATTCCTCTGTTGTTGCCTTGGCCGGTGAGACTATTTTCCTGACCCTGTCGGAGAGTATCTCAGCCCCGGCACCGGGAAGAGAATCAAGTCCGGCATTCATCAGCACCGATAGCACTTCCCTGAGGCTTATTCTCTCCTTTTTCGCAAGGAACACGATCTCAGGAGGGCCCAGTGCATGGAGCTTCAGCGAAGGGTAGAGTTCTTTAAGCTTCCTGAAAAGCCCAGCATAAAATTTAAGGCCGAGTGCAGGATTCATGCCTCCCTGGAGCAGGAGCTGATCACCTCCGAGTAAAAAGAGCTCATCGATTTTCTTCCTGTATTCCTCAATTGTTGTGACGTATGCGTCAGGATCGTCTTTCTTCCTGCAAAAATTGCAGAACGAACACTGGGAAAAACATATATTGGTGATGTTCACATTCCGGTCGATCATCCATCCCGCATTCCTGCCGGGAACATGTTTCTTCCGGAGTTCATTTGCGACAAACATCAGCTCCCCGAGAGGTGCACTGGCATACAGGAGTTCACCTTCCTTAGTTGTCAGCGCTTCCAGGTTCAGTGCCTTATCATACAATCTGTTCAGGTTCATATATGTCGACCTTATCTCAACAGTAACGGAATGACTGTAAAGGTAGTGGTTTGAACCTTAAACAATCAATTATTTGCTTAACTTTACACGCTAAATTTATTTTCTGTAAATCATGAAACCTGAAATATCTGAAATCTCACAAATATCTCCCGATCAGTCTGTTGTATGTATCCTTGGGAAATGTGAAATACCCTCCTTTCTCTCGCTGACAAAGTCTGAGAAAGAGTATGCGATCAGGCGGCTGAAGGAAAAGGAAGAGATGGTCTTCATCAACTCTTATTTCAAATGCACCTACCTGGTAAAAGTTAAGGAAAGCGTTACAGGCTACAGGGAGAAGGAAGAAGTGCGGAAAGCTGCTTCGGGGATGAAAAAGCTTCTGAAATCCAATAATCACTCCGAGCTTGTGATAACCTCATATGCAACATACAAGGGAGCCATAGAGGATTTTACAGAGGGATTGATACTGAGTGTATATTCCTTCAGGAAATATAAGAAGGAGGATGAAGATGAGAAAAGGAAGAACTACCCTTCCCGGCTTCTCCTGTACGGCGATAAAGGAAAGTCAGAGATCAGATGGCTGACCAGCCTGACAGATGCTGTTTATTTTGTACGCGATCTTATCAATGAGCCTGTCAATCACCTTAACGCCACAGCACTGGGAGCTGCAATTGCAAGGACAGGGAAGGATGCAGGATTCAGGGTCGACGTGCTTACAAAGGGAAAAATTGAAGCCCTCAAGATGGGAGGCCTTCTTGCAGTGAACAGGGGCAGTGTGGATCCGCCGGTATTTTGCATACTGGAGTGGAAACCGCCGAAGCCGGTTAATAAAGAACCCCTTGTGCTCGTCGGCAAAGGAATAGTATACGATACGGGAGGCCTGAACATCAAAACAGGAGATTACATGGCCAGCATGAAAGGCGATATGGCCGGTGCGGCAACCGTTACCGGAGTTTTATATGTGGCTGCAAAGAATAAACTGCCGCTTCATGTTGTGGGTCTTGTGCCTGCAACTGACAACAGGCCAGGAGGCAATGCCTATGCACAGGGCGACATCATCACCATGTTCAACAAGATGACCGTCGAAGTTGGCAATACCGATGCCGAAGGAAGGATCATCCTGGCTGACGCACTCAGCTATGCGGCTAAATACAAGCCGTTCCTCATCATCGACATAGCAACGCTAACAGGATCGGCAGCTGTTACATTCAGCAACCAGGCAATTGCAATGATGACAAACGCCGACAGGAAATATGTTAATCTTCTCGAGGAGTGCGGTAAAGAGGTCTATGAGAGGATTGCAGAACTTCCATTCTGGGATGAATACGGTGATATGATAAAATCGGACATTGCGGATGTTAAAAATATCGGAGGCAGGGAAGCCGGCGCTATTACCGCCGGTAAGTTCCTTGAGAAATTTACCTTGCATCCCCTGATACATCTCGACATTGCCGGAACCGGAATGCTTAGGAAGGACGACCACTACAGGCTGAAGGAAGGACCCGGATCGGGTCTGAGATTGCTGGCCACTTTTGTCAGGAGACTGGCAGCAGAGTATAAAAAAATGAAGTAAAAATCTATGGAAGCTAAACCTATAATCGCAGGGATATCGCACGGAGATATAAATGGTGTCGGGTACGAAGTGATCATAAAAACACTTATGGATCCTATGATCAACGATCTTTGCGTACCAGTTGTTTACGGTTCGCCAAAAGTGGCGGCATATCACCGCAAAGCGCTGAACATCAATAATTTCAGCTTCAACAATATCCGTTCTGCCGACGAAGCTAACCACAGGAAGGCCAACATGATAAACTGCCTCGACGACAACATCAGGGTTGAACTGGGAAAATCAACTCCCCAGGGAGGCGAGGCAGCCCTGGCTTCACTTGAAAGAGCCCTCGATGACCTTAAGGCGGGTAAGATTAATGTTCTTGTAACAGGCCCGATTGATAAGAACAATATCCAGTCGGAGAAATTCAGCTTCAAGGGCCACACTGAATATTTGAGAGCAAAGGCAGGCGCTGATGATGTGCTGATGCTGATGGTAAGTGAGAACATGAGAATAGGATTTGCCACAGGTCATCTTCCCCTGAGAAAAGTGCCGGAAGCAATAACCCATGACCTGATCGTCAGGAAACTGAAGCTTTTAAACCATTCACTCATCGCCGACTTTGCGATCCGGAAACCCAGGATAGCCATTCTCGGACTGAACCCGCATGCCGGAGAAAACTCACTTCTTGGCAGCGAGGAAATTGAAGTGATCATTCCGGCAATAAGGCAGGCAGAGAAGGAAGGTATAATGGTTTTCGGACCTTTCCCCTCGGACGGCTTCTTCGGAGCAGGCTCCTTCGCCAGGTTTGACGGCATACTGTCGATGTATCACGACCAGGGTCTTTCCCCATTCAAGGCACTCTCGTTTGATTCCGGCGTTAACTACACTGCCGGACTTCCGTTCATAAGAACTTCACCGGTTCACGGTACTGCCTTTCCCATAGCCGGGAAAGGAGAGGCTTCTGAAAGCTCCTTCAGACAGGCACTTTTCCTGGCATGCACAATCTACAGGAACAGACAGATGCATGCGGAGATAACAAAGAACCCGCTCAGGCACCAGGATATAGAGATTCATGCCGATAAGGTGGATGAGCTTCCGCCTGAACTGTTTAATACTGAACCTTCACTATGATAGATTACATCAAAGGCAGGATAACCAGGCTTACTCCAACCTGCCTGACCATTGAAGCTGGTGAAATAGGCTATTTCATCAATATTTCGCTCACAACCTTTGCCCGGCTTGAAGGTGTCAGCGACTGCAAAATCCTTGTTCATGAAATTATCAGGGAAGATGCCCACCAGCTTTTCGGTTTCGCCGAGACAGAAGAACGTGAGATATTCAGACATCTGATTTCGGTTACGGGAGTGGGAGCAGGTACAGCCAGGATGATGCTCTCATCACTGAGTCCGGCAGAAATAGAAAGGGCTATCATTGGTGCCGATGTAAATCTGCTGAAGAGTGTAAAGGGCATCGGGCTGAAAACCGCACAAAGGATCATCGTTGATCTCAAGGACAAGCTTGGCAAACAGACCGGAACGGATGAATTATTTACCCTCGCGGACAATACAAAGCGCGAAGAGGCGTTATCTGCTCTGGTGATGCTTGGGTTTGCCAAAGGCGCTGTCTCAAAAGTACTTGACAGGATAGTACGGGAAGAAAAGAACCCGTCTGTCGAGGAAATGATCAAGAGAGCGCTTAAGAACTTGTAATACTGAATATAAGCCGGATTGGGATCAGGGAAATCAAATAGAAATCTGCTGGTATCTTCTTTTCTTGCGGTGACTCTTTTCTTTTTTGCCGGAGCAAGAGATACAGTTGCTCAGACAATCGGTTCATCCCCATCAACAGACACAACCCGAAAATCAATTCTCAGGCTGCAGGATATTTCCGGTATCCCCTGGGAAACCGGTAAGCAGTCACCTCTGTTCCTGAACACTCCTTCAAACTACAAGGACCAGGTCGTTTATGATCCTGTGAAGAATGAATATGTGATCTATAAGAAAATCGGTTCCATAAACTACAGGCCTCCGGTTCATATGACCCCTGAAGAATTCAGGAAGTATGAATACACGAGGGCTATGAGGGAATACTGGGATTCGAGAATAGCAGGTGAGGAGATGGGGTTCAGGTCTACCCTTATACCACAGATAGAGATCGGAGGAGCCGCATTCGACAAGATTTTCGGAAGCAACACAATAAATATAATACCCCAGGGCTCAGCAGAGCTGATCTTCGGTGTGAATATATCGCATACCGAGAACCCGACCCTCTCTGAAAAGCTCAGGACGATCCCCACGTTTGATTTCAAGGAAAAAATTCAAATGAATGTCACCGGGACAATTGGTGACAAAATGGAACTGGGAGTCAATTACAACACTGATGCCATGTTCGAGTTCGAAAACCGGACGAAGCTTCAGTATTCGGGCAAAGAGGACGAGATACTCAAAAAAGTCGAAGCAGGAGATGTGACCCTTCCGCTTAAGGGCACTCTTATTACAGGAAGCTACAGCCTCTTCGGGCTGAAGACCGAGATGCAATTTGGCAAGCTGACCGTTACAACCGTTCTCTCCCAGCAGAAGGGAGAATCGTCAGTTATTGAAGTGGAGGGAGGAGTTCAGCAGACAGGCTTCGAAATTTTTGCGGACCAGTATGAGGCGAACAGGCATTTCTTCCTGTCACAGCATTTCCGGGACATCTACGACAACGCCCTGAAGAACCTTCCGATAGTAAGCAGCGGACTGAATATCGAAAGGATAGAGGTGTGGATTACAAACAAAACAAGCAGGTTTGAGGAGGCTAGCAACAGGAATATAGTCGCCTTTATGGACCTTGCCGAAAACAAGAATCACATTTTCAACACCGTCCCCTCATTTCAGGCAGCTCCCGGAGCAGCTGCCCAGCCCGATAATGAAGCAAACCGGATGTACGATGAACTCAACACGACCTATTCAGGGATCAGGGATGTCGACCAGGTTACAAATACACTGGAAGCACTTTCCCCGGGATTTCAGATCGGCCGCGATTTTGAGAAAATTGAAAATGCCCGCCAGCTGAATGAACGTGAGTATTCAATCAACAGTCAGCTCGGCTATATCTCCCTGAACATCTCGCTGAATACCGATGAGGTTCTTGCCGTTGCCTATGAATACACACTCAACGGGCAGGTCTACAAGGTGGGAGAGTTCTCCACAGACGGTATTACCGCTCCGCAGACGCTGATCCTGAAGCTCATCAAGGGAACAACACTTACGCCAAAGCTGCCAACGTGGGACCTGATGATGAAGAACGTTTATTCCCTTGGTTCGGGTAAGCTCGACAGAAAGGATTTCCAGCTTAACGTCCTTTACCAGGATGACAACACTGGAAACTCAATAAACTACCTTCCTGAAGGAAAGCTGCAGAACCAGATACTGCTTCAGATTATGGGCCTCGACAATCTGAACTCTCAGTCGGACAGGCAGCCTGACGGTTATTTTGATTTCATAGAGGGTGTGACTGTACTGACCGACAGGGGGAAAATAGTCTTCCCGGTGATTGAGCCTTTCGGTAATCACCTCAGAAAGAGGATCAACGATGATGCCATTGCCGGCAGATACGTTTTCCAGGAGCTTTACGACTCAACCCAGACCGTAGCAAAACAGATGGCCGAGAAGAACAAGTTCCTGCTCTCGGGATATTACACTGCCGAGTCGGGATCTGAAATACAGCTCAATGCGATGAACATACCACAGGGTTCAGTTGTGGTTACGGCAGGAGGTGTGACTCTTACTGAAAACACCGATTACACGGTCGATTACAACATGGGGACGGTAAGGATAATAAATGCAGCCCTTATCGAATCGCAGACACCCATAAAGGTATCTCTCGAAAACAACCAGTTTTTCGGTTTCCAGACAAAGACACTTATCGGCACCCATCTGGCTTACAGGTTTTCGAATAACTTCGATATAGGAGGTACAATACTGCACCTTACTGAAAGGCCTTACACTCAAAAGGTCAACTTCGGAGAGGAGCCTATTTCAAATACAATCTGGGGACTGAATGCTTCGTATAAAACCGAATCGCAATTCCTTACCAAAGCCATCGACAGGATCCCGCTGCTTGAAACAAAAACACCCTCTGCCATCTCGTTCTTCGGTGAATTTGCACATCTGATACCGGGGCACTCCAGGGCAATAACCAGTGCAGGAAATTCTTACATCGACGATTTTGAAGCCAGCGAGATACCTCTCGACCTGAAATCGTTCAACGCATGGACTCTTGCGAGTATACCTCAGGGACAGGACCAGCTTTTCCCTGAAGCGAAACTGAACAACAACCGGGCAACCGGCTTTAACAGGGCGAAAATAGCGTGGTACGTTATAGACCCTATTTTCCTCAGGAACGGATCATCAACCCCGGATCATATCAAACAGAATCCTGATGAGCAATCAAGCCATTTCGTCAGGGAGATCTTTGAAACGGAAATATTCCCTTACAAGGAAAGCGCCAGCGGCATACCCACGAACATCACCGTTCTGAACCTGGCTTATTACCCGGGGGAAAGAGGACCGTACAACTTTGATACTGATCCGGGGCTTTATTCAAGAGGCCTGAATTCAGACGGAACCCTCAACGACCCTGCTTCGAGGTGGGGAGGCATTATGAGAGAAGTGCTGACCAGCGACTTTGAAACCGCCAACATTCAGTACATAAAGTTCTGGATGATGGATCCCTTTGTTGAGGATCCTGATAATCCTGGCGGGGATCTGTACGTCAACCTCGGGAATATTTCTGAAGATATCCTGAGGGATTCAAGAAAAAGCTTCGAGAACGGACTGCCGGGATCTGCAAGTACAATAAATGTCGACACCACCTCCTGGGGGAGGGTACCTACAGTTCAGGCAGTTGTAAATGCCTTCGACAATGCTCCGGAATCGAGGACCTACCAGGACGTGGGATTTGACGGACTGATGGATACGGATGAACAGGCATTCTTCAGCGAATATCTGCAGAAAGCCCAGGGTATAACAACACCCGAAATCTTCCAGAATCTGTCGCAGGACCCTGCGGCAGACAACTTCCATTACTACCGCGGGTCGGATTACGACTTCGAGCAGAAGAGCATACTCGAACGATACAAGAAGTACAATGGCCCCGATGGTAACTCGCCTACTTCGGAAATGTCATCGGAATCATATCCCACATCGGGGACCACACTGCCCGACATGGAGGATATAAACCGCGACAACACCCTGAACGAAACAGAAGCTTACTACCAGTACAGGGTAAGCATGAGGCCTGGCGACCTGCAGGTGGGAAAGAATTTTGTGGTTGATGAAATTGAATACGAAGCCACACTTGCCAACGGCGATAAATCAAAGGTCAAATGGTATCAGCTGAAGATCCCGATAACTGACTACCACAGGGTTGTGGGCACTATCAGCGATTTCAAGTCGATAAGGTTCATGAGAATGTACATGCGGGGATTTGAAAAGCCTTCAATACTTCGCTTTGCAAGGCTGGACCTGGTGAGGGCGGAATGGAGGAAGTACAATATCTCTTTCATGGAAGGAGGAGAGAGGATAACAGTTCCCGAGCCTACTGACGGCACTTTTGAGATAAGCTCAGTGAGCATTGAGGAAAACGCAGGAAAGGAACCTGTCAATTATGTTCTGCCTCCGGGATTCGACAGGGTTACAGATCCGTCGAACCCCCAGCTCCGGCAGCTCAATGAACAGTCGATGGTGCTTAAGGTCCAGAATCTTGAAGACGGCGATGCGCGTGCCGCATTCAGGAACGTAAATCTCGACATAAGACAATACCGCCGTTTGCGTATGGAAGTACATGCCGAAGCAATAATAGGGCAGGCACTCCAGGATAATGAGCTTACTGCATTTATACGAATCGGGTCGGATTACAAAAGCAATTTCTACGAATACGAAATACCTCTGAAACTTACTTCTCCCGGCCGGTATGAACCTGCTTCAGATGCCGCCAGGGCATTGGTCTGGCCTGAACAGAACAGTTTCAACATTGAACTTTCAGTTCTGCAGGATGCAAAACAGGAGAGGAACAGGAAGATGCAGGAAGCAGGTTCTTCACTGAGCATCTCCGATGTTTATGTATACCATTACAACGGGCACAGGGTTTCGATATCAGGTAATCCCAACCTGAGCAACGTAAAAGTGATAATGGTGGGGGTCAGGAATCCGATACGTACACGAAATACTGCCGTCGACGACGGCAATCCGAAATCGGGAGAGGTCTGGGTGAATGAGCTTCGTCTCAGTGATTTCAGGGAAGACGGCGGCTGGGCTGCCAATGCGCATCTGCAGGCAAGGCTTGCCGACCTGGGAACTGTCGATATGGTCGGACAGACAAGCACCCCGGGCTGGGGAAGCATTGAGAAAAAGGTCAACAACAGGAGCAAGGAGCAGGTTGTCAAATACGATCTTTCATCAACACTCGAGTTAGGTAAGTTCTTCAATGAAAAACTTGGTGTCAGACTTCCTGTGTACATGGGTTATTCTGAGACAAGGATCAAACCGCAGTACAATCCCCTGGATCCTGACATAGAGCTTAAGGATGCACTCAGACAGTCGCTGGATGATGCAGAAAAAGATTCGATAAGATCGTATGCCGAGGATTTTGCCAAAAGAAAGACGCTTACAATCAGCAATGCGGGCATCACAAGAAGAGGAGAAAAACCTCATGCCTGGGACCCTGCAAACCTGAGTGTCAACTATGCTTACAATGAAGTCTATCGCAGCGATACAAAAACAGAAATAGACCTTGAAAAGAACTACAGGGGAGGACTGACATATGACTACCAGTCCAACCCGGCAAATGTAATGCCCTTCAAGAATGTCAAATTCCTCAACGGACAGGTTTTCAGGATCATCAAGGATTTCAATTTTTATCTTTTCCCGAAGAGCCTGTCATTCAGGACTGATGTCAGCAGATACTACAATGAGGTGAAAACCCGGAACATAAACAATCCCTATCTGAGGGTGGCACCCACATATAAGAAGGACTTTGAGTGGACCAGGATCTTTGACATAAAATATGATCTAACCCGTTCGCTGAAAGTCGATTTCACCGCAACAAACATGGCGAGGATCGATGAGCCGGAAGGAGGCGTTGACAGGCGCAGGTACAGCAACACCTACGAACTGTGGCGCGATTCAGTGATGAACAACATAATGAATTTCGGGCGAAACACGAGCTACCGGCAGATGCTGAATGTATCCTATACAGTTCCGGTCAACAAACTCCCACTGCTCTCGTGGCTCAGTTCAAATTTAAGGTATATTGCTGATTATGATTGGCTTGCGGGTCCGATCTATCCCGACAGCATGAATATCAATATCGGGAATTCCATCAAGAACCATAACGAACTGACCTTCACCGCCTCAGCCAACCTGGCCGGTATCTATGCCAAGTCAAAATTCCTGAAGAACATTGAAACAAACACCAGGCCCGATTCCCGTCAGAGGATGAAGAGCGAGATGACAACCGCAGTCTATAAGAAGGAAAATGTAAACTTCAGGGCGAAGACGGTGAGGAGTATCGTCCATAACCTGAAGACAAGGGATGTAAAGGTTAAGATTACAGGGAAGAACGGAGAGGCAGTGCAGGGGAAGGTTGATATTATAAATGAAAACAGGGTGAACTTCACTGCGGCCAGCCAGGCCGATGGAGCGACTGTTGTCGTTGAAGGACAGGTGCCGGTGAAAAGAAATCCCCTTATAATTACAGGCGAATATTTTGTCAGGGCCCTGCTTGGGGTAAGGAATGTGAGCCTGAATCTTACTTCATCGCAGGGACAATTCCTGCCGGGCTATATGCCGGGCACAACATTTCTCGGAATGTCAGATTACAGGAATTCGACAGCTCCGGGACTGCCCTTTACCCTGGGTTACAACGATAAAAGCTTCTTCGACAAGGCAGCCACCCGCGGATGGCTTTCAACGGACAGCCTTCTTAACACTCCTGCGACATCGGAAAACAGGCTTGACCTTTCGCTGAGGGCCATGGTGGAACCCTTTCCCGGAATGAGAATTGACGTAAGCGCCGACAGAAGGTTTGCAGAAGCAGTCAGCGCATACTACATTGCTGATGTAAACGGCAATTTCCCCGACAGCACACGCAACAGGATCGTCAACGGTAATTTTTCCATATCGGTGATCTCATGGGGAACAGCTTTTGAAAAGATCTCCAAGGATAATGAATATGTATCGCCTACCTTCGAGGCTTTCAAAAATAATCTTGTGATCATTTCGGGCAGGCGTGCTGAAGAACGACAAAAGGCAGACCCGGATTATGATCCCGACATTGATCCGTCAACAGGGCTGCCCGTTGAAGGTGATTACAGGAGCGGATACGGCAAAACGTCGAGAGAAGTGCTTATACCGGCATTTTTTGCCGCATACACGAAGTCGGATCCGATGAAAGCTCCTCTCGCAACTTTCCCCGAGGCAACAAGAATGCTCCCGAACTGGAGACTTCAGTTTGACGGACTCTCCAAATTCGAATTCATACAAAAATGGTTCAGGTCGATCAATATTTCGCACCAGTACAGGAGCACTTACCAGATAGGATCATATACCACAAACCTCAATTTTGTGTCAGGACCCGGTGGCATAAGTACGATCAGGGATCTTCAGAACAACTATATTCAGCAGTACGAGATCAATGTGGTTTCGATAAATGAACAGTTCAGTCCTCTCATCAACGTCGACATGAACTGGAAAAACAGCCTTACCACCAGGTTTGAATGGAGGAAATCGAGGATTGTGGCCCTGAACCTCACCAGCAACCAGATAGCTGATCAGCGTACCAACGACCTGATATTCGGTGCCGGGTACAGGTTTGATGATGTCCGCATCGTGATAAAAACCGGCGGAGCACAGAGAACCTTCCGCAGCGACCTCAACCTGCGGCTTGATGTTTCCATCAGGGATAACAAGACTATTGCACGAAAGCTTGTTGAGGATGTAAACCAGCCCGTTGTAGGGCGGAAGGAGTTTACTGCCGGGCTGACTGCTGACTATGTGCTGAGTGACAGGTTTAACCTTTCCATCTTTGCCGACCATACCATGAACGATCCTTTCGTGGCAAATACTTTCCCCACTTCCAACACAAATATCGGGTTCAGCCTCAAGTTCACCCTTGTGCAATAAAAAAATCCTTAATTTTGGAGCAAAATGATTTATAACAATCCAAATACTTGCTGATATGAACGTACCATCAAACCTGTATTATACCAAAGACCATGAATGGCTGAAGGTTCAAGGCGATACTGCCTGGGCCGGTGTGACCGACTTCGCCCAGGGCGAACTGGGTGATATTGTCTTCATAGAGATTGAAACCCTGGGAGAGACACTGAAGAAAGAAGAAGTATTTGGTACAATCGAAGCCGTGAAAACTGTCTCCGACATGTTCATGCCTGTCAGCGGTGAAATTCTCGAAGTAAATCCGGCCATCACCGACACTCCCGATGTGGTCAACAAGGATCCCTACGGTGCAGGATGGATGATAAAGATCAAAATGACAGATCCTGCAGAGGTCAGCGGGCTTCTCGATGCTGAGAAATACAAAGCCCTTCTATAGGGTCTTTTTTACTTCCACTTCCTGGTAGCCTTCAACGATGTCGCCAACCTTGATGTCGTTGAAGTTCTGTATGTTGAGACCGCATTCATAGCCTCCCACAACTTCCTTGACGTCATCCTTGAACCTTTTCAGGGATCCCAGCTCACCGGTGTAAATCACTATTCCGTCACGGATTATACGGACCCTGGTGTTCCGTGTGATCTTGCCTTCCTTCACGTAACATCCGGCAACCGTTCCGACTTTTGTAACCTTGAATATCTCGCGTATCTCAAGGGTGGCCACGATCTCCTCCTTAACTTCCGGAGAAAGCATGCCTTCCATAGCCGCCCTGATCTCTTCGATCGCATTGTAAATGATTGAATAAAGACGGATATCGATCTCCTCCTTCTCGGCCAGTTTCCGTGCTGCAAGTGAAGGTCTTACCTGGAACCCCACAATAATGGCATTCGAAGCTGCAGCAAGAAGGATATCAGATTCCGATATCTGTCCCACTGCCTTATGAATGATGTTGAGCTGAATTTCGGGTGTCGACAGCTTGATGAGCGAATCGCTGAGGGCTTCGATTGAACCGTCAACGTCACCCTTCACGATAATATTGAGTTCCTGGAAGTTACCTATCGCTATCCTTCTTCCGATCTCATCGAGTGTTATATGCTTCTGTGTTCTGAGGCCCTGTTCCCTCTGAAGCTGGGCACGCTTGTTGGCAATGTCCTTGGCTTCCTTGTCGCTGTCCATGACGTTGAATTTATCGCCGGCCTGGGGTGCGCCATTGAGGCCGAGTATAAGGGCAGGCGTTGCCGGACCGGCTTCGCTGATCTTGTTGCCTCTCTCGTTGTACATGGCCTTGACGTGCCCGAAGCAGCTGCCGGCAAGGATCACGTCTCCTATCCTGAGCGTCCCGGCTTTCACAAGCACGGTTGCAGTAAAACCCCTGCCCTTGTCCAGGGATGATTCAACCACGGTCCCCAGGGCTGGTTTGTCCGGATTAGCCTTCAGATCGAGCATCTCTGCTTCGAGCAGTACCTTGTCAAGAAGGGTTTCAATATTAAGTCCTGTTTTTGCAGAGATCTCCTGCGACTGGTACTTTCCTCCCCAGTCCTCAACAAGGTAATTCATTTTGGAGAGCGCCTCCTTTATCTTGTCAGGATTAGAAGTAGGCTTATCAATTTTGTTTATTGCGAAAACTATAGGCACTCCTGCAGCCGATGCATGGTTGATGGCTTCTATTGTCTGAGGCATAACACCATCGTCGGCAGCCACCACAATAATGGCTATGTCGGTGATCTGCGCTCCACGTGCACGCATGGCAGTAAAGGCCTCATGGCCGGGTGTGTCGAGGAATGTTAGTTTTCTTCCGTCGTCGAGCTGCACGGCATAGGCACCGATGTGCTGAGTGATCCCTCCTGCCTCACCTGCTATTACGTTTGTCCTTCTGATGTAATCGAGCAGCTTCGTTTTTCCATGGTCGACATGACCCATGACAGTAACGATCGGAGGCCTCGATATCATATCCTCCTCTTCGTCATCTGCCTCCCTGACGGCTTCCAGCACCTCTGCACTCACGAATTCAACCCTGAAGCCGAATTCGTCGGCAAGAAGAGCCATGGTTTCCGCATCGAGACGCTGGTTGATGGATACGAACAGACCCAGGTTCATGCAAGTGGAAATGAGATCCGTGACAGGGACATTCATCATTATCGAAAGCTCGTTCACCGACACGAATTCGGTAACCTTGAGGATATTCTTTTCCTGTTCGATCTTATCCTCCTCCTCACGCCTCAGCTGGCTTATTGCCTCTCTTTTCTCCCTGCGGTAACGCGATCCTTTCGATTTACCCTTGGTTGTAAGCCTTGCCAGGGTTTCCTTTATCTGTTTCTGAACTTCCTCCTCATCAACTTCAGCCCTCACAGGTCTCTTTTTCAACGGCTTCTTGCCTCCTTTATCTTTCCTGTCGGCACTGTCGGGCCTTACTACAGAGACCTGCTCCTTCTCCTTCGTTATTCTTTTTCTCTTCTTTTTCCTTCTGAAATCGTCTCCATCGACTTTTACGGGCTGATAGCCTGCCGGCTTCTTCCTTTCCTCCACGGGCAGCTCTATTTTCCCTACAACAGTGGGTCCGGAAAGCTTCTCAAAACCAGGTCTGAAAACTTCAACGGGCTTCTCCTCCGTTGCGCTGACCGGGCTGACGATTACTTCTTCCTCAGGTTCCCTGTCCCGGGCAGGTTCTTTTACAGGCTCATCGGATGGAACCTTTGCCTCTTCCCTGGCTTTTTTCTTTTCGGTGGTTTCCCTGGCAGGTTTCTTTTCTTTACCGGCTTCTTCGGATGCTTTTTTATGCGCAGCAGGTTCCGGTTTCGGGATCTCTGCTTTCTTTTCCTCCGGCTCAGGCTCTGCGGCAGGCTTAGCAGCTGCTACTTTCTTCTCCTTAGCGGGCTCTTCGGCCTTCCTAGCGGGTTTCTTTTCGGCTTCTTCCTTAGCCGGTGCAGGCCTGGCAGCAGAGGTCTTATCGAGGTCGATCTTACCTACAAGCTTGATGTCAGGCTTCTTGATTTCGGTCTTGAGATCAACTGTCTTTGTCAGACCTGATGAATCCTTGACAAGGATCTCATCGTCTTTTTCCGATTCTTCGGAATGCGGTTTTCCTGAAAAATCATCGATAGATAGAGTTTCCTTTTTCCTGTGAAGATCCTTCAGTGCCAGTTTCTCGGATTCCTTCTTGGCGCTGATATCGGTACTGTACTCCTTGACAAGCAGGAGATAAGCTTCGTGGGGCAGCTTTGTGTTGGGATTTGAATCAAGCGCAAATCCCTTCTTATGCAGAAATTCCACGATGGTGGAAATTCCCACATTGAACTCGCGGGCTGCCTTGCTCAATCTCGTTGCTTTTACGTCTTCTGTCATATAATGTGCCTCGACTTGTTAAAACCTTTGATACGGATTTATCTTATTCAAATTCAGCTTTAAGTAT
>JALONU010000279.1 GCA_025454775.1 Bacteroidales bacterium | reverse complement strand
CCGTTTTCATCAGGCTCGAGGTCTTCTTCATTCTCCTCCGGCAGATCTCCTTCGTCTTCCGGTCCTTCCTCAAGCGCAGGATTCTCCTCCAGTTCCTTCTTGATGCGCTGTTCAATCTGGATGGTGGGGACCTCCAGCAGCTTAATCATCTGGATCTGCTGCGGTGAAAGTTTCTGAAGCAGTTTCTGCTGTAATTTCTGCTTTAACATTTCAGGTTCCCTTATATTTTATTTCCGGGGTAATTTAAAATTCTGCGTTTTTTGGTGTTCGTGGGAAGGGAACGACATCGCGGATGTTCGACATGCCTGTTATGAACAGCATAAGCCTGGCGAATCCCAGACCGAATCCGCTGTGAGGAGCTGTTCCGAATTTCCTGGTCTCGAGATACCACCACAAATCCTTTTCAGGCAGATTCATTTCCCTGATCCTTGCAAGCAGCTTGTCGTAGTTTTCTTCTCTTTGTGAACCTCCGATAATCTCTCCGATACCCGGGAAGAGAACATCCATGGCAGCGACAGTCTTTCCGTCATCATTCTGCTTCATGTAGAAAGCCTTGATCTCCTTCGGATAATCCGTAAGAATGACCGGTTTCCTGAAATGCTCCTCAACAAGGTACCTTTCGTGTTCAGCCTGAATATCCCTGCCCCATCCTACAGGGAATTCCCATTTCCTGCCTGAACCGGAAAGTATCTTTACCGCTTCGGTGTAGGTAATCCTCACGAATTCGTTGTCAACGACAAACCTGAGCCTTTCGATAAGTCCCTTGTCGATCATGCTGTTCAGGAATTCGAGATCATCAGCGCAATTTTCCAGAGCGTAACTGACAAGGTATTTGATGAAATCCTCAGCCAGGTCCATATTGTCGTTGATGTCGTAGAAGGCCATTTCGGGTTCAATCATCCAGAATTCAGCAAGGTGCCTTGGGGTATTTGAATTTTCGGCCCTGAAGGTGGGTCCGAAAGTGTAAATTTCTCCCAGTGCGAGTGCTCCAAGCTCTCCTTCCAGCTGACCTGAAACAGTAAGGTTTGCAGGCTTGCCGAAAAAATCGAGGCTGTAATCCGGATTCCCGTTTTTATCGAGTGGGACCTTTGCCAGGTCGAATGTCGTCACATGGAACATCTCCCCGGCACCTTCTGCATCACTTCCGGTTATGATGGGCGTATGCAGGTAAAAGAAACCTTTATCATTATAATATTTGTGGATCGCAAAGGCCATCGCATGCCTGAGTCTCAGCACAGCCCCGAAAGTGTTTGTCCTGGGCCTCAGGTGTGCTATTTCCCTCAGGAACTCCATCGAATGTCCCTTTTTCTGCAGGGGATAGGTTTCTGCATCGCATTTACCGTATATTTCGATGTGCGATGCGGTGATCTCGACACTCTGTCCCTGGCCCTGCGACCTGACCAGCTTTCCCTTCACGGCAATGCATGAACCTGTGGTAATATCTTTCATCAGGTTCTCGTCGAAGTTTGATGTTTCAGCAACTACCTGGATGTTTTTTATCGTCGATCCGTCGTTCAGCGCTATAAATGAAATGTTTCTGTTCCCCCTTCTGGTTCGTACCCAGCCTTTCACCAGCACTTCAGTATCGAGTGCCGGCTGTTTTAAAAGTTCCCTGATCTTAGTTCTCTTCATCTCAAAAAAATAACAACACAAAAATAATAAATTAAGGTTGTCTGATCAAAATGGCACTGTTTTTGTGCAAAACGGCCTCCCCTGATGCCTGTGAGTCCGTGCAGAAGCTATGATATACTAAAAGGCTCCGGCAGCACGTTTGTAATTTGTCAAAATCTGAATAACTTTGAAAACAAATCGCAAATGATCAAGCTATGGCAGAGAAACAAAAACTTATAGTGGTTCCGTGGGACTTCACGCACGTCGCAGAACATGCGCTGGCACATGCCGCAAAGATTAGCCGCATGGTGAAGAGTGACATTTGTCTTCTACACATAGTTGATGCAGCTATAAAGCCCCAGGCTGAAGGAGAAAAAAAGGTGCTCCTTCAGAAAGTTGCAGATGACAATGCCAGGAAATACGGCATGGTGATCGAGGCTGCAATAGCGAAGGGAACTATTTTTACGGCTATCGGTGACTTTGTCAATCAGAAGGATGTCGAGGATCCTTTCAAGAAGGACATCCACCTTGTCGTTATGGGAACCCACGGCATGAAAGGCATGCAGAAGCTTACAGGCAGCTGGGCGCTGAAAGTCATAGTAAAGTCAAGCGTTCCTTTTATCGTTGTACAGGATCCGCCTGTGGACCAGGAGAGATATCACAATATTGTATTCCCTGTTGACTTCAGGAGCGAGAACAAGGAAAAAACCAAAATGGCAATCTTCATGGGTAAGTACTTTGACTCGAAAATGCATATCCTTGTCACTGCCTCAACAGATCCAAGTCTTGTAAAAAAGACCAAGGTCAACCTGAATTTTGCAATCAAGTACCTGATCCAGAACAATATAGAATATCAGATACATGAGGTTCCGCGGGGTAATTTCGCACAGCAGACTTTGGATTTCGCCCAGAAGATAAATGCCGACCTGATCCTCATTGTGACAACCAAGAATATCACATTTGCCGATTATATGGTGGGCGCTTCTGAGCAGTACATTATTGCCAACAGCTCGAAGATCCCTGTATGCTGCGTTAATCCGAAAGCCTCTTTTGCCAATACAGCCCAGTTCATGGGCGGCTGGGGGTCTTAGGTACGATCAGTAAGGTTGATAGAACAGCGGCCAGCAGGGCTGCCAGGAATGTGGTAAGCCTTGCCGGAACTCCCTTTCTGATGAATGCAGTTGAAATGACAGAAAGCTTCCTTTCGTCGACTGCCCGGTCAAGATTATTCCTGAGCGCAGCTTCAAACTTTGAC
>JALONU010000278.1 GCA_025454775.1 Bacteroidales bacterium | reverse complement strand
CTGAAATCCTGGTCGACGTTCAGTATTTTTGCGGCTTCTATGCAGTGGGGGAACAGGTCTTTTATCAGGCCTGTATTCATGGTTGTACCAGGAGCAAGGAAAGCCTCTTCAGCACCTTCCTTTACATAGAACCCCTGTTCCGGGGACATTGAAAATGGAATAACCAGGTAGTTATTCTTCGGCTCATGGGTCATGATATCCATCAGGAACTGTGCTGCTCCCTTCATGACAGGATAATATTCCCTCAGGAATTCAACGTCGCCGGTGTACAGGTAATGTTCCCAGATATGCTGGCACAGCCACACACCGCCGACCGGCCACATTCCATATCTCGCTGCATCAACAGGTGCCGTGCCGCGCCAGATATCCGTATTGTGGTGTGCCACCCAGCCTCCGGCACTGTAATATAGTTTTGCCGTTTCAGCACCGTTTTCAGACAGGTCCCTAATCAGATGAAATAACGGCATGTGAGTTTCAGAAAGGTTCGTGACCTCTGCGGGCCAGTAGTTCATCTCCGTATTGATGTTGATTGTATACTTGCTGCCCCAGTTAGGCTGAAGATCCTGGTTCCAGCGTGCCTGCAGATTCACAGGCTCGCTGCCTGTCCTGCTTCCGGCTACCAGCATATATCTGCCAAACTGGAATATTTTAGCCAGGAGATCCTGATCCGGCAATCCTTTCTTTAGATCAGCGATCCTGGCATCGGTTGGCAAGGAATTCATTTCCGGATCTCCTATCCTCAGGTGGACCCGCGACATGAGCGTGGTGAAATCTTTTAAATGGGTTGACCGGAGTGTTTTATAATCCTTACCCGCGACTTTTTCCAGTATCTGCCGGCACAACAGAGCAGGATCGCCGCTGATGTCCTTATAATTTTTATAGCTTGTGGCGATTGTGAGAATTAATGTTACCGAATTGGCATCGGACACAACAAGGCTTGAGTCGGTATATTCAATCCTGCCTTTATCGGGTGATGCAATAAGTGCGGTCTGAAATTTCGTCCCGGGTCCGTCGACCCTGGCGATAAGCCAGCTGTCTTTCTCCGGCAGGTATTGCCAGGTTCCGTTCATCAGGAGCTTACCATTTCCGGTCTTGATTTCATCCCGGAAAGGGCTGTTAAGCTTAGCCTCAAGTGATACTTTTCCGGGCTTGTCAGCTGAAACCTTCATTACCATAACATGATCGGGATAAGACATGAATATCTCCCTTGTCATCCTCACATTTCCTTCAGTATAGCTGATCTTTACAATACCGGTTTCCATATCCAGCTCGCGGTAGTAACCTGTTATGGAATCTCCGGCTGTCTTAAAATCGAGGAGCAGGTCACCGACAGGCTGGTAAGCCTGCTGAGCCCCTGGCTTACCATAGAAGTGTTCATCGGCAAGCTTTTCTGCTTCCTTGAATTTGCCTTCAAATACGAGATCCTTGATTTGCCCGAAGTACTTGTAGGCATCGGGATCGTTGTAATCATGAGGTTTCCCTGACCAGAACGTAGATTCATTCAGGGCAATTCTTTCATTATGAACTCTCCCGAAGACGTTGGCACCCATGTACCCGTTACCAACAAAGAGTCCGTCAAGCCATGCATTACCGGCAGGCTTGTCGTACCACAGGACCATCTCTTTCGATCCCCCCTGTTTGCTTGAGGAAAGCGAACATGATGACAATAATGTCAGGCTTATGAGAGCAGGAAACAGAAGTGTCTTCATAAACAATTCTTGCTAAGGTAGATTCGTTTTAAGTATAGTTACCTGGCGAACTGGACCCAGTCAACTTCAACGGTGCTGTTATCCCTGAGCACCATTACAAGATTTTGTATCCCTTTCTTGAATTTCGACACTTTTGCATTGACAATGTTCAGCGAATTTCCTTTAGGTATATTAACTGAAGCAAGGAGGAGGCCGTCGGATTTGCCAAGGCGGAATTCGATAGTGCCGCCGGTCTGTGATGCGGCATTGACCAGGATCTTCTTAAGCTTCTTACTCCCGAAATCGACGGTATTATATGCTATCCAGCTGTTCTGTTTGTTCAGAACTGCCTTCCACCCCTTGAAAGTGTTGGTCGTATCGATGAATGCGAGTGAAACGCCTTCAGGGCTGATGTGACTGTAACGATCTATTTCGATCTTTCCGGTGGCATTTGTGATGCCAACACCGCGATTGGTGGGGATCACTTTCCTGATGGTTCCATCTTCGTTAAAGAAGAGGCTGTCGACACATACTGCCCTGTTCTTGTCAAACTTCGGTGAGTAAGCGCTCTGATGATAGAACAGGTACCACTGACCGTTGTACTCTACAAGCGAATGATGGTTTGTCCAGGTGCCCATGGGGGTTTCATCCATTATGACTCCTTTAAAGGTGAAGGGACCCATCGGATTGTCCGAAACGGCATATTCAAGTCTTTCTATTTTGTTCTCCACATGGGGATAAGTCATATAGTAAATTCCTTTTCGTTCGAACAGGAACGGTCCTTCCACCAACCCTTTTGTCGGGAAATTTCCTAATACCACTGGCTTCGTATCAATCTCAAGCATATTCTCCTTAAGCTTTGCGCCGAAGATCCTGTTCATGGAATAGTAAATATAGGCCTGCCCATCCTTATCAATGAATGCAACCGGGTCGATACCCATTAGTCCGGTTATCGGCTGGGCCTGAGGAACATATGGACCCTCAGGTTTTTCTGCGACAGCAACCCCGATCCCTGATCCTCTGCCTGCCTTATTGTTTGCAGGAAAGTAGAAATAGTACTTGCCGTTCCTTTCAATGCAGTCGGGAGCCCACATGCTGTAGGAGGTCGGATTAACCCATTCGACCTTATCCTGGCTCACAATCACGCCATGGTCGGTCCAGTCGGTAAGGTTCGAGGATGAGAAGACATGATAATCTGCCATGCAG
>JALONU010000277.1 GCA_025454775.1 Bacteroidales bacterium | reverse complement strand
CTGATGAAGAATGGCAAAATAGACACCTCGAAAATGATAACACACCGGTTTCCGCTCGAAAGGACCGGTGAAGCATTTGCTCTCGTAGCGGACTACCTTGACGGGGTGATGAAGGCGATGATAGATTTCTGAAAATATCAGTCCTGCCCGAGCTTGTTCCTGTACCTCAGCAGCGCTTCAATATAATAGTAGTCTCCATAAGTAAGCGGTACATCCACTTCGCTGTTACCCGGCAGATGCCCGACACCGTGCTTAAGGATGAAATTGCCGTTCTCACCCGGCTTAGCAAGGTATTCATCTGAAGAAAGCGTGCGTATCTGTGTCTCTGCAACTTTAAGATATTCACTTCCTTTCTCAGGAGATACATAGCTGCTGAGTTCAATCAGCGCCGAAGCCATTATCGAGCCGGCCGAAGCATCACGAAGTGCATCGGGAATATCCGGAGCATTGAAATCCCAGTACGGGATCCTGTCTTCCGGCATATTCGGATGATTTATCAGGAAGTCAGCTATATTGACCGCCTGGTAAAGATACCTCTCCAGTCCTGTCTCACGGTACATGACAGTATATCCGTAAAGGCCCCAGACCTGTCCCCTGGCCCACGCAGATTCATCCGCATAGCCCTGGTGTGTCTGCCTGGCCTCAACCTTTCCGGTGGCTGTATCGTAGGAAACTACATGATAGGAACTGAAGTCGGGCCTGAAATGATTCTTAATGGTTGTATCAGAGTGGTTCACACAGATAGTGTAAAACGAAGAATCACCCGATTCCTTAAATGCCCACATGAGGAATTCGAGGTTCATCATATTGTCGATGATAACCGGGCACTGCCAGCCCCTCCTGCTGTTCCACGATTGAATACAGCCTATTTTGGGGCGGTAACGGGTTGCCAGGGAATGTGCCCCGGTAAGCATGACACCTGCATAGCTAGTATCGCCTGTAAGCCTCAGCCCGTTTCCAAAGCTGCAATAGAGCATAAAGCCAAGGTCGTGGGTCCCTGTGTTGTTCTTTTCCTTCTCTATCCTTGAAGTGATGTCAACAGCGGCATCCCTGAGTTTCTCATCTTTGGAATACTCATAAAGATACCACAGGCTTCCCGGAAAGAAACCGCTGGTCCACCAGTTCGATCTTGCTGTTACAAGAACACCGGCAGTATCAAGAGTTCTCGGGAGTAGCCCGGGTTTTTCATTCATCACATCATACATTTTCATGTATTGTTCCATTGAAACAGCCAGCGACTGGTCAATGACTTTCTCCAAAGGCTTTTCTTGTATACAGGAATAAAGAATTGCTGTGAGAACAATGAGTAAAAGCACTTTTCGGTTCATGGCAGGAAAGTAATATTTATGGTTTAATCTATTATTTTTCTCGGTTCAAGGTTTCAGGTTTCAGGTTCCAGTCTTCAGTCTTCGGTAATCTGACCCCCCAACCCACCAAGGGGGACTTTTTGTCTGATTTGAAATTACTTTAATCCGGTAGCCGGTCGCCGTCCCGATAGCTATCGGGAGCCGGTTGCCTATGCTTTTCAAATATATCATTTTCGTCTTATATTTCTTGCACTATCAATATAACATGTTTTATTACTTTCTTATTTTTATAGAAAAAAGAAGTCACGATGGCAGTATTTTACGAGGAAAACACCAAACCCGAGAAGATATCCCCTGTTTTCGAACGAAGGATCGCCCATCTCGAGAACCTGATGGTTGTAGTCTGCGATTTCACGAATGGCCCTGCATCAGAACCTGACAAGCCCCACTCCCACCCCCATGAACAGATAACCTATGTTGCCGAGGGAGAGCTATTCTTTTTCCTGGGGGATGAAAAATTCCACCTTAAGAAAGGAGATATGTACACTGTACCACCTGATATTCCCCACTGTATACAGAATATCAGCGGGCATGTAAGGTTAATCGATTGTTTCAGCCCGGTAAGGGAAGATTTTCTGAAGAAATGAGCAGGATACTTATTATTGGAAGCTCCAACACCGACATGGTGATCAAGACAAGCAAAATGCCCCTTCCGGGAGAGACCATCCTCGGAGGTACTTTCCTTATGAACCCGGGAGGGAAGGGAGCAAACCAGGCGGTTGCTGCATCGCGTCTGGGAGGGAAAGTCCTGTTTGTAACAAAAAGGGGAAATGATCTGTTTGGCAATCAGTATGTTGGATTGCTGATGAGAGAAGGAATAAACACTGATTATGTTATTAAGGATCCCGTTCTTCCCTCAGGCGTGGCACTTATAACTGTCGATGCGCATGGAGAGAACAGCATTGTCGTTGCCCCCGGGGCCAACGGCAGCCTGATGCCTGGCGACATTCCCGAAAAACTCTTTACATCGGGTAAAAGCAAGATACTCCTTCTTCAGCTTGAAATACCTCTCGAAACAGTTGAATACTGCGCCGCCAGGGCATTCGAGAATGGGATCAAAGTGATCCTGAACCCTGCTCCTGCTCAAAAACTTTCTGACAGCCTGCTGAAAAAAGTATGGCTGGCCACTCCCAACGAGATCGAGGCTGAAGAGCTGACCGGGAAATCAATAAATAACATAAGTTCTGCTGAAGAGGCAGCTGATAGTCTTAAATCGATGGGTGTGAAGAATGTTGTGATCACTCTCGGTGCATCGGGAGCATTTGTGAAATCAAGGGTATTCACAGGAATGGTTGATGGATTAAAAGAATGGGGGCGCAGGCTTCGGCACCATTCAGAAATGAAATTGACCCCTAAATCCCCTAAAGGGGACTTAATACTCAGCGTGAGTTTGAGTCCTGTAGAAATCTCAGTGTAGCTTTTTAAAAAAATAATTGCCTCTCATTCAAATTCTTAATGATGCATTATGAAAATAAAAACTCTGATAACAATTATTTCTTTACTCCTGTTTTATGGTTGTAAAACCTTAACTGAGCAAAAAGCAAAAATAATCTTTGATACCGATCTGGGACCTGATTACGACGATGTGGGAGCCCTAGCATTCCTGCATGCCATGGCCGACAGCGGAAAGGCTGAGATACTAGCCACGATATCGTCCAACAAGCATGAACTGGTTGCCCCGTCGATCGATGTGATAAACACATACTTCGGCAGACCTGACCTGGAGACAGGCGCGCCGAAGGGACCGGGTGCAAGCATGGGTTCGGGGCAGCACTGGGCCGATTCGATAGTGGTAAAATACCCGCACAGTGTCAGATCCACTTCTGAAGCACCCGATGCTGTAAGGGTATACAGGGAGATCCTCTCGGGCCAGCCCGATAAAAGTGTAACAATTGTTACAGTAGGCTTCCTGACAAACCTGAGTGCGTTGCTGAAATCGGGCCCTGATGAGTTCAGTCCCATGAACGGAACAGAGCTGGCCGCATCAAAAGTGAAATTGCTGGTATCCATGGCGGGAGGCTTCCCCCGTGGAAGAGAATTCAACATATTCATCGATTCCACAGCTTCGAAGCATGTGTTTGAAAACTGGCCCG
>JALONU010000276.1 GCA_025454775.1 Bacteroidales bacterium | reverse complement strand
CCCGGATATGAATTAAAATATCCGTCGATCAGGTCTTTTGCTTCCTTTCTTCCTATGGTGAGCCTTTCCGCAAGACCAAAGGAGGATATCCCGTAAATGATGCCGAAATTGGCGGTCTTGGCCCTGCTCCTCATTTCCCGCGTTACTTCCTTTATGTCGACTCCAAAGATCTTGGAGGCTGTTGCAGCATGTATGTCGTTGCCTGAAAGGAAGTCTCCAAGCATGCCTTTATCGCGGCTGAGGTGTGCCATCAGCCGGAGCTCTATCTGTGAATAATCAGCCGCAAGGAAGATATGTCCTTCGGCAGGAACAAAGGCTTTTCTTATCTCACGGCCCCTTTCATCCCTTACAGGTATATTCTGAAGATTGGGATTGTTTGAACTAAGCCGGCCGGTCGAAGCAACTGCCTGGTTAAAGGAAGTATGGATGCGTCCTGTTGCCAGATTCACAAGCAGGGGCAGTGCTTCCACATAGGTAGTCAGGAGCTTTTTAAGACCCCTGTATTCCAGGACCTTGCCGACAATAGAATGTTTGTGTGTGAGCCTCTGCAGGATTTCCTCATTGGTGACAAACTGTTTTGTGCTGGTCATCCTTGCCTTATCGTCGAGTTTCATCCTTATGAAGAGTATGTCGCCGAGCTGTTTGGGCGACGAAATGTTGAATTCTGTTCCTGCAAGGTCGTAGATCTCCTTTTCAAGGATCAGGATGTCATCCCTGAGATCTGAGGTTATCTTCCTGAGTTCCTGGCTGTCGAGGATAACCCCGTTTCTTTCCATTTTTGCCAGAACCGGTATAAGCGGCATTTCAATATTTTCCGAAAGTGCCTGCAGATCATGTTCCCGTAATCTTGGTTCAAAAACCGTTTTAAGCTGAAGGGTTACATCTGCATCCTCAACGGCATATTCCTTCAGCTTGTCCGTTTCCACCGATCGCATGTTCTTCTGCATGGCTCCCTTTTCGCCTATCAGCGATTCGATGTGAACCGGGCTGTAAGAGAGATATGTTTCCGCCAGCAGGTTCATGTTGTGCCTCATGTCGGGTTCAAGCAGATAATGGGCTATCATTGTGTCGAAGAGCGGTCCGCGGACCTGTATCCCGTAACCTGCAAGCACCTGTATGTCGAATTTTATATTCTGCCCCACTTTTAGAATAGCAGGATTCTCAAGGAGGGGTCTGATAATTTCAAGCAATTCCCGGGTTTCAGTCCCGGATTCGGGGAAGCGGACCAGATATCCCCTGTTCTTCTGCCACGAAAATGCTATGGCCACAAGTTCTGAATCGAGTGGATTTATACCCGTGGTTTCCGTGTCGAAGCAGATCTCCCTGAGGGTCATGGCTTCCCTGACAAGCGATTCCAGGGCTCTTTTATCCGTCACCAGAATGTAATCGTGGGGAACCGTGTCGATGGTTGAGAGGGTGGCAGAACTTTGCTGAACCTCAGGCCCGTCAAAAAGGCTTCCCTGCAAGGGATCCCGGGCAGGCTGCTCCTGGACAGCCGGGTTTCCGTTTTCTGATGAAGTCACAGGTCTCTTTTCGGCTTCAGAGATTATTCTCGCAGCCACAGTCCTGAATTCCAGTTCGTCAAACAGAGTCCCGAGTTTCTGAACATCAGGGATTTCCGTTTCCAGGGCCTTTTCGTCAAGCACCACCGGTGCATTTACGTCAATTGTTGCCAGTTTTTTTGAAAGCTCTATCTGTTCCCTGTTACCCTCTATGATCTCCTTCAGTTTTCCCTTGAGTCTGCCGGTGTTCCCGAAAAGGTTTTCAACCGAGCCATATTCGGCAATGAGCTTCATGGCAGTCTTGGGACCTACACCCGGAGCCCCGGGAATATTATCCGAAGTATCGCCCATAAGGGCAAGAATATCAATTACCTGGCTCGGATCGCTTACCGAGAATTCCCGCTTTATATCCTCAACACCCCATTGCACCGATTCATTGCCGCTGCGTGACGGCTTGAACATCATGATATTTTCCGTAACAAGCTGGGCGAAATCCTTGTCGGGAGTCATCATGTACGTTTTATAGCCTTTTTCGGAAGCCTTACGGGCCAGTGTTCCTATCACATCATCAGCTTCGTATCCGGGGCTTTCGATCACCGGTATACGGTATGCCTCAATGAGTTTTTTTATATAGGGAACGGACTTTTTTATGTCTTCCGGAGTTTCGTCGCGGTTTGCCTTGTATTCGGGGTACATTTCGTGCCTGAACGTAGGTGCAGGTGTATCAAATACCACTGCAATATGAGTGGGTTTTTGCTTCTGAAGGATTTCTTCAAGCGTGAGTAGAAATCCGAATATTGCCGAGGTATTCAGTCCCTTTGAGGTAACGCGGGGGTTTTTGATGAACGCATAATACGACCTGAATATCAGGGCATAAGCATCCAACAGGAAGAGCTTTTTTGATGCTGTGTTCATTAATGTGGTTTGTTATAAATTATCTGCAGCGAACCATTCGGCATAGGATTTAGCCGTTTCATATAGCCTCAGGCTGTGGAGCGAAATTCCCGCCGGAAGTTCCTTTTTAAGGATCACGGCAAAATCTGCTACCAGGTTTTCGCAGGTAGGCTGGTAATCAACAACCACTGTATTGCCGAAGGTGCTTTCCATCATTTTTCGCTTCTCCCGGTCAAAATCACTGCTGATAACCGCTGAATGGTCAAACCTGTTTATTATTTTCTCCATAACAATATCCTTAAGATCGGTAAAGTCGATGACCATCCCGTTTTTGGGGTTTTCAGCGTCATCGGCAGGAACACCCGACAGTGTTACGAAAAGCCTGTATGAGTGCCCATGGACATTCCTGCACGGGCCATCGTAGTTTCCAAGCACGTGAGCCATTTCGAACGAGAATTCCCTCGTAACCCTTATTACCGGTTTCATTGTCAAATTTTTGATAACCGTTCAAAATTAGTCATTCCCGCCGAATTGAGGTATTAATTTAT
>JALONU010000275.1 GCA_025454775.1 Bacteroidales bacterium | reverse complement strand
ATTATGAAAAAATCAGGCATCTCAAGAAGAAAATTCCTGGGCAGTGCTGCAACGGTGAGTGCAGCAGGCATCGTTGCCCCGGTGATCATCACAGGCTGCAGCGGAAAAGAAAAACCATTTAAACCCGTACCTGAAGGTGCATGGCTTGACCAGGCTCCTGACGGACCGGTTCTCAAGGCCGGGCTTATAGGCTGCGGAGGCCGCGGAACAGGTGCGGCACAGAACTACCTGGATGCCGGGCCGAATCTTAAAATAACAGCTCTTGGAGATACCTTCAAGGACAAAGTTCAAAGTACGAGGGAAACACTTATTAAAAATAAGAATAACGAAGTACCGGAAGAAAACTGTTTCGTAGGCTTTGATGCATTTCAGAAAGTAATCGATTCCGGGGTTGATGTTGTGATCCTGGCAACGCCTCCCTACTTCCGTCCGGAACACCTGGCAGCAGCAGTAGCTGCTCGTAAACATGTTTTTGCAGAAAAACCCGTTTGTGTTGATCCCCAGGGTGCGAGATCGGTTATGGCTACCGCTCTTAAAGCAAAAGAGCTTGGAATATCAATTGCAACGGGAACCCAGCGCCGCCACCAGCGTGATTATAATGCAGCTTACCAGCAGGTCAAAGCTGGCGCTATAGGGCACATTGTAAGCGGTAATGTTTATTGGAACCAGAACAGGCTATGGCACAGGGATAATCAACCGGATTGGTCAGAAATGGAATGGATGATCCGAAACTGGGTTAACTGGACCTGGCTTTCAGGTGATCACATTGTTGAACAGCATGTCCATAATATTGATGTAATGAACTGGTTCACCGGGATGCATCCCGTAAAAGCAACAGCATTCGGATCAAGGCTCCGTCGTTACACAGGAGATCAATATGATAATTTCAGTGTTGATTATGTTTTTGAAAACGGGATTCATTTCCATAGCATGTGCCGTCAGATCAATGGATGTTCCGGAAATAACGGCGAAATGGTATTCGGATCAGAGGGATATGTTCATACTGCAGACCGGAATATTTGCGCCATATTCGACAAGAACAACCAGAAGATATGGGAATATGAAGGATATTTGCCCGACAAGGAAGGAAAACCCACTCACAACGTCAAAGTAAGTCCTTCTGTACAGGAGCATGTTGACCTTGTCAATGCAATAAGAACCAATGTGCCGTTCAATGAACTCGAAAATACAGCTGTATCAACAATGACGGCAATTATGGGAAGAATTTCAGCTTATACCGGAAAAGATACAACATGGGAGGAAATGATGAACTCCGACCTGAAGCTCGGGCCGAAAGTATTTGAATTCGGACCAGTGGATATTCCCAAGGAGGTGCCCATTGCAGGAGAAGCATATGTTCCCCCTGCTCCGAAAAAATGATTTAAAGAATTCTGATTATGAATAAATCCAGAAGAGACTTCTTACGGATGGCAACAACTGCAGGAGCTGCATTTATCGCGGCTCCTGCAGTCATGGGTTCAGGGCCTTTCATCAGGAAGATGAAGGCTACCGAACCTCCTGCCCCGTTCAAGCTGAAGTATGCGCCTTCCATCGGCATGTTCAGGGAGCATGCCGGTGCCGATCCTATAGATAACATTAAGTTCTGTTACGACCAGGGCTTCAGGGCTATGTTCGATAACGGCCTGCCGGGAAGAAGCGTTGAGGACCAGGTTAAGATCGCAAATGAAATGAACAGGCTTGGAATGCTGCTCGGGCCTTTTGTTCTCTATGCCGATTTTGCTGTCACTTCTTTCGTGCTCAACAAGCCTGAAGTGAGGGAGATGCTCGCAGGCAAGATGAAGGAAGGTATAGAGGTAGCAAAGAGGACAGGGGCAAAATGGGCGCTCATGGTGCCAGGTCGCTACGACGAGAGACTTCACCGCGATTTCCAGACTGCAAATGTGATCGACAACCTAAGGTTGTGCTGCGACATTGCAGAACCGGCAGGGCTGACTATTGTCCTGGAACCGCTTAACACCCTGAGAAATCATCCCGGACTATTCCTTACAGGTATTCCGCAGGCGTATTCGATATGCCGTGCCGTGAACAGACCTTCATGCAAAATTGTGAATGACATATACCACCAGCAGATAACTGAAGGAAATTTAATCCCGAATATTGAAGCTGCATGGGATGAGATAGGTGCATTCCATTGCGGCGATAATCCGGGAAGGAATGAACCGGGCACGGGAGAAATAAACTTCAGGAATGTCTTTAAATACATTTACAGCCGGGGGTACCAGGGTGCCATCTGCATGGAGCACGGCAAGAGCATGAAAGGGAAGGAAGGCGAGCTTAAGCTGCTGCAAGCCTACAGGGATGCTGACAGTTTCGAGATCTGATGGCATTCATACCATGAAAAGAAATTTTTGGCTGGTAACGGGTCTTCTTTCGCTATTATTTCTCCTGGGCTCCTGCGGTCCGATGCGGAAATCTCAGAAGTTCCTTGCCGGAGGATTCGCGGAGGAGAATGCCCCGGGCATGGCACTTTTTGCTTTGGATCCCTCCGGGCAGGTGAAACTCCTGAAACAAATTGATGCCGGTCCGAGTCCTGCATGGTTTTGTTCTTCCCTGGAGCACAGCCTCATTTATGCCATGAACGAAGTCCCCGAATTCCTTGGCGCAAAGGGAGGGGGAATAACAACCCTGCATTTTGATCCTGCATCGGGGAATACGGAGAAGAAAGGCGAAATAGTGGTTCCTCACGGAGGGCCCTGCCATATCTCACTGTCTGCCGACGGCAGTTTTCTGTTCGTAGCAAGCTATGGAAGCGGTAAATGTTTCGCATCCCCACATGATTTCGCATGATCCGGCCGGAAAATACGTTTACCTGGCCGATCTGGGGCTGAACAGGCTGATGGTTTTCAGTTTTGACAAGGAGAAAGGGAGGCTTATCCCTCTTGAGAAAGGGATTACTGAGCTACCCCGGCGTTCGGGTCCAAGGCATTTTATCTTCAGCCACGATGGCTCAATACTTTATGTAATTAATGAACTGGGGTCGACGATAATGGTTTTCAGAACGGGAACTGACGGGCAGCTCAACCTTGTTCAGACCGTTCCAACGGTAAGGGAAGGTTTTGAAGGGCGGAACTCATGTGCCGGAATAGTAGCCGGCAAAGACATGAAGTTCATCTACGGATCGAACAGGGGCGAAAATTCCATTGTGGTATTCTCTGCAGGTGCAGATGGTCTGCTGAGCCTGGCAGGTCATTCGGATAGCGGAGGCAACTGGCCCAGAAGCTTTAACATTGATCCGTCGGGTAAGTTTCTGCTCTGCGGAAATCAGAGATCAGATTCAATTGCGGTATTCAGGATAAACAATCGGACAGGATTGCCGGAAGGACCTGTTTGCAAGGCAGCAATGAAAGCCCCGGCCTATATAGATTTCTGGAAATAAATACTCCTTTGATGAGGAAGTCCTTTGTTTTTCTGACCCTGCTCCTTGCAGTATCAATGGTTTCCTTTTCCTTCAGGAAAGAAGGAAAGCATCCATACCGGAATTATGTGGTACTTGTTTCGATGGATGCTTTCCGCTGGGATTACCCGCTTATTTACAAAACTCCCAACCTGAATAACCTTGCTGCTGAAGGAGTAAAGGCCGACAGGCTGATCCCTTCATTTCCCACCGTTACTTTCCCGAATCACTATACTATAGCAACCGGTCTGTATCCTGATCATCACGGATTGGTTAACAATAATTTCCCGGCTCCGGAGCATGGCCTTTATTACAGGATTGGCGACAGGGCAATGGTTGAGAATCCTTCTTTCTACGGAGGAGAACCGATCTGGAACACTGCTGAGAAGAACGGGATCATCTCGGCTTCTTTCTACTGGGTAGGATCCGAAGCCCCGATAGGAGGGAGGCACCCGACATACTGGAAAAAATTCGACGAAACAGTACCTTTTACTTCAAGAATAGACACCGTTATCAAATGGCTTTCCTATGCTGCCGGCAAAAGACCGGGACTTGTTACACTATACTTTGAAGAACCTGATGCGCAGGCTCATGAATCGGGTCCGGTGTCGGCTGAAACAGGAGTGATGATAGAA
>JALONU010000274.1 GCA_025454775.1 Bacteroidales bacterium | reverse complement strand
GGGTGAACACTCAGCTTCTCCATCCTTGTTTTGTCGCCCAGAATGCTTCCGCCGGTCTGTCCGCTGCTGGGATCTACCGCGAGCACCGCCGGCTTCCTGCCCTCCACCGCAATGTGCAGTCCGAGGGCTTCGATGAAGGAACTCTTGCCCACTCCCGGCACACCCGTTATGCCTACCCTGACCGACCTTGCGCTGTAAGGGAGGCATTTTTCTATTATTGCCTGTCCTGTCTCATAGTGTTCAGGGAGAGAGCTTTCGAGCATGGTTATTGCCTGGCTCAGAAGTGTCCTGTTCCCGGAAAGGATACCCGATACAAATTCTTCGGTGGAATATCTCCTTTTCCTGCGAATTCCCTTTCCGGAGAAAATAGAAGGATTGATGCCCGGAGGTTGTAAAACACCTTTCTGGATGCTGAGTGCGCTTTTATCTTGTTTTTTCTCTTCCATGCGCTTTGCGCACTTCAACTTTCCTCAGTGTTCCCGCCCGACTGAACGTCCGCCCGGCCAAAGTCCATTTGGACGGTTCGTTCGGGCTGGGTTGCGGCTTATAAGGGCTTTTGAGACAACCCCAACTGTATTTATACGTAAAAAACTGTTATTTTGTTGCAGGCGGCGCGTCCACATTTGCCGTGAGCATCAGCACAACCTCCGATTTTTTCGGATCGTTGGTATAGACATAGATCGCCTTTGTCACCGATCCCTTGTATCCTCCCGAGCTGAAAACGGCTTTTATTGAGTTGGACTGGCCTGGCTTTACAGGCATGCCCACAAGACCCTGCTCGACTGCCGTGCATCCGCATGTTGACTTTACGTGCCTGATATAGAGGTCGTTCTTCCCGGAATTGGTGAACTTGAACTCCACTTCCTTTGTCGTGGAACCCGGCATCTTGCCGATATCGAAATTGGTGGAGGCGATGTTGAATACAGGTGCATTCTCAAGCTGATCCCTTGTCATCGAGGAAAAGTCCTCGACAAGATTGGCTGACACATAGTAATAGGAGTTTTCCTGTACAACACCGTTGATTTTCACTTTTACCAGGTCGGTGACGGTTCCCCACCCGTTGTTCTTTGTTGCGTCGTAGGTTCCTTCCACAATTCCCTTCTGGTTGGGCTTGAGTGTTTCAGGATTGACCTTAAGTGACAGATGAGGCGGCAGCTGGTCAAATTCAACCTTTACCGGAGCCGAAGATGTATTGACGATCTGCATCACCCTTATTTTCTTTTCGGTTTTCCTGATGTTCGTAAATGCCAGGTTAATACTTTCAAACCTCACAGGTCCGACAGGGAATGTGAAGAGCTCTTCAATGGTTCTCTCACGCTGGATCACTTCTCCCTTGATAACCAGTACATGTACCTGTGGTTTCGCATTTGTATACACGGTAAGGGATTTCTGGAATTTCCCGGGACGGTTCGCCGGGTCGTACAAAGCGGTGATCCTGCCTTTGTCGCCGGGAGCAATGGGCTGCTTTGTCCACTCCGGGGTTGTACAACCGCAGGATGCTACAATGTTCTGTATCACAAGCGGTTCATTGCCTGAATTAATTACATCAAAATCGTACCTCTGAACTCCGGCTTCCTCCCTGAAAGTGCCGTAATCATGCTCCTTTTCATTCATTTTCACCTGAGGCTGAGCAATGACAGCCGTTGTAATTGCTGCTGCGAATAATGATATTAAAAGTTTCTTCATAATATTATAAAATTACCTGTTCGCATAATAAAATCCGGTCTGATCCGGTTACCTGTAATAACAACTCCGCGATGAAATTGGTTGCATTCATTCGAACAAAAATCAGGCCGTAAATTCCGATGCTTCAAAAACAGGTGTAAAAATAATTAAAGTTTCAGCTTTTTGGACATACTAAACCATAATATCATTAGTTTTGCCACAAGAGCCCTCCCGATTGGAACAGATTTTGAGGAGAAGCGGGAGCGCCGGATCATGGGTAAAGGAATGAGGCATACCAGCAGAATTATAATATTAATTGTCGGCCTGATGTTCAGTCTGCAGGCTTTCGGTCAGTTCTACAACGGCCTGCAGATGAATTTCGGGAAGAACAGGGTGCAGCATTTTGACTATTACTGGTCGTACTACAGGTTCGAAGATTTTGACTGCTATTTCAACGAATACGGGCGCGATCTTGCCAACTATACTGCCGACTATGCCTTGAAGAAACTCGAGGAAATCGAGGATTTCTTCGACTATACCCTTGAGAAGCGCCTGATCTTCATAATCTACAACAAGTATGCAGAGTATAACCAGTCGAACGTCGGACTTGTGACTTCAGATGAGGAAAACTACAACACGGGGGGATTCAGCAGGATAATCAAGAACAAGGTGATGCTTTACTATGAAGGCGACCACGAATCGTACAACAGGCAGATCGCAGCCTCAATCACCGAAGTCCTCATAAATGAGATACTGTACAATGCTGACGTAAAAGACAGGATATCAAGCTCATCACTTATCCAGATGCCCGAATGGTTCCTGAAGGGGCTGGTTAGATATGTATCGGAAGGCTGGAGCTATGAAGCCGATAACCTGGCAAAGGACGGTATTTTGTCGGGCAGATACCGTAAGATAACCCATCTTGAATACGAGGATGCAGCTAACGCGGGCCATTCATTCTGGAGGTTCATTGGCAGCGAGTACGGCGACGCCCTCATTCCCAACATCATTTACATTACAAAGGTTTACAAGAATATCGAGGACGGATTCCTGTACGTTACGGGAAGAAAACTGAAGGACCTGCTGAAGGACTGGAATGATTACGGCCGCAAACTATATTCAGGCGACAGGAATCAGCCGGGAACCGACGGCAACCAGATAAGGAGGTCGAAAAAGGATCAGGTGTTCCAGCAGGTAAGGGTGAGCCCCGACGGGAACTATATAGCTTATACAACCAAGAGAATGAGTGGTATAGCGGACGCTAAGAGCACTAATACCGACATATTCCTTTTTGAGTT
>JALONU010000273.1 GCA_025454775.1 Bacteroidales bacterium | reverse complement strand
TAAAGGCATATCTTGTCGACCTGACTACATTCCTATCGGTTGCAGGTACAGAACCAATAGTGTTTGTAGCATACCGCTATGCAGGAGGTATAGGCTTCAGGGCAACCGGGGAGTGGAACAGGAACAACAGCACTGTTCTGACCTCAGAAGATCTCACCCGTAAGGATGCTGACGGAGATGTTTATTTTGAATTCTGCCCGACACGACATAACGACTGGCAGCTCGACCCGGGAAACCTTTACAGGCTGAAGTACAGGATGCTGGTGTACGACGGCAAGATAGACAAGGCTACCGCAGAAAGAGTGTGGAACGATTTTGCCTATCCGCCTGTTGTGACTCTTCTGAAGAAATAAGAAATATAGAATAACTTAAACTGCTCAATTATGAAGAAGTTACTTTTTATAGCAATCGTTCCTGCTTTGCTACTTTCCTCCTGCGGATCAGGAGGCTCAAAAAAGCAATCTGAAAAAACTGACACATCAATGGAAAGCCCTTATCTGGTTTCGGTCATGACCGTCGATCCCGGTCATTTTCATGCTGCCCTTGTGCAGAGGATAATGTACCCGCAGGTAAATCCTGAAGTGCACGTTTATGCACCCGAAGGGCCCGATTATTTGAAGCACCTCGACAGGATCAAAGGCTTCAACAGTCGCACTACCGACCCTACGTCATGGAATGAGATTGTATATACAGGTGATGATTTCTTCGAAAAGATGCTCGAAGACAGGCCAGGTAATGTTGTAGTTCTATCGGGAAACAACAAAAAGAAGGCAGAGTACATAACCAGGTCTGTCAATGCAGGACTGAATGTTTATGCCGACAAACCTATGATCATATCCCCGGATGATTTTCCGAAGCTCCAGGAGGCATTCAGGACAGCTGAAGAAAAAGGTGTTCTGATATACGATATCATGACAGAAAGGTTCGAGGTCACCACTATTCTGCAGAAATTGTTATCGATGAATGAAGGGATCTTTGGCAAGCTTGCTGCCGGAACAATGGACGATCCTGCAGTGACCAAAGTCAGTGTACATCATTTCCTGAAGATGGTTGCCGGTGCTCCGAACATAAGGCCCGGATGGTTTTTTGACGTCGAGCAGCAGGGGGAAGGTATCGTCGATGTTACGACTCACCTTGTCGACCTTGTTCAGTGGGAGTGCTTCCCGGAACAGATACTGAGCCCTGCGGATGTTAATGTGGCAGCCGCAAAGCGCTGGCCTACAATAATCTCGAAGGAGGAGTTCAAGGCTGTGACCAACCTTGAGGAGTTCCCCGGTTACCTGCAGAAGGATATAAAGGATGGCAGTATTCATGTTTTTGCAAACGGAGAAATAGTATACCAGATAAAAGGCATCTGGGCGAAGGTGTCTGTTACATGGAATTACGAGTCTCCTGCAGGCGGAGGTGACACTCATTTCTCACTTATGCGCGGAACAAAATGCGACCTGGTGATCAGGCAGGGGAAAGAGGAAAATTTCAAACCTACCCTGTATGTTGAAAATATCAAGGGGGCTACTGTTAATGATTTCACAGAAACACTGAAAACCGCTGTTGCTTCTCTTCCGTATGAAGGTCTTACTGTTGAAGCAGCCGGTAAAACTGCTCTTAAGATAAGCATACCCGACAAATACAGGGTCACCCACGAAGAACACTTCGGTCAGGTGACGGAAAAATTCCTGGAGTATATGGAAGCCGGGAAGCTGCCTGAATGGGAGGTGCCTGGAATGATAACCAAGTACTATACTACAACCACCGGCCTGAAGAAAGCAAAAGGAATGTAGAAGATTGCTTCGCTGCGCTCGCAATGACTGAGGCGGAAACAGTTAAATCCCCTCCTGGGAGTGCCTGTCCCGCTCATGCGGGAGGCTTGGGGTGGGTTGAAAAGACGGAAGTCGGCTCCTTATTTTATCACATAACTCGCCTTGGCCGCTCCCGGCATATTTCTGAAAGACACTCCGTTGGCAATGATGAGTACCTTCCCCGGAAGCATGTGATTAGGGAATGTGACCGTTACCGGCCCTTTTCCGTCGAGGACAATCTCATCATTCCAGTAGAGTGTTGGCCGGACCTGGTATTCGGGTATTAAGGAAACTTCCTCTTTCGTGGGGATATAGTATTCGGCTTCTTTCCTGAAAATTGAAATTGCACGCATCAGATCATCCTCCGGCCTGGCCGGAGTAAAATCAATCTCTGAATTGTCTCCGTCGGCCATTTTTTTCCAGTCGGTTGTAATAAAAACAACGCCACCGGTTGCTGCCTCTCCATAGACGGCAAATCCCTGATCTCCTTTTAAAGCTGTAACAGAAGCGATCTGCGAGGCAGGAAAATCTGATATATTTGCATAATTCATCTCATAGAGAGGAATGTCATCAAATACAACAAGTGTCGGAGAAGGAGCTCCCATGATTCTCCTTCCGGGTCTGAGGTAGATAACTTTATTTTTAACATCAAGCCGGTAGGGATTTAGCCTCACAAGAATATCTTCAAGATTAAGACAGCCTGCTATTTCCCGCTTCGAGATGGTTTTGAGGCTTGCATACTGGTAAATTTGCTGGTATTTATCATAAAACACCTCAACTGGCTTTAACGGAGCCCTTATCGTCACTTCCTCTATCTGTATCGCACTGTCGATCAGTATATCCTTCTCACTGAACTCCCTGATAGTAAATTTATTTTCCGGAGGAATAGTAACCGCCCCGGCCGACTTAACCTGTTTTATGAATGCGTCATTTTCTGGAAACCTTATATTAATACCATAAGCATTTGCTGAAGGATTCTTATCCGGAAGTAACATTATCTGCCTCACACGGGCATCAAGATCCTTAAAAGGAAGAATAGCTTTTCCCTTCGTATCTTTTTCAAGTGAAAGTACTTCGCCACCCTCTAAAGTTGTTAGCGTTATCTCACGTCTCGTTCTCTTCAGCGGCCCCGGATTCTCTATCGTAAGATAATCATATTCAGCGATCTCCCTGTTTGTCTGTTCTGCCTCTCTTTCAGCCGGATTAAACCTGCGCCATGCATAGGTAAGAAGTAAAAGGTCAAGTTCTGTCTCATCAATGTTGAAGATCCCCATCTGCCTGATTCTCCCCGGGAGGTTATTGAAGAACTGGTTGTCGAGCAGGAAAGCGCTTTCAATATTCTGAAGGG
>JALONU010000272.1 GCA_025454775.1 Bacteroidales bacterium | reverse complement strand
ATTCAAATACTTGTCAATCATGAGATAGTTCCGGTTTACCAGCCTGTCTTTCATGGATTTGGCTGGAAGGGAAAGACTGTGCTCGGACCAACTGCTGATCCGGCAGAGTATGCAAGGTACTGCAAATACCTGGTTGCAAGGTATGGAAGCATGCCGGCATTCTGGCTTGTAAGCGGTGATAATCATGGTCTCGATCCTGGGGTAAAGGCCGGAGGCGAGATGATAGAGAAATGGGATGCATATCAACAGCCGACAGGAATACATTACAATCCTGCCGACGACTTTCTCGCTTCATGGGCAAATGGTGACAGTTCACGTTGTTTTCATTATAACAGGTCGCACCAGGCAGAAAACTGGCTCGACTTTCAATGGGCCCAGACAGGGCACGATGGGAAACATATTTATCATAAGGTTGAAAGAATGTATGATAATAAGCCTGTAAAAGCAGGACTGAACGGAGAGCCGACTTATGAAGGTATGGGTGGTGGCATGAATGGTCTTGGATGGTGGCAGGGAGAAGAGGCATGGAACCAGCTTATGCACGGCGGTACCATGGGCGTCGTTTATGGTGCTGCCTGTCTCTGGCAATGGAAGATCACTCCCGATGAACCCGGCTGGGATGCCTGGACAGATGCACCTATGTCGTGGAAAGAGGCTATGGCGCAGGAAGGAAGCAACTATGTCGGTCTGGTTTCAAAAGCGTTTGAAGGTTTCGACTTTGCGGATATGGAAAGACGCCGGGATCTGACAGATTCAGACAGGTACATTCTGACTAAGGAAGGAGTATTCTATATTGCATACCTGGATAAGGGAGGTACAATAACGATAAAAAACATGACCTCAGGTCTGCCTTATTACTGGTTTAACCCGATAGCAGGAGTCTTTGAAGCCGGGGGAATAACTTCATCAGAAGGCACCTTCAAGGCACATGACAATAATCCCCGGGTTCTGATAATAGGCGAAAGATTGCCCAATCTGTCAGACTGAAGAAAGAAGCAACTGCTACCCCAAAAGAGGTATAATCATCAGAACTTAAGATTATCCGGGAACTCACCCTCATTTTTCTGAGGCTTCCCGGGTGTACTCCGGCCCTCTTCAATATATTTCTTAAGGAGATCTGTCAATTCTTTTACAGTTTCAGGATGTTCTGCCTGCAGGTTGATCTTTTCCGAAGGATCTTCTTTCATATTATAAAGTTGAACAGGAGGCAATCCTTCCTCTTCTTTACCGGGCCTGGGAAAACTCCATCCCCCTGAGCCGGGAGTCATTAAGAGTTTCCATTCCCCTTTCCTTATGGCAAGATTGCCATTAACTGATTGGTGAACCGTAGCTTCCCTGATTGTTTTCCGGTATCCTGGCTTCAGGATCGCCGGCATCAGATTATAACTATCCTCAGCTTCATTATCAGCCAGTCCGCTGCCTGTAATTGCTGCAAACGTGGCCATAAAATCGTTAAGGCAAACGGTTTGTTCAACAATATGAGGTTTCCTTATTTTTGCGGGCCATTGCATAAAACATGGTATCCTGTGTCCTCCCTCGTAAACATCGGCTTTGTGTCCCCGGTAGATATAACTCGTACTATGTCCTTTCGACTCAAGGGTTTTAATATCAGCCCACGGAGCTGTACCGTTGTCGGATGTAAACACCACAATGGTATTTTTACTTTTTCCTGTTTTTTCTATGACCTCGAGTAACCTCCCGACTTCCTCATCTATCATAAGAATGAAATCAGCATATGTGTTAATTCCCGATTTCCCCTTAAATTCCTCTGAAGGCAAAATGGGAGTATGAGGTGACGGAAGAGCGAGATAAAGGAAATATGGTTTATCCTGAACAGCCATCTCCTCAACATATTTACAGGCTCTTCTGAAAAAACGCGGAGTGCATTCTTCATGGATAAAGTCGCTCCCTGTAGGTCCTTCCCTCCAGAATGAACCATCATAACCAGGATTACCGTATTGAGTATTATTACCGCATGTAATCCTGTCGGGTTGTGATGTCGGCCGGTCGTTTTCAACATAGACATAAGGGGGCATATCGAGGGAACCGCTGAATCCGAAAAAATAATCGAAACCTTTTTCTGTTGGTCCGTCAGTAATCGGCTTCGAATAATCAATGCTGTCATTACCCTTTTCTATATTGTTCCACTTCCACCCGAGGTGCCATTTGCCGATGCATGCAGTAGTGTATCCTCTTTCCCTGAGCATTTGCGGCATTGTCTTTCGGTCAGGAGAAATAAGTGCCCCGGAGTACCCATTAAGAACCCCGCTCTTCAGCTCACTCCGCCAGCTGTACCTGCCTGTCAGGATACCGTAACGGGTAGGAGTGCTGACAGCAGAAGCAGAATGAGCATCGGTAAAGGCCACTCCCGATTGCGCAATGCGGTCAATATTTGGCGTAGTTATCTTTGATTCAGGATCAAGAAAACTGATATCGCCATAACCCAGGTCATCGGCCAGGATGAAAACTATATCCGGCAATTCCTTTCCGGATTGATTCCCTACGCATCCGGGGATAAGAATAAGACCGGCGGCTCCGAAGAGATAAGGATTACATTTCATCATTTTAACTTTTGATAAGATTTCCATCACTTTAATTGTTGAAAGGCTATCATTATTCAAATTTAAAATTTTCACACATTCATAGAAAATAAAAATCACGGATAGCCGGGTCAGTAAAACGAAGCTATACGACGTTTTAAGATCAGACGCTGATATATAAGAATGTTTTTCAGACAGACAGCTTCTTATCCTAAAGATACTTTGCTATTTTTGAGAAAACCAGATGAATATGAACGATAACCGGGCTTTACATCCATATCCTGCAATACAGAAAGGGCTGCTGCTGGGTATGAGTATTATAGCAGCCACAGCCTGCACCGACAGCGGGAATAAAAGACATGTTCTCACCGGGAAGCCGAACATTCTGTTTATTGCCGTTGACGATCTTCGTCCCGAGCTTGGCTGTTTCGGCAACACCATTGTCAGATCTCCAA
>JALONU010000271.1 GCA_025454775.1 Bacteroidales bacterium | reverse complement strand
TACGTAAAGGAAGATGCCACAAAGAAATTAAAAGGCGGCTTTGCAGTGGGAGGATTCGATATCACTAAAGGAACACAGAGCATCACCCCTTTCACCTCACTTACAAGTGATAATTATTTCATCGGACATGAAGGATGGGGAAACCTCTTTATCGGAGATTCGGCAGGATTCGAAAACACTTCAGGATACTTCAATGTATTTATCGGACAATGGGCAGGTCAGATGAATACAACAGGGTACTATAATATTGCAATGGGAAACGGAGCCGGGGCATATAATACAACCGGATGGCAGAATGTAAATATTGGAATGGAAGCAGGTGTCCGGAATATCACCGGCTCAAGGAATACAAATATAGGCACTGGTGCAGGAGCACAAAATTTAGCAGGTTCATTTAACCTGATATTGGGAAATCTCGCAGGACAATATGCGAATTCAGGAGACGGGAATGTTTATATGGGAGCTTATTCAGGAAGGAATAACCTGACAGGCAGCTGGAATGTATTTATCGGTCATGGTGCCGGCAGAGATGAGACAAATTCCCACCGTCTTTATATCGCTAATGATGCAACTCCATCCCCGTTAATCTATGGCGAGTTTGATAACGCCAGGGTCGTCATCAATGGCAATGGCGGGCATAATCTGGGTCTGACTAATTTCTTTGTCAACGGAACAGCAGGTGGCATGTCGTCATGGTTTAACTACAGCGATGAGAAGATGAAGCACGACATTGCATCTATACCAGACGCTCTTGAAAAAGTACTGAAGCTCCGCGGTGTCAATTTCTTATGGAATGAACCTGCAGCAGGTATGGAGGGCCTCCAGATGGGATTCATAGGTCAGGAAGCATACGAAGTTGTTCCTGAAGTTGTATCTTTAAAGAATGACCACTTTTCGATGCAGTATGCGCCAATTACTGCCCTGCTTGTTGAGGCCGTCAAGGAACAGCAGACTATAATTGAGAAACAACAGGCTGAGATCGAAAGACTAAAAACACTGGAAAATGAGGTGGCGGAACTGAAAGTACTTGTAAGCGGGCTGATCAAATAGAAACTTAAAAATACTATGGTTATTCTGGAAGGCGGCATAGGTAATTATGTTAACAGCAAAGGGAGGAGATTTTCTTACTTCGGAGGCAATAATTACCTTGGCCTGGCCAATCATCCAGCCGTAAAAAATGCTGTAATTCAGGCTGTCAGGAAGTATGGAATAAACTTCTCTGCCTCCCGGCGCACATCAGGAACAGCTACCATACATCTTGAGCTTGAAAACGAACTTTCATTATTTAAGGGGAAAGAGGATACGGTGGTTTTTGCTTCAGGTTACCAGGGAAACAGCATCCTTCTCGAAATACTTAAAGATAAATACTCAATAGTGCTTGCCGACCAGCTTGCTCATGCAAGCATTTCGGCTGCAATACCCCGAGATGTGAATAAGATGTTCTTTAATCACAGCGATGCCGGTCATCTTGATTATCTGATCACGCATAACAAGATATCGAATCCTTTGATAATTACCGATGGTGTTTTTGCCCTCACCGGCGAAATTGCCCCTCTCGATAAAATATTCCCGGTTGTCCGGAAGCATAAAGGATTACTCGTTGTCGATGATGCACATGCCACAGGTGTCCTGGGTAAAACAGGAAAGGGAACGCCGGAACATTTTAATCTGACCGACGCCGAAAATATATATCAGACCGAGACAATGAGCAAAGCCATCGGTGGCTATGGCGGGTTTATCTCCGGGAGCAGGGAGCTTACACAACTTATCAGGGAAAAATCGACAACTTACCAGGCATCAACTGCATTGCCCCCTCCTGTTGTTGCTGCCGGTATTGCATCGCTGAAAATTATTCACGAAAATCCCGGTTTGCGTATTCACCTTCTCGAGCAGGCAGACAGACTGAGAGAAGAAATTTTATTGCTGGGTTTCGGGACTACAGGGAATGGAACACCTGTTATTCCTTTAATAATGTCATCTCCGGAGAGGGCGAAGAAACTATCTCTGTTCCTTGAAGATAACAGGATCATCGTTCCCCATTTAAATTATCCTTCAAACAGGGAAATGAATATCCTCAGGATCGCTGTTACCGCAAGTCATTCGGATGTTCAGATAAAGAAATTACTGGTTAATCTTAAAAAATGGATTAAAGAAAATGGGAAAGACTAAAATCAAACAGGTATTCATTGATCCGGTAAAAATTAAGCTGGACGAACCATTTACAATTGCCATCGGAACAAAATATTCAATTGAAAATGTTATTATTACCGTGGTGCTGGAAAATGGGATTGAAGGCTCCGGAGAAGCTGCACCGCTGGAACCGATAAACGGAGAGAATCAGGCTACAGTGCTGGCAACGCTTGAGAGCTGCAGGGACTTCATAGTGGGCAAGGAGATTTCTGAATATAAGGCAATTGCAAAAACCCTGAAAAGCGTATTCCGGGCTCAGGTAACGGCAAGGTGCGCCGTGGAAATGGCTCTGCTCGATGCTTATACAAAACTGATAAACATTCCGTTATATAAGTTTTTTGGAGGATCCGTTAATAAAATTGAAACAGATTATACTGTCGATATTGTTCCACCAGATATTGCCCGTAAGAATGCTGCAAGATATGCCGGGGAAGGATACCGTGTCCTTAAAACCAAGGTCGGGAAGAAACTTAAAGATGATATAGAAAGAATTCTGGCTATTAAAGATGGTGCCCCCGGCTGTGAAATAACACTCGATGCCAACCAGGGATACTCTCCATGCGAAGCTGTCCATTTTCTTGAGGAACTTGAAAAGAACAATATACGTCCCATTCTTTTTGAACAACCGGTTATCAAAAGCGACCTTCAGGGAATGAAATTCGTCAAGGACCATACATCGGTACCTATAGCAGCTGATGAATCGGTTTTCACCAGCGCTGATGCGATCAATATTGTTCGTATGGGCTGTGCCGACATTATCAATATCAAGATCATGAAATCAGGAATACTTGAAGCTATTGATATTGCTGCAATTGCGCGCAGTGCAAATATCAAACTTATGGTGGGATGCATGCTCGAAACCAGACTCGCTTTATGCTGTTCCATCCATCTTGTAGGCGGCCTCGGATGTTTCGATTATATAGATCTCGATCCGCATC
>JALONU010000270.1 GCA_025454775.1 Bacteroidales bacterium | reverse complement strand
GTTGAAAGCATGCCCGACTGGAGTCCCGGTAAACAGAACGGGAAGCCGGTTGATGTTTATTACCAGCTGCCCATTAATTTCAATCCGGTATACATCAGGGGCAAATGAGCAGGTACTTTTATTTTAGTGTGAAGATAAAATCCCCGCCTTCGTCGCCCACATTCTGGATGACGCCGAACATGGGGACCGTAATACCATTATCGATGACGGTCATCTTGAAGCTTGTATAAAGCAACTCGGATGTAAGAAATTTTTCTTCGTTGTCGGAAAGGCGTTTCACGAGATACTTGACGAATACGCTTTCATCCGGAACTTCTTCAAGGATTCCGCTGGTCATAGCTCTCCTGCTTGGAAGGGCGTCAAGCTTTTTTATGCTCTGCGGAGCGTCCATATCTACGTTCCTTGTTTTGAAAATAGCTCCACTGAAACAGGCGTCGGCAATAAGCAGGATGTGACTGGCCCGGATGCTTCCGATGAAATCACGTAATGTAGTGTTACTGAACCAGTTGAGAGAGCTTCCTTTTTCTGCATCAGCAGGGAACCAGTAACCCAGCCTGTTCTCTTTATCCCACACCCCGTGCCCTGCATAAAAAATCAGCAGGTTATCCCTCGAAGAGATCTTTTTTGCCAGGTTTTCAAAAGTTGTAATGAAGTCTTTACGTTTTGGATTTTCCAGGAGTATTATATCCTCCTGGTTGAAAGTATATTTCGATGTGAGTATCTCATAAACACTGCGCGCGTCTTTCAACGGATTGTCCAGATCCGGGATATCGTAGCTCTCATAGTCATTGATACCAATAAGCAGAGCATAATTCTTACCGGGGGAAGCTGGTGCAGGCAGGTCAGCCGCAGAAGGTTCCAACGGCTTCTGGACAGGGGCCGCCTGTTTATCAGCCATTGCAGCAAGCTTTGTAGCATCTTGCCTGATTGCATAAGTTGCTCCCGAAAAGGCCCAGATCTGTATGTTTTCCGACATCATGGCAGAAGAAACGAAATCCTCCCGTACAGGGCAGAAGTCGACGGAAAGCACATATTGATCCTGTTTTTCAGATTTGGACAGGATTTCTCCTGTGTTAATATCCCACAGGATTATGATCTTATCGCGGCCGCCGCTGAGAAGGAATTTTCCGTCAGGACTGAAATCGATCGTCTGAACGTAGTCAGTGTGTTCCTTCAGAGTTCTCTGGACAGAGAAATCAGCAAGATTTATTATATTAATCAATTTGTCATAGCCGCACGACGCAAGGTATTTCCCATCAGGGCTGAAGTCAATATCCGAGATCCAGTTTTTATGGGAAGATATGGTCCTTGCAATGCTGCCGTTTGTAATATTCCATATTATCAATGTCCTATCGGCACCTCCGGATGCCAGGAGTGATCCGTCGGAACTGAATTTCAGCACATTAATATCGTCTTTATGTCCTTTAAGTTCAAGAATAACCTTGCCGGATTCAATTTCCCACACCTTTATTAATCTTCCATCACCGCCGGCTGCAAGGTATTTCCCGTCAGGGCTTATGTCAAGAGTCTTGACATTGCCCTGTATACCCTCGAAGGTTCGGATCACATTTACGGCTTTCAGATTCCACAGAATAACAACATTATCGTCCCCGCCGGATGCCAGGATGGTGTCGGCATGTATTGCAGCGGCAAGAGGTCTCTTCTTCAGTCCGGAGATTGTCCTGTAAATAACTCCGGATTCGGCATTCCAGACAATGATATTCCTGTCGTATCCCACTGATACAATATAATTTCCGTCTTTATTGTATGAAACGGTGTAGACCTGATGTCCGGTTTCACTAAAGGCACGTTTCCCGTTCAGATAATACTGTGCGCCTGAACGTGTATTCGCCAGGAAGCAAATGAAGATAATAAGTATCAGGATTCTCATTGTCAAAGGTCTTTGGATTTGAGAAAGGCCAGCCTGACACCAAGCTGAATAAAGAAGGCATTGAAATTTTCAATCACAAGCTCGTTTTTGAAGTTCTTTTCATTCAACGCGATAAGATAATAGCCGGTTGACATATATATCCTTAACCTGTCGGTCTGGCCATATTCAACACCCAAACCGGGAATGAATCCCAATCCATTGTTCTTTTCAAGAAAGGGATCATAAGGCACCTCATCGTCAGGACCAAGGACTCCAAGCCTGTCAGCATCCTTCCACCAATTATTGGTATACTTTGCGCTGGTAAAATTCATGCTTATCCCTGCGAACAAATAGGGATTCCATTTCTTCGATGGGAACAGGTAGAATTTAGGGAAGATACCTGCCTGTAAATTGAACAAATTCAGCTTGTTTATTCCTTCAGCAATCGGTTCCTCCGTTTCAGGATCGAAAATAGTATAATGCAGATAGTCATAATCCCCAGTCATAAATGACCAGCTACCCGAATACATAATTCCCGCGGAGACCATAACCGAAAGCCGGCGGTTGATGTTATACTGAATCCCTGCCTCTGCAATAGGGCCTGGCCTGTAGTGCGGCATCTGGAGGGGATCATAATCACCCTCTCCCGTTTCATAGCCAAATGTTTTGAACATACCGGCAGAAATGTTAATGCTTACTTTCTGTTCAAACTGTGAAAATGTTAATAGCGAGAGAAAAAGGAAGAGCAGAATGAGTCCCTTTGTTTTCATAACAATAGGATTTGGTTACACCTGTTTATAAGGCAAGTTACACCAAAAAAATGGCACAGGATATTAAAAAACAGAGAAATACAAAATGAGGTACTTCAATCTTCTTCCATTTCGGTTTCAGGGATCAGAAAGGCAGACCTTACAGCCGGCGGGCACGGGGAGTCCAGTCCTTTAACAGCTTTCCAGATCACTTCATTGAATTTTGCGTCATCAATCCTGTCTTCGGCCGTAAAATCAAATTTCTCGCTCATCTGCTGCCACCGGCTATGTACAATATTCTTATCATTCAGATCCACGGTTACGGGTCTTACTGAATAAGGTTCGTGGGAGGGAGAATTGTTCATACACCTCCACAGGGGGGTGGCG
>JALONU010000269.1 GCA_025454775.1 Bacteroidales bacterium | reverse complement strand
TCGGCGGTCACCGCCCCGCCACCCTGATTGCCGAAAGCGCCGGTATTGCTTCCCGTTGCCGTTACATCCAGCTCTGTGATGGAAACCTTAAGCCCCAGTGAGGCGTAATTCTCGATGGCTTTTTCAACGTCTTCAAGGTTAGTATCAAGGTGCCAGTGTCCCTGTATTCCCACACCGGTGATCGGAGCACCTTCAGCGATGAGACGCTTGAGCAGCAGCATGGAGCTGGCGTGCTTGCCCTTGTTCTGAACCGCACCCTGCTCGATATTATAATCGTTGTAGTACAGCTCAGCCTGGGGATCAGCTTCATGCGCCCATTTAAAAGCAAGTGTCAATACTTCTGGTCCAACATACTGATACCAGCTGAAAGTGCGAAGATTTTCAGTTGTACCGTCACCACCATCGGCAATTGATTCATTAAACACATCCCATCCAGTAATTTTCCCTTTGTAACGGCCAACCACAGTCATGATATGACTCTTCAGGCGCTCCAATATGACTTCCTTGCTTGCCGGTGGACCTACCATACGTCCAAAACCTCCCATATTGGGGCGTGGAGCAGTATTGGCTGCAGGAGCAGCAGGAGCTCCGGGAGCAGCTGAAGCAGCAGGAGCTTGTGCCGGAGGGGCAGGAGGAGTTGCAGGTCTTGCTGGTTCAGCCTTCGGATCTTCCTGGAAGAACCAGTTAGGTGATTGTGAATGCCATCCTAATGTATGTCCCCAGACCTTTATGCCATTCTTCTGACACCAGTCGACCATAGCATCGGCGGTTTCCCAGTTGTACTTATCTACCGAAGGATGGATCGGCTGCGGTTTCATGCAGTTTTCCGGGGTGATGATGTTGTAATGCAGCTTAATATTTGCCGCCTCGGCCTCGGAAATAGAAGACAGGTCGTTTGCAGCGCCTATTAGGAATTTCCCTGCATATGCCTCTTTCAAGGATTTCTGGGGTACCTGACCGTATGCAGAGAAAGCTATTGCCACAATCAGGAAGAAGCTGGTAATCAATTTTTTGCTGATCATAATCTGTTTTCTTTAGGTTATTTTATTTAGATGCTCAGATTAAATGTACGGATTACAATTATCCCCCCCCCCAACAACCCTCCCCCTCTAATCACAACACTCTGTCATTCTGAGCGAAACGAAGTGAAGCGAAGAATCTCCGAATCCTATCACAAACTATCGTAAATAGTGATTCATTTAATGAAATTCAACATAATGTACTTCCTTGTAACCTGTTTTTTGCTGAAAGAGTGAAGAATGAAGCGAAGGCATCTTTTATGAAGCGGAGCAGGATTTGCCTGACCATTTATCAACATCCAGCCTTATGATTTCTGTCTCATGAAAATATTTCTCAGCATACTTTACTCCCTTCTCTCCGGCACCGGGGGAGTATTTTTCGACAAGCAGCATCAATGCCCTCATCCGTTCATCAGCAGGTAAGCTCACTGAAGCCCTGCATTGCAGGATGATGCTTTCGTATTCCGTTGCAAACCTGGCCGGGATCACTTTAGTCCTGCCGACCACACAAAATGAAACGGAGCTGTTTTTGTCAATGCAAAGCAGCTTTTTCCCTGAGGACGCGCAATGTATATATATTGACTCCCTGCCATCCCATGCATAATTGACGGGAACGCCATAGGCGGCAGAGTCGTCACAACACATCGACAATATTCCATATTCACCCCCGCTTAAAATTTCTAAAGCCTTTGACTCCGGGAGCAATCTGTCCTGGCGCCTGATTTCTGAAGTTGAGTAGATCATTTTTTCTGGCTATTTCCTGTATGTATAGTGTCCTGTCAACCGGTATGAGAACAGGCAGTCAGAGATCTCCTGCCCGTTGCCGATATTGTGAACTATGAGAAAGCGCATATTGTCGGCTGACCTCTTGTTAATTACGATACCGATGTGAGGGATACCTTCGCCCAGGTCCCATGTTACAATGTCCCCCGGTCTATAGTCTTTGGGATCATTGCTGATACTTTTCGTTTCTCCGTGCCGGCTGAAGAAAGTCATTAGGTTCGGAACCCGCCTGTGATCGATATTCGTGTCGGTGCTCTTTAATCCCCAGATTTTAGGGTATACACCAAAATTCGCAGCCATGTCAGCGTGGACTTCCTTCTGAAGGTCAATGCCCAGCTTTCTGTATGCCCTGATAACTACATCAGTACAGACACCCCGGTCTTCGGGGATATCTCCGCCGGGGTATCTGATACTGTAGTATTTCGGATCATACACAACGTGCTGCTTCGTCAGTCCGATGGCAGCATCACTCAGGTTCAAGTAAAAATCGTCCTGCCCTGAAACAGAGGCACTGAGCAGGAGGAAAGCGATCTTGACTGCCGTTATTGTCCGGATCAGCATTTATGTTTATTTATAATTCTGTCTGTCGGATGCCAAACGTCTGTCAGGTTGTTCTGAGGTCGAATCTGTCGAGATTCATCACTTTATCCCATGCGGAAATGAAATCGCTGACAAATTTTTCCCGGGCATCAGAACTGCCATAAACTTCTGCAAGAGCCCTGAGCTCCGAATTTGATCCGAAAATAAGATCGACTTTTGTTGCAGTCCACTTCTTCTTTCCTGATTCGCGGTCGTGCCCCTCGAATAACTCATCAGATCCGGGTGCTGCTTTCCAGACCGTTTGCATGTCGAGCAGGTTTACAAAAAAATCGTTTGTCAGAACCTCCGGGTGCTTAGTGAATACCCCATGCTTTGAATTGTCGAAGTTTGTGTTCAGGACACGCATGCCACCGATGAGAACGGTCATCTCCGGTGCAGTCAGGGTAAGAAGCTGGGCTTTATCAACAAGCAATTCCGCAGAGGAAACTGCATATTTCTTTTTCAGGTAATTGCGAAAACCATCGGCCGCCGGCTCAAGCACGGCAAAGGATTCCACATCTGTTTGTTCCTGTGAGGCATCCGTTCTTCCGGGTGTGAACGGGACAGTGACCTTATGACCTGCATCCTTTGCTGCTTTTTCAACGCCTGCACAACCAGCGAGTACAATAAGATCAGCGAGAGAGACTTTTTTGCCTTTGGTCTGTGCTCTGTTGAATTCCTTCTGTATCGCCTGCAGCTTATCCAGCACTTTTGCCAGCTGTGGCGGATTGTTCACTTTCCAGTCCTTTTGCGGGGCAAGGCGTATACGTGCTCCGTTGGCTCCTCCTCTCTTGTCCGATCCCCTGAATGTCGAGGCAGATGCCCAGGCTGTTGAAACCAGCTGCGAAACCGAAAGGCCTGATTTCAATATTTTAGTTTTCAGCGCGGCAAAGTCCTTTTCATTGATCAGAGGATGATTTACTGCAGGAACAGGGTCTTGCCATATAAGTTCCTCCGCAGGCACTTCAGGGCCCAGATATCTCGATCGCGGCCCCATGTCGCGGTGGGTAAGTTTAAACCATGCCCGTGCAAATGCATCGGCAAATTCGAGCGGATGTTCATAAAAGCGCCTGGAGATCTTTTCATAGGCAGGATCGAAGCGCAGCGAAAGATCAGTGGTAAGCATTGTCGGGGAATGCTTCATGGCCGGGTTGTGTGCATCAGGAACGATGTTACCTGCATTTTTTGCCACCCACTGGAAGGCACCAGCCGGACTTTTTGTAAGCTCCCATTCGTACCTGAACAGATTATCGAAGAAATAATAGCTCCATTTGTTTGGAGTCTGAGTCCAGGTGACCTCTATACCGCTGGTGATAGTATCGCCGGCTTTTCCCGAGCCGTATGAACTTTTCCAGCCAAGTCCCTGTTCTTCAACGGGGGCTGCTTCAGGTTCAGGACCTACATGTTTGGAATCACCGGCACCATGGGTCTTTCCGAAGGTGTGTCCGCCTGCGATCAGTGCCACGGTCTCTTCATCGTTCATGGCCATGCGGGCAAAAGTGTTCCGGATGTCCTTTGCTGCTGCGAGGGGATCGGGTTTGCCGCCGGGGCCTTCAGGGTTTACATAGATAAGCCCCATCTGAATGGCTGCCAGAGGATTATCAACTTCTTCCAGTTCTAGATTGAGTTCATCATTGTCCAGCCATTTTGTTTCCGTTCCCCAGTATACATCCTGATCGGGTTCCAATACATCTTCGCTTCCTCCGGCATACCCGAAGGTTTTGAATCCCATT
>JALONU010000268.1 GCA_025454775.1 Bacteroidales bacterium | reverse complement strand
TGGCCCTCAGGCTTTCCGAGAGGGCAGGGTTGTTCTGGTCATTCACCTCATTTCCAGTACTCCACATGAAAACTGACGGATGATTCCTGTCACGCCTCACCATAGCTTTCAGGTCCTCCACATGCCATGCATAGAACAGCAGGTTGTAATCGCCCCTCTTCTTTGGCGTTTTCCAGGCGTCGAATGCTTCATCCTGCACCAGGAATCCCATTTTGTCACACAGATCGAGAAGCTCCGGGGCGGGAGGATTGTGGCTGGTCCTGATCGCGTTGCATCCCATCTCTTGGAGTATTTCAAGCTGACGCTCAAGAGCCCTGGTGTTTATCGCAGATCCGAGAGCCCCCAGGTCGTGGTGATTGCAAACACCCTTGATCTCAACCTTTTTACCATTCAGGAAAAATCCGTCGCGCGCGGTGAAAAGAAGTGTTCTGAAACCGAAATTAGTTTCGTAACTGTCATATGCTTCATTCTCTGAGATGACTGAGACCACAGCCCGGTACAGCTCAGGATTCTGGATGTCCCATAGAACAGGGTCCTTCACTCTCAGGTCAACCCTGAAAGTGTGCCTGTCCATCGCCTGAAGCATGGCAAAAGGTGATGTGAATTCGGCAACGGGAGCGCCGGTAACGGTGGATTTCCCATCGAGCTTGTATATTGCGGCTTTAACCCTGGCAAGTACAGGATTGCCGATGTGACTCTCAACCTCTGCACTGATACTTACAGTGCCGCTTTCTTTCCTGATCTCAGGGGTTGTACAGAAAAGACCGTTATAAGAAATGTGCACCGGTGAGGTTTTAACAAGCCATACATTTCGATAAATGCCTGCACCCGGATACCATCTGGAATCCCATTTTTTTGTGTCGAGCCTCACTGCAATTACGTTATCTCCCTGGTAATTGATATAGGGAGTGAGGTCGAGCCTGAATGAAGTATATCCGTAAGGCCATCCTCCAACGTATTTGCCGTTGAGCCATACCTGGGAGTATGCCATGGCGCCGTCGAAGTCGATATAGAATCGTATTTGTTTATCGGATTCTTTTACTTTAAAGTGTTTCCTGTACCAGCCGATACCTTTCCAGGGAAGAAGCCCGGTATTGTTTTCCAGTGTGTCGCTGAAAGGTCCTTCAATAGCCCAGTCGTGCGGGAGGTCGAGTGTGCGCCACGAATTGTCGTTATAGGAGGGTACTTCCAGCCCTGCAGGCTCCCTGTCGAAGGAGGCTGCCTCGGTTGAGGCATTGAAGTATTTTACAAATTTCCATCCTTCATTGAAGGATTCCCTTGAACGGGGTGACGACTGTGCGTTGGCATAAACATAAGCGGCGATTAGCACAACGGTAAAAAGCAGTTTTTTCATCAGGGTCAGTATTATGGGAAAAAATTTTATGAATTCATGCACTACTCAGCTGTAAAGAAAACGCGGTATTCGGTTTCACTTTTCTTTTCAAGCCAGTGTTTATAGTTAAGGCTCAGAGACTTATCCAGAAGAGGCGCCGGGATAAAGGGAGCGATGATCTCAATTATCTGTCCGGGCTGAAGCTTTTTAAGGGCAGCCATCACTTCATGAACCGGTTGTTCTCCCCTGTTGAGCATTTCACGGATGTCGATGTTCTGAACTACGGCCTCTTTGCTGAACCAGGAGGGGCATACCGTCACATATTTATTCCCTGCCTCATCAATCTGGCCGATTGCCGACTGGCCTGCCTTCTTCCTCAGCCTGTTAACCAGTTCTTCAACATTCAGTCCTCCTATTACTGCAGCCTGACCGATATTTGTGATCCTTGTAATTGTCTTTCTCAGCACCGGATTCTTAAGTTTTTTAAACTCCGGAGCAGCATCGATCAGCGTTTCCTCGAGTTCAGGGTATGCTTCAAGGAGGTCGTATATTTTAGTTTTTGGTGTTATTATAAGCTTTTCCATGGCCTTTGCTATTTTGATTTGTACTCCAGTATTCTCTGTTCTCCTTTAAGCTTTCGTGCTTCGGTAAGGTCCTGCGAGACTTCCAGAGTGCCCATGTAATCACCTTTTTCGTTCCTGAGGGCATAATACTCGATAAGGATGAATTTTCCCTTCATATTGATCCAGAAAGGAGCATGTGATGCCTTGCCCGACTTGAAATCTTCAAGTATCTTCTCTACGATGTGGACGCTTCCGGGAGGATGGCAGAGCCTTACATCGCGGTTGATTATCGATCTGTTCCTCGCAAATATGCGGTGTGTGCCCTGTGTGAAATACTTGACCTTGTCGTTCCTGTCGACAAAAGTCATATCAACGGGAACGGTATTAAGGATGGCCATGATTTCTTCTGCCGTGAAACTGCCTGAAGGAAGCTGCACAGCTCCTGAATGGCTCAGGGTAACTCCGGCGCTTTCATCGCTGGCCAGTCCCTCAGGTTTCCATTCTGTCTGCGGATCATAAAGAGTGAATCCGAATTCTAGGGTCTGTTTGTGGATCTCATACCATTCCTCTGTTGTAAGCACATCCAGGCTCATTGGCAGCAGGATGTCTTCTTCCTTCTTTGTCATGTCGGCCAGGGCTTTGAGCACCGGTGTAAAAAGGAACTCCATCGAATCCTCGAGATCCTGTTTAATCAGGTTCCTGTTCCTGAGAATGTCAATGCAGCCCCTGAGCTGTTCCCTTATTTCATCGTGCTTGCCCCACATCACCTTCGGAGGACCCGTTATATCTCTTTTCTCGAGGTAGGGGAAGAGGAGGTATTCCTTTTTCCTGTAATGCTTGTCAACGTCCATCAGCTCGTTGAAACAGCCCAACAGCTGAAAAACATAGTCAGGAAAAGTCTGATCTGTTTCTGCATGAAGTATCCCGAGCAGTCTTTCTGTTCTGGCTATAGCTTTCAGGAGTTCGGCATTCTCCTTGCGGAATACATCCACAGGATGTCCGTCAGGTATGTTCCACTTCAACAACCTCTCCGTATGGGATCTGTTTAAGGGTTTGTATCAGTTCCTGCCTTACTTTCACGGGATTCTCCCCGCTGTGAAGCTTAAGTATCAACTCCTTGAGCTTCTCCTTCCTGAATTTCGAGTTGTCAATCAGTTCACTCATGGTTGTATATTTAGGTTAATATTTACCGGGAAATCGCTCACAATTTAGAAAAAAGGGACGGATTTTCAATTTTCTGCAATATCGCTATCTTCAACTGCGTTTTTATTACATGAAACCAAACAATGAAAAAGCACTTTCTAAGTACATTGATTCTCCTCGCCCTGTTTGCATCATACCTGCATGGGCAGGAGAAAAAAATGAGATTTCTTTTCCTCGAAGGGGGAGGGGATTTCATCGATTGTGAAGAACCTTCAAAGGATTACATCAGGGCCGATGTTGAACCGATCTGGTATTACTATGTTTCAGACCACATCAGGAGCCTCTCCTGGAACTGGTCTGCCGGTGTAAAATTTGAAACGAGATTCGTCAAAAACATTATAGGCATTTCCTCGGGTCTGCGTTTTACAAGCGTGCAGAATTCGCTGGGAAAAACTTCCTACTGGTCCGACTCGGAAGACTTTTTCTATGTGAGTTATGCAGAAAATGAGGAAGGAGCTTATTTCGCTAAGGTGCTGGAACTTAGCCAGAGAGCCGGTTATCTATCGGTTCCGCTCGAGATGAGGATCTATCCCTACAAGGACTATCCGGTTAATGTTTATTACAAGGCCGGAGCTTCCTTCAATATGAATATCGGCTCCTCTGAGAATGTGGTCTTCTACGACAGGACCATGGACTCTCAGAGAGAAAAAGTTGAAGCAGTGATTGAAGAACCGCTACCATACTATGGTTCATTCCACCTCGGCATAGGATTAAAGGCAGGTAAGCTCGATAAGCCGGGTTTTATTATTGAAGCTAACATACCTGTGGCTGTTATGGCACCGGATAAAACATCCTTTGTCAGGCCTCAGACAGGTGTGGGATTTCAGGTTATGGTACGCATACCACTCCTTA
>JALONU010000267.1 GCA_025454775.1 Bacteroidales bacterium | reverse complement strand
CGTTCGGCAGGATTTGTGAAGAAACGGGAGAGAGTTGCAAGCTTATCAGGGCTTCCGCTTCCGGTCAAAGAGATCTTAAGCAGGCTCACGGATTTTCTTCCTGCCTTCTCCTTGATTGTGTAAAAAGCAGACTTCCCGTCTTTCCTTTCCATTGTAAAAGCAACATCGTCGTACTGTGTGTTTACAGGTGCCGCAAGGTTCATGGGCGATTCCCATGTGTTGCCCCTGAACTTGCACACAAAGAGGTCGTATCCTCCCAGTCCCAGGAGTCCGTCGGACGAGTAAAACAGATTGTTTTCCGAATCGAGGAAGGGGTACATTTCATTGGCCTTGGTATTGATAGCATCGCCCAGGTTTTTTGGCTGAGACCACGTTCCTCCTTCATTCTGTGTAATGAAAAGGTCCATGCCGCCCAGCGCCCCCGGCTGATTAGATGCAAAGATCATTATCCTGCCGTCGGCAGACAGTGCAGGGTGGGTGAAAACGGCTTTACCTGAACAAAAGCCAAGAGGATTCTCATCAATTGTCCATTTTCCCTGGCCTTCGTCACCTGCTGTAAAAGATGCTTTATGGATTTTTTCGGTTCCTTCTGCAGCAGAATATCTGGTGAGATACATGGTCTTGTAATCGCGGGTGAAAGTAACAGCATCGGTGGGATAAGGAAATTTGCCCGATGCCGAGAAGACCTTCTGATTATCGGTATTGTTATCTTTCACCATCGCATAAATGGCGTCCGTCTGTCCGAAAGACACATGCTCCGGAAGCATTTTTGTGCCGGCTCTCGAAGAGGCAAGAAATATGATTCCGTCCTGGTAGAACTGGACTCCTGATGATGGCGGGAGTATCTTCAGGTTAAAGGTGTCGACCTTAATGAAACCTGCAGTGCTAAGTGTATCAGGTATGAAAACACTTCCATTCTTGGCAGTTACGGAACCGAAAATACAGGTGCTGATTAAAAGGAGTGTTATGGCTTTATTGAGAGTTCTCATAATGCTGACCGGTTTACCAGTGATACATTCTGGAGATTCCTGATTTTATGGATGATAAGTTGATCCCCACGGCAATTTCCTCGACCAGGGGAGTCTTATAGAAAGGCGAGTTGTGAGCCATTGAGAAATGCGCCCCCACGTAGAAAGAGTTATACTTGTACTGGAAGAAGAAGGAGATCCTGTCAAAGTCATTGAAATATGTCCCGACACAGAAATTACCTGCATATAGCTTCAGTGCAGGCTGGATCATATCCAGAATATCGCCTGAGAAACTGTCATCTGTATTCACGATAAGGATAGGTTCGAGAAGTATGTTTCTTGAGCGGCTCAGGATGATCTTATAGCCGGCGTTGAAGAACAGCTGTCTCGATACCGGCATCACATATGTTGATGCAGTATCATCATTTTCGGGAGTTCCCAAAAGGTTTGTTGCAGAAATGCCGGCATACAGATTTGTGCTGTAATAATATATGCCTGCATCGAAGTCGGGAAATATTAAGGTTGAGGCAGGCTGGCCCAGGTCGGTGTTTCCTGAGAACTTGCTTGTGACGAACCTGGCGGCAGCACCCACCGAGATAAAGGAAAGGGCATTCCTGTCGAGCTGGAAATGGTATGATCCCGCTGCTGTAAGTCCTGTGTTGCGGGTTGAACCATTATATTCATTGAATATGTATGCCCCGACGCCGATGTTTGTGAATTCAGGTATTCCCGGTGATGAGGAATAATGTTCTGCTGCCCTGGAGAGACGCATGTTTCCGCTTACAAGCTGGGAATTTGCTTTTCCTTGTTTCCCGGCGGAAATATCGACAGAGAAGAAATCCTTGCTGCCGGCTATCGCGGGATTGAAGATGAAAGGCGTCACCATCCTGTGATAAATAGGATAAGATGGCGTCTGCTGTCCGGATGAGAGGGCTGCAAATGAAGCGAAAAAACAAATCAGAACAGCCCTGGTGCCGATCCCTGGGAGAAATTTAAAGTCCATTTATTTCCGGTATTAAAACTTTAAATCGTTTGATATGAAAATATTAATATAAAGATAGGAGGAAAATTGATTCTACTTATCCATAATTTGGATATTTTTCAACTACAGGCTTTTTTTGAGATTGAAAGGGAGGTGGAATTTCGGATTGCGGATACTTGATTTCGGATTGCGGAATGTCGATTTCGGAATAACAAATCCGAAATCCACCTTCCGAAATCCGCAATAAAAAAAGGACGCTCCAGGGGAAGAGCATCCTTTTCCAAATTAAAACCAACCTGATTATTTATGCGTGAGCATAAAATCCTTAATTGTTAAGTTACCGGCGGCAACGGTCACATCATTGTAGCTGACAGTGTCGTAGTTTTCCTTTGTAGCAAACAGTGAATATTTGCCTGCAGGAAGACCAATGAGAGCGTAGTGGCCGAGAGTGTCGGCAATTGTGGTGGCAACCACTGTATCCTGTGCTGCCCACACCTGTGCGCCCTTTATTTTTACCTTTGAAGTGTCGGTAACCATGCCGATGATCCTTCCGGCTGTCGAGTTGTTGACCGCCCTGATAACCGGTTTGAAGTGGAATCCGTTTATCCCTCCGGGATTACTGAAGCTTCCTATCATGAGGAATGAGCGTGAGAGGTCGAAATCAAGAAGCAGCTCGGTCGTAAGTCCGCCGGTGACCACAAATTCAGGTCTCACAAAGATCTTTAGGCCGGTCTGCTTTCCGCTCGGGACTTTTACCTTATATGTGTCGCCGTCCTTGATTTTAAGGCTGGCTTCCTCAACATAGAGCCTCATGAGATTGTATGTTCCGGCAGGGATTTCAATATCAAGCAGTTCCGCTACAACCCCATTTCTGAGATCGAGAAGATCAAATGTGACAGTATCTTCAAAGATTGTCATGAAAGGATTGCCGTCGGAAATACCATCACCGGCTTTTCTGAGTTCTACCTTTGTAATCGTAACCGATGCCGATTCGATCATGTCGATGGGAAATGGAGCATCTGTAACCTTGATAACGAGGTTACCGTTGCCTCCCATATCGGTTGTTTTGTCGCAGGCGGTGAAAAACAGCGCCACGGCGAATGCAAATAATGGAATTAAAAG
>JALONU010000266.1 GCA_025454775.1 Bacteroidales bacterium | reverse complement strand
CATAATTGTAACCGGGATTGTCGCAATCAGATACACCAATGAAGTCTGGTGTCCAGGTAAGCGTTACTCCCGGCCGTAGATTCTTTTCATAGCAATTCCTGATGCTTTCCCTGCCTTTTATTAGTGAGTCATTGCCTCTTAAGATAACTGCATTCTCGTCGGCAAAATACCAAAAGGCTCCAGCCCGCGGACTCTCTACTACTGGAAAAGGGTGAAGAAATACCTTTAAAGTATTCTCCAATTACTTGACCTGAATCACTGTCTTTCGTAACTTTATACTAATTAAAGAAGTTATGAAAAGAACAGGTTGCATCGCAGCCCTTTCTGCCTTATTCTTCCTTCATACATACTCTTCTGTATCTGCGCAGGCATTTCAGTACGGTGAAGAACTTGATCTCAGGGACCGGGGATTAAGGATAGACAACCTTATAGGTATTTACACTTCGAAAGCAGGTTACGAATCGATCAGGAGAACCAGCGGCGGCAAGGTAAATATCAGAGCCACTGCTGTCATCATCAATAAAGATACACTCACTCCCGGGAAGATAAATACCAGGGGACAGACCACACTGTTCTACAGAAGAAAGAATTTCAGCATAAGCATCGATCCTCCGGCCGTCTTTAAAAGCCCTGCCGGAGAAGCTTCCTTCAAGAAATTCTATGCTCAGAGCCTGACGATGGACCGCAATTATGTAAACAACAGGATTGCATTCAGGATGATGCAAGAAACCGGCATCTTCGGACTGTGGCACACGTTTTCAAAACTCTCAGTGAACGACAGGTGCGAGGGTCTCTATCTGGTGCTTGAACGTCCGGAAGACTTTGCTTTGAAGAAGATGAATTCTCCAATGGCCATACGAAGGGGCTTTGAGAACAGGATCCAGAAGACCATGCCGGGCGACAATGTGCCTGACGACACAATAAAGAAATACACAGGTTACTTCAGGCAGATATATTCTTCAATCGGCAAGTATAAGGGTGAAGCCCTGTACAGGACCATTTCACAATGGATAGACCTGGAGACCTATATGAAGTGGCTGGCGTTCAATTCATTCGTGAGGAATAAGGATTATACCGACGAGATATATCTTTATGTTGACCCATTGAGCCGGAAGTTCAGCATAATCCCGTGGGATTACGACGATCTCTTTTCTACCGAACCGCATGAAGGCACTGCCGCAAGCAGGAGCATACTCGGCGACAAGCTTCTTTTTTCCGCTGAAGACAGGCTTGATCAGAAGATTGCAGGAGATCCATTTCTGTACAATATCTTCCTGGAACAGTACCACTGGATACTCACCAGACTAACTCCTGAAAAGATAAGGGAAATTCTTGAAGGCACCTTTGCCGAGCTTTATCCATACTATTCAGATAATGAGATACTTGAAGCAGCAAAGTATGATCTCTGGCCGGAGAAAGATATCCCGAAGCTCAAGGAGGATATGATCACTCTCTATATTCAGCTCATGGTGTCGAGGAATCTCTACCTGAAACGGATTGAAGAACTGCTGGAAGCCCGGTAGATATAATTGCATATTACAATTTACGTTTCAAAGGACGACGCAGGAAGACATTCCTTCTGACAGTAATCTGGTTCGGGAGGATCGGATGAAATCTTTGGTTAAAAATAATTAAATGAATTTCAGGCAAGTCAGGATTTTTTTAATATTGTGTTAAAACCTGATTATGAAAAACATATTCACCTCTGCCGTTCTGCTTCTTCTGACTTGTATTTATCTTAATGGTCAGTCAAAGACCTATTTTATTTCTCCTTTCGGGGAAGACAGCCGCTCAGGTCTTTCCGTAAAGGATTCATGGAAGACTCTCGACAGGGTAAACCAGGTTATTTTTCAACCTGGGGACCAGATACTCTTTGAGACGGGAGGGATCTGGTACGGCCAGCTGAAACCCCAGGGTTCAGGAGAAGAGGGAAAGCCAATAATCCTGAGCAGTTACGGCGATGGTCATAAACCTGTAATTAACATCGGTCGTGCCGAGGGTGCAGGGATAAGGCTTACCAACCAGTCGTGGTGGGAGATAAGCAATATGGAGATAACAAGCGGAGCTCCTCCTGAAACCGGGATAGGCCGGCAGGGTATTGTGGCTGTGGCGAAGGGGGAGAACCAGCAATTGAAACACATCGTTGTAAGAAACTGTTACGTGCACGACATCTGGGGGCAGATGGGAGGAAATACCGAATATACGGGTTATTACAGTTGCGGCATCCTGGTGAACATTCAGCGGGAAAGAAGCCGCGACAGGACCCGCCCGGTGACTACAAGGATCGATGATGTGCTGATTGAAAACAACAGGATTGAACGTTTCGACAAGTGCGGGATAATATCCTGGGGGCCGCAGAACAATGTGATCGTTCGCAATAATGTAATGGATAACCTTGGCGGCGACGGCATTTTCGTGAACGGCCCATACAGGGGGATCATTGAACGTAATGTCGTACGGCGTTCCTGCATGCGTTCAGGCAACCTTGATATTCCGGACAGCAAGGACTGGTGGCCTCATACTGCTGCAATATGGATACAGAATACCGTAGAAACGGTCATGCAGTTCAACGAGGTTTATGATACGGGCAGGGAAAAGACCAACGGCGACGGCAATGCCTATGATTTTGATTTCAACTGCAAGAACTGCATATGCCAGTACAATTACAGCAGGAACAACCATGGATTCCTTCTGATCATGAACAATACCTTCGGCAATATTGCCAGGTATAATATCAGCGAGAACGACAAAACCCACCTTATCCAGTTCCAGTGCGACACTACTGACAGGAACCTGGTCCATAATAATGTATTCTACGTCGATTACGGCACTGCCGATCTTGACTATCATTCCGGGAGTCCTGACAAATCAAGGCTGGGAGCAAAACTGATCAACAATATTTTCTATGCCACGGGGCAGGGCAGGTTCAGGACCGTTTACACGCAGGGCCCTATGCTGACCCGTCAGTACATCGACACGATAAGGATCAACTATATCCCAAAGACCCGATCAACTATATCCCAAAGACCCAGTTTTATCACAACTGTTATTTCGGACCATGGAAGAACGGACTTCCCGATGATCCCGAAAAACTGGTTGCCGATCCGTTCTTCATTGGTCCGGGCACCGGAGGCGAAGGACTATCTTCACTGGGGGGGTATAAGCTTAAATCCGGGTCACCATGCATTAATGCCGGGATCTTTATTCCCCTTAACGGAAGGCGTGATTTTTACGGAAATCCCGTCAGTGACGGAATCCCTGATTTTGGGGCTTATGAGCAGATCGGTTCAGGTGTCTTTGCCGATGAAGCACTGGAAGCCCTTCTTAACAACCGGGCATCAGCTAAATCCAGGCTT
>JALONU010000009.1 GCA_025454775.1 Bacteroidales bacterium | reverse complement strand
CTCGGGGCGTCATTCATTGTTAGTCCATTGAATGACCAGCCTCCGTTGAAACTTCGGCTGGCAAAGCAATTGAATGACTATCGAATGACCAGCCTTCGCCAAGGCTACAGATGGCAAAGCAATCGAATGACTCTAGACAAACAAAGGCATATACTGAAACTTGTTGCCGTCGAACAGTCCGCGGTCGCTGAGCTTGAGTTCGGGGATAACCAGGAGCGCCATGAATGAGAGGGTCATGAATGGCGCCGACATTGTGCAGCCCCGGCTTTTTACCAATGCTGACAGTCTTACGTAATCTCCGGCGACCTCACTGCATGAGCGATCGGACATTATTCCGGCAATGTTAAGCTGCAGTGAATCTACTTTTCCACTGCTGCATACAGCCAGACCTCCTTTTAACTTAACTACTTCATTTACAGCTGTTAAAATATCCTCATTGTTGGTGCCTATTGCGATGATATTATGGCTGTCGTGAGCAACCGAGGAAGCAAAGGCCCCCTGTTTAAGACCGAATCCTTTTATAAATCCCACGGCCGGCGGAGCATCATTGTATCGGTCCTTTACGATGATCTTAAGGATATCAGCGGAAATATCTGTTTCGATGAATGTTCCCCGGGCTGGTTCAAAAAGTGTTTCCTTCGTAAAGAGTTCTCCGTCGAAAGCTGTGATCACCCTTATTTCTCCGGGCTTCCATGGAACCTCAATCTCTGTGCTTCCTACTGGTCTGCAATTGAATTTGTTTACAGGCTCTCCGGGCTCATATTTAAAAAGCACATTCCCGTTCTCATAGACTTTCTGTCCTCCTATCCATGTTTCCAGGATATTCATTTTCCTGGGATCATCCACAATTATGAAGTCGGCAGGATCTCCCGGCCTCAGGAGTCCCGCGTTAAGGTTGTAGTGGAGCACCGGGTTAAGCGTTACGCTTCTTATAACATCGAACATATCGTAACCATCATCTATGAGCCGGGCAAGGAGCTTGTCGAGATGTCTTTCTCTCAGCATTTCAGGATGGATGTCATCACTGCTGAGCATTATCATTTCCGGATAATCAGCATAGAGGGATTTAAGCGCCTGCAAATTTCTGCCGGCACTTCCTTCACGGATAATAACTTTCATTCCAAGGGATATCTTCTCCAGGGCTTCTTCTATGGAGCTGCATTCGTGATCCGTCGTTATCCCGGCATTTATATATTTCCTCAGGCCTGGTCCGGTGAGTCCGGGTGCATGACCGTCAACAGGTTTTCCAAGCTTCCTGGCTGCCGCTATTTTTTTTAATACTTCCTCATCGTCATTGATCACCCCGGGGAAATTCATCATTTCTGCCAGAAACTTAATATCATCTCTTTTAAGCAGCTTTTCGGTATCTGAAGCATCCAGTCGTGCACCTGAGGTTTCCAGCGTTGTAGCAGGAACGCAGGATGGTGCGCCGAACCAGAACCTGAATGGGGTTTTCCTGCCATCTTCTATCATAAAATCAATTCCCTGCAGTCCCATTACATTGGCTATTTCATGAGGATCCGAAACAACGCCGGTTGTTCCACGTGAAACAGCTGCCATTGCGAATGAACCAGGGGTTATCATTGAGCTCTCTATATGGACATGGGCATCGATTAATCCGGGCATTATATAATCTCTTCTTTCTGACGCAGATATTTCTTTGATGTCAGCGATCATTCCATTTTCGATTTCGATTTCTGCATCGAATATCTGCCTGTTGAATATGTCTATTAATCGGCCCTGTATTTTCATATTATCCATATTTTATTGTTTGGATATACCATTGCATTTCCTTTTTATCAGACCTAATGTATTTAACAACCATATCCAAATGTTATGGTATTCATGCAGGGACATTGCATGCAATGTCCCTACCACAATATTTTGAATTTTGTTTCCTTACGAAACCTATGTTTTACACACATGGACATTGCATGCAATGTCCCTGCGACAACATATTTTAATATATTTGTTCGGATATGAAATCTGTGAGATATATGAACAATTTAAAATTAAATAATAAATAATAAAAATTGTTCCACGTGGAACACATTATCTGCCCAGGTACATTAACAGAATATTTATATCTGATGGAGAAACACCGCTGATTCTTCCTGCCTGCCCAATGGTTGATGGTTTTAGCCTGGATAACTTTTGTCTTCCCTCTGTTGATATTGACAATAATTCCCCGTAATTAACATCGACCGGGATTCTGACATTCTCGAGTCTTCTTATCTTATCAGCAATAGCCTTTTCTCTTTGAATGTATCCTTCGTATTTTATTCTTATCTCAGCTGCCTCTATTATTTCATCGTTGTACCTTCTCAGTTCTGCTTCCAATATCTTTTTTGCTTCTATTCTTTCCAGGAATGCCTCCAGTTCAACTTGCGGCCTAAGTGCAAGTGTCAGTGCCTTTACGGCCTGCTTAATCTCAGAAGTGTTTCTTTCCCTCAGAAAATCATTAATCTCTACCGGTGCAACACTTCTTTCATCAAGGTATCCTATTATATTCTTTACCGTCCTCTCCTTTTCTTCAAGTTTTCTTATTCTTGACCTGTCTGCAAGACCTATTTCAAATCCTTTCCTGGTTAATCTTTCATCACCGTTATCCTGCCGAAGTAAAATCCTGTATTCCGCCCTCGATGTGAACATTCTGTATGGTTCATCAACTCCCTTTGTCACCAGATCGTCAATAAGCACCCCTATGTATGATTCGTCCCTTCCAAGAATGAATTCTTCCTCTCCCCTTATCTTCCTTACTGCGTTTATTCCGGCTATTATCCCCTGTGCTGCCGCTTCCTCATATCCCGTCGTCCCGTTTATCTGTCCAGCGAAATACAGATTTTCAATTGTCTTGTTTTCCAGAGTATGTTTTAATTGTGTTGGCTGGAAAAAATCGTATTCAATTGCATATCCAGGCCTGAATATCTCTACTTTTTCCAGTCCCGGGACCTTTCTTAACGCCTTAATCTGTGTTTCAAGAGGCAGGCTGCTCGCAAAGCCGTTAACGTAATACTCAATCGTATCCTTACCTTCAGGCTCCAGAAAAAGCTGATGTGCTTCCTTATCTCCAAAAGTTACAATTTTGTCCTCAATGCTTGGGCAATACCTTGGTCCTCTTCCTTTAATTATTCCCTGGAACAGCGGACTGAATTTTAGTCCTTTTCTCAACTCCTCGTGAACTTCCCTGTTGGTATGTGTTATAAAGCAGCTTTTCTGCTTTCTATTTCTTTTCCTTTCCCCCAAATAAGAAAATGTTCTGCCTTCGTCATCACCTTTCTGTTCGGTCATTTTTCTAAAGTCTACCGTTCTTCCGTCTATCCGCGCGCTTGTCCCTGTTTTCAATCTTTCAACCTTAAGGCCAATTTTTGACAGCTGGTCGCTTAGCCCTGTCGATGCCTGGTCTCCTGATCTGCCTCCAGGCATTCTTTCAAATCCCACATGCATCAGACCGTTCAGAAAGGTTCCGTTTGTCAGAATCACTTTCTTTGCATACATTTTGTTTCCAAAAGCTGTTTCCACACCTGCAGCTTTTCCTTCCTTCATAATTATCTTAACTGCAAGCTCCTGCCAGATATGCAGGTTTTCAGTTCTCTCCAACCATTTCCTCCACTCTATTGAAAATCTTACCCTGTCACATTGAGCCCTCGGACTCCACATCGCAGGGCCTTTGGATCTGTTAAGCATTCTGAACTGAATGGTGCTGCGGTCCGTTATAATGCCGCTCATTCCCCCCAATGCATCAATTTCCCTTATTATCTGTCCCTTTGCAATTCCTCCCATTGCAGGATTGCAAGACATTTGTGCGAGCTTTGTCATATCAATCGTTATCAGCAGAGTTCTTGCTCCCATCCTGGCTGCTGCATGTGCTGCTTCGCACCCTGCATGTCCCCCGCCAACTACGATTATATCATACTCAAGTTTCATTTCTCCCCTAAACCAGTTTAAGCCACTTTTCTTCTCTCTTGTGCATTAATTTCTTCTTCTCAACTTTCTCGTCGGTATATCCGCACAAATGAAGTATTCCATGAATCATAACCCTATGAAGCTCATTTCTTAAACTAATTTTATAGTTAATTGCATTTCGTTTTATTGCATCAATGCTGATGTAAATCTCTCCGTTTATTGTCCCTTTGTTACCGTAGTCAAATGCAATAACATCTGTATAATAATCCCTGTTCAGGAATTCCTTGTTTATTTTTATAAGCTTTTTATCGCTGGTGATGATAAAGGAAAGGTCACCAGTGTATTTTCCTTCTCCACTGATGACCTTTTTCATTATTTCCAGGCTATTCCTGCTACCCCTTAGCCTGTATTCCGTATCATCGTAATATATTTTAATCTTCAATTATGTATATTTAAATATTTCAATCTCACTTTGTTTCCCTTCCTGTTGAAATGTATCTCGTCGGCCAGGTTCTTCATAAGGAATACTCCCCTTCCATTTGTTCTTTCTACATTTTCAGGATTTGTAGGATCTGGCACTTCTTCCGGTTTGAAACCCAAGCCTTCATCTTCTACCGTTATCTCCAGTACATCGTCCTTCAACAATATGGTAATATCAACATATTTTGTCTCATCTGACTTATTTCCATGTACAATAGCGTTATTTACGGCTTCCAGGACTGAAACCAGAATTTTTCCGTAATTATCCTTGTTAATTCCGGCATCCCTTGTTATTTCGTCTATCGAGTTCTCGACAGCAGCAAGGTTGCTCAGCTTTGATTCTATTCTTATTTTCCTCTCCATTATTCTTCCGGAACTTCCTTTATACTGTAAAAAGCTGCTTTTGTTTCAGTTTTTCTCAGTTTTTAGCGATCCATAATTCAGGATCAAGGTATTTTCCTTCAAATATCATGAATTTTAACGTACATGCATTACCTGATCCCGGATCCCTGAAAACTTCACCCAGTATAGCCTTTGTTTCGACTTTATCGCCCTTTTTTACTTTAAGATTTACCAGGTTACTGTATACGGTCAGAAAATTTCCATGCCGGACAATGACTGTCATATTTGATCCTGAAATTGCCGATACCGCTGTAACTTCACCTTTGAATATGCTTCTCGCATCGACTTTTCCGGAACTTGTAATTTCTATCCCTATATTATCTTCTGTAAGATATTTCAGAACAGGGTGCTGATGTTTACCAAAGTGGTTTGTTATAACACCTCTCTCTACCGGCCAGGGCAGTTTTCCCTTATTATCCAGAAAATTCTCTCCAACCAGCTTTTGTTCAGGTGTGAGTGACGTAGTGCTGGCTTTCTTCCGCTCTTCCGCAATAATTCTGGCAAGTTCCTTTTCAAGTTTCTGAGCTACCCTTTTCTTTTCCTCAAGTTCCTTCTGCAGCTGTTTCTCCCTTGCAGTAAGGTTTCTTACCATTCTCTGCTTACGGTTCTGCTCTCCCTGAAGCAGGTTTTTTTGCTGCAATTCCTTTTTCTGTACATCAGAAATCCTTTCAAGGTCAGCTTCCAGCTTAGCCTTTGACTTTTCTATTTCCTCGATTAATTCGGATATTATTTCCGATTCATTCCTCCTTATTTTTGAAACCTGCTGCAGGTATTTTATTCTTTTGTAGCCCTGGTTGAAATCCCTGGCAGAAAGTATATATACTATTTCCGGGTTTAGCTTTTTGGATTTGTAGGAATTCAGTATTGCATTTGTGTACTCCTGACGCAATAATCTCAGATCCTCCTCCATTAAATCTATAGCTGTCCTGTTAAGGTCAATTCTTTCTTCAAGCAGCCCAATCTCTTCATTCATTCCTTTAATAACCAATTCCCTGAGGCTTAATTTGTTTCCAAGGATCTTCAAAGCATTCATGCTTTCACTTTTTTCCTTTGATGTATTGCTCAGCAGGTTATCCACGTATTCAATCTCCTCAAGAGTTTTCTTTCTCTGAGCCTCTATCTCTGTCCTCGTCTGTCCCTCAACAACAGTTATGTATACTAAAGACAAAAGAAATATGGCAATCGGCTTATTCATCTGAGCATAATCCTTTCGTAGCCTGCCCCCGGGATGAATTTTATCATCTTTCCGGCATTAATCTCTGTTTTCCTTATCCTGATTCCTATATTCGTTTTACTCTCATAATCAGTTATTTCAATTTCTGTTGGGTATTTCTTACCGCCTGTTTCAACGAAATTACCAAAATTCATTGCAATCCCGTTGCCATAGGTCCTGACAATTTCAATCATTCCTACTTTCTCTTCGCTGCAATCAATGTAGTAAACTATCTTGTCAGAATTTATCTTTTTCTCCAGTTTTGCTTCTCTTCCTGTACATTCCAATTTAATTGATTTGTCGCTCTCACTTACCACCAGGTCTCCGAACAGAATCGGAAGCCAGTCCATTATTATGCCGTACTTTCTGGCAAACTGTAATGGAGAACCGTAAAATAACTTTCTGTTCAGCCTGTCGTTTGCTAGCAAGGTGTCTTTTGTAATCAATATCCTGCCTATCTCAAATCCTGCCTTTGTTCTAAGGCTAATAAGGTATTGTGATTCTTTCCTGTAACTTATTCCTGCTATCAGTTCTTCAGAATTATCCTTGTCGGTGTAACTTATATCTGCTCTTGTTATGTCAAAATTAACATCCAGCAAATTATTGTTCTCAATGTCATCCAATGTTACTATTCCACGGCTCTTTTCAATATCTGCCGTTGCAGCCTTCCTTGTTGTGGAGCAGGCTGTCAATATGTATATGATTAACAATATGCCAATTACCTTTTGCAATTTTCTATCTCGCTGTTAAGTTGTGTTTTTTCAGGGTCAAGGTTTAATGCCTTCTGCCAGCTTTCAATTGCATCCTTGCATTTCTTTCTCTTTTTCATTATATATCCATAATGTTCATAATATTCAGCATCAGGCTTTTCTGCGCTTTCGAGTATATTTTTCATGATCTTTTCCGCTTCTTTAACTTTTCCCCTTTTATAAAGCACCCATGCATACGTATCAAGGAAAGTATGGTTCCCGGGTTCCTTTTCAATTACCTGCTTCGACATTTCTTCAGCTTCCTTAAGCCTTAGATTCTGCTCTGCAAGATAATAGGCATAATTATTAAGCAGGGTTATGTCACTTTTATTCTTTTCAAGAGCCTTGTCGAACGTGCTGAATGCCTTTTCGAATTGTTTTGTCCTGTAGTAGACATCAGCCTCAAGGGTCAGCACCTGAAGAAGCATTTCTTCGTTACTTCCAGCTAGTATTCCTGCTTTCCTGGATTCCTCAAGTGCAACTTCATATTTTCCGTTTTCGGTGGCAGCTGTTGCATACAGCATTTTAGCAATGAATGAGCGGTTGAAACGCGAGGAACATTCGGCAGCGAGCTCTTCCAGCTTTTTGAATTCTCCTTTCTCGAGTGCTAAAAACATCAACTTTTCCCATGCATAATAATTTTCCGGTCTTTTTGTAATGATCTCCTCCAGCCTTGAAGCTGCCCTTTCTTTATTGCCCTGTGCGGCAAGGAGCTCAGGTCTTAGTAACAGAATCAAATCATCGTCAGGGTACGCTGCCTCCAAAACCATGACTGACAAAATAATCCTGTTTCCGCCTGCAATTGCAATTTCAGGGTTCTCTATCATCCTGGCAAACAGCGATACTTTTTCTTCCCTATTTATCCTGTTATTTATCAGTACAGTATTCAGGATTTCCGAAAGGTCGTCATACTTTTTTTCTTCTATCAGGAAGTCACATATAGCAAGCTGTATTCCCGGATTGTCCGGATTTCTTTCTATCAGTGTCATGTACACTTCCATTGCCTTTTCAGGCTGGTTCTTTCCCCTGTATATTTCAGCAAGGAGTCCGTTAAATAGTATTACGTCCGGATATTGTTTCAGCAGCTCCTGTGCCCGAATAAGGGCTTCATCCCATTTCTTCGCCCACATAAGGTTCTTGACAACACCTGCAGAATAGTTTTCATTGATTCCGTAACGTTTGTCGAGTTCATTGAAAATTCCTGCTGCCTTCTCAAACTTCCTGTCTTCAGAATAAAGGTTCGCCAGGGTTATCTTAAGTCCTTCCCTTTCGGGATAGTCTTTAACAGCCTTTTCATAAAAATAGATTGCGCTGTCAAGCATTTTTTCCTGGTAGTAGGTGCCTGCAAGCATCATCATATACCAGAAGTTATGTTGATCGATATTCCAGGCACTGAGAGCATATTTCCTTGCGTTGCGAATATCATCCTGTGCCAGTAGTATCTGGGCTATCTGGAAATATGCAGCGTCGCTTCCCGGATTTATCCTTACCGCCTGTTCAAGGAGCTTCAATGCATCACCACCGTTACCCATCAGCTTAAGCTTCACTGCCTCTACGAATACATAATTGAACGTGGCCGTATCATATGGCTTTATCCTTACTCCCGATATCTCTGCCGGTATGATCCCTTTCCTGCACGAGAAAAGTGAAAAGGCCAGTGCTGCCAGGATCGCAAGGATTGCTGCATTTCTTCTTATCATAATTATTTACCTGCTGTTCTGAACTTATTCCTATTGCTTTTCGTTTTGCTGTCAATGTCCCTGTACTGTATAAATCTCATCAGTTTTTCAATAAAAAAGGTATGTTACAACCTTACTTCCTATTAACGTAACACTCTTCTGTTAAGTTCCCGGTGCGAGCATTAAATCAGGTTTTTTTGAAGAAGATTGTAAGGGTCTTATCCTTCACCTGGGCCAGTACTATGAACAGAACCAGCAATATTGTATTAATTATCAGTTCCTCCGCAAGGCTGTTGTAGTCAAATAGTCTTGTGAATCCAACAATCGCTATAGCAGTTATAAAATAGGGTAGGAGCTGCAACATTTTATAATCTATCCTGTAATGTTTCGCGGCGAATATAAATGACAGTATTATCATTACGGAATATGATGCTACATGGGCCCAGGCTGATGCCATGTAACCATAGACAGGTATCAGGAATATATTTATCATTACAGTAATGACTGCACCTGCGAGTGTAATATAGATACCATACCTGGTAAGGTCGTTAAGCTTGTACCAGATACTGTGATTTATATAAACTCCATACAGAAGGTAGCCCATGCCCACAACCGGCACAACTATCAATGATTCGCGAAATACTGGTCCTATAATGAATTGGAATCCTTTTATATACAGGTTTAAGAGCAGGTATACCAGGAGCATCGCTATCACGAAATACTTCATCACGAAGGCATATGTTTCCTTTGCGTTGTCGCGTTTTGCCCTTTCGAAGAAAAATGGTTCTGCCGCAAACCTGTACATCTGGATAAAAAGTGACATCAGTACTGCGATTTTGTATCCTGCCCCGTAAACCCCTACTGTTGCAAGTCCTGTTTCATCGCCAAGCACTCTCCGCATTATCACCTTGTCGAGAGCCTCATTCAGTGATCCTCCCAGTCCTGCAATCAGCAGCGGGAAGGAATAAACAATCATCCTGTTCCAAAGCGCCTTGTCAAAAACGGGCTTAACCTTTACAATGAATGGCAGGAGCAACAGCAAAGTAGATATGCTCCCGATCAGGTTTGCGACAAAAACATAACCAACCCTGTATTCCGGGTTATATATCTTCCTGAACCATCCGCTGCTTCTCTCCCATATTCCCGGGGCTGCAAGCAGAAGAAAAAGTACTGCAGCAACAGTGATAACAACGTTGGCAATCTTCAGAATACTGAAAACAACCGGTTTGTTTTCCTTCCGGAGCCTGGCAAAGGGAATAGCAGTAAAGGCATCTATGGCAATAATTGCAGCCGACATCATCACAAAATCCCGGTGTTCGCTGTATTTAAGCAGGGTGGAGACAGGTTTGATGAATATTGCCGTCAGGATGACGAACAGGGATGAAGTAATGAATAGACTTATCAGTGAAGTGCTGTATACCTTTTCATAGTTGTCGCTGTTCTGCGCAAACCTGAAAAATCCCGTTTCCATGCCATACGTAAGAACTATCAGCAGGATTACCATCCATGCATACAGCTCAGTAAGAATTCCGTATTCTGCCTTTGTGAAGAACCACGTGTAGAATATCGCAACTATGGCATAATTAAGGAATCTCGGAACAATTGTTCCCAGGCCGTAAACAGCTGTCTGCCGCGCAAGGGTCCTTACTTCGTTCACTTTTTATTTTTGGATCGCGCAAAGTTAAATATCTTTGCATTCAGATTTACAATACATTATTAACCAAAGGATTTTTTTCATGAACAAGGTAATTGCCCTGGCTACAATGATGGTGATCGTTTTCGCGGTTATGGGCTGCAAATCTCCGGCAGGCAGCGAAAATACTGTTGTCCAGATGAAAACTTCCCTGGGCGATATCACTCTTAAACTTTACGATGAAACACCACTTCACAGGGACAATTTCATACGTCTCGTCAATTCGGGCTTTTACGAAGGGATATCGTTTCACCGGGTTATTAACGGATTCATGATACAGGCGGGAGATCCTTCCACCAGGACAGTTCCGATACCTCCGTCGGCCGATTCCCTGAACACCTATACAATAGCTTCAGAATTCCGAAAGGATCTCTTTCACAAAAAAGGTGCTCTCGCTGCAGCCAGGGAAGGAAATGAAGTTAATCCTGAAATGAGGTCTTCAGGAACTCATTTTTACATTGTCCAGGGAACAGTGATAAATAATGAGGAATTTCCTGCCGCCGAGAACAGGATAAACAGCGGAATAAAACAGGCCATGTTCAACAGGATCATGAGAGAAACTGCAGAAAGTGCAAAATTATCCGGTACACAATTGCCTGAAGGAGAGATCCAGGAAATAACTGCCACGAAAATGTATGATTATCTTGCTTCAAATCCCTCTTATACCATACCTGAGGAGCAGCGTGAAGTTTACCGAACATTAGGCGGAGTACCCCGTCTTGACGGTACTTACACAGTCTTCGGGGAAGTTGTGGAGGGCCTTGATGTTGTTGACAGGATTGCTGCGGTAAGCACCGACGAAGCCGACAAACCTCTAACAGATGTGAAGATCCTCAGGATGAAAATCGTCAGTAAATAATTGAATATTATATTTTTAGCTCATAATAAATGCTTGAAAGAATCAATTCCCTCCTTGCTGAAATAGCTGAAGCGAAAGCTGTCACCGCTGAAGAAGCGGAAGCATTCCGTATCAGGTTTCTCAGCAAAAAGGGTCAGATACCGGAATTATTTGAGGAGTTCCGGAACGTTGCTCCCGAAGCAAAAAAGGAGATAGGGGTGAAGCTGAACAATCTCAAGCAGATTGCCCTCGACAAGTACAATCTTCTCAGGTCGGAGATTTCTTCAGCCGGAAGCGAGCCGGGAAATGAGGATCTCACGCGTCCTGCTTTTCCCTACGTCCTTGGTTCGCGGCATCCTATTTCCATTATCCGTAACGAGATAATCGACATTTTCAAGCGAATAGGCTTTACCGTCTCTGAAGGTCCTGAAATAGAAGACGACGACCACAATTTCACGAAGTTGAATTTTGCTCCCGAACATCCTGCCCGTGATATGCAGGATACTTTCTATATTTCAAGGATATCAGCTGAAGATTCAAATCCCGGGGATATCCTCCTGCGTACACATACATCCAGTGTCCAGGTCAGGGTAATGCAGACCCAGAAGCCGCCTATCAGGACTATCTCTCCGGGCCGTGTCTTCAGAAACGAAGCTATATCTGCAAGGGCACACTGTATCTTCCACCAGGTTGAAGGGCTTTACATTGACGAAAATGTATCATTTGCCGACCTGAGACAGACGCTTTTGTTCTTCGCGAGGGAAATGTACGGCAAGGATATCAAAATCAGGCTGCGTCCTTCTTTCTTTCCTTTTACAGAGCCTTCGGCTGAAATGGACGTAAGCTGCTCAATATGCGGAGGAAAGGGCTGTAATGTATGCAAATACACCGGCTGGCTGGAGGTTCTGGGCTGCGGAATGGTTCATCCCAATGTGCTGGAAGCATGCGGTATCGACAGCAGGAAATATACCGGCTTTGCCTTCGGAATGGGCATTGAAAGACCTGCAATGCTTAAATACCAGGTCAATGATCTCAGGTTGTATTTTGAAAATGACGTAAGATTCCTCGAACAGTTCAACACTGCTTTTTAGGGACCTAAACAAATATTTCAATTTATTGTTATTCAGTTAACAATTAATCAGAACACCGTACCATGAAGCATCAGGAAGTACCTGTTCCCTTCTGCGATAAATGCGCTTTTGAAACAGGAGCCATATTCAGGCATCTTGGCCACGAGGAAGCCGACATAATCAACTTCGAAAAGGAATTTCGCCAGTTCAGAAGAGGAGAATTACTTTACAATGAAGGAAGCCGGATAAGCGGATTCTACTGTATTCACAAAGGAATTATCAAGGTATTCAAGACCGGTCTTGACGGCAAGGAACAGATCATCAGGTTTGCCAAACCCGGCGATATTATTGCCTACAGGAGTGTTCTCAGCAATGAAGTTGCATGTACCTCAGCAAGGGTGATCGAGGACAGCCAGGTCTGTTTTATACCTGCTGAAATACTTATAAGCCTGGTAAAATCAAATTCCACTTTTGCCCACGAGCTTCTTAAGCTGGCATGCCATGAACTGGGCGAAGCAAACTCCTTCATCACCGACATTGCACAGAAAACAGTACGTGAGAGGCTTGCCGAGATTCTCCTCCTCCTGGTTGAAGATTTCGGTCTCGATGAGCAGGATTATCTTCAGATCTCTCTAACCCGTGAAGAGCTGGCCAATATAGTAGGTACAGCCACGGAGTCGGTAATAAGGCTTCTTTCAGAGTTCAAATCCGACAGGCTTGTTGAGCTGAACGGAAGGAAAATAAAAATACTTAATAAGAAGGGGCTGGAAAAGATCAGTAATGTATTTAACTGATCCTCCTGATAAGGGATTAGAAAAGTCTGCCGCCTGAGTTGCTTCCGAATACCTTCCCCAGATGCCTGTATGCATGTTCTGTGGCTTCCCTGCCGCGGGGAGTTCTCTTTAAAAATCCTTCCTTGATAAGAAAAGGCTCGTAAACCTCTTCGAGAGTTCCGCTCTCCTCGCCAACTGCCGTGGCAATTGTGTTGAGACCCACAGGTCCTCCGCTGAATTTGTCAATAATGGCAGTCAGAATCCTGTTGTCCATTTCGTCAAGTCCATGCTGGTCGATGTTCAGGGCTTTAAGGCCGTACCTGGTAATATCAATATCTATCTTTCCGGATCCTTTTACCTGGGCAAAATCCCTGATCCTCCTGAGCAGGTTGTTTGCAATCCTGGGGGTTCCGCGGCTTCTCCTGCCAATTTCCACTGCTGCGTTATCGTCTATTTTAACGTTAAGTATCCGTGCCGACCTGCGCACAATTCCTGTAAGGACATCCTGGTCGTAATATTCCAGGTGAAATTTGATCCCGAACCTTGCCCTGAGCGGACTTGTAAGAAGGCCCGACCTTGTAGTTGCACCTATAAGTGTAAATTTGTTCAGCGTAAGTTGAACTGATCTTGCGCTGGGACCCTTGTCGATCATAATATCGATCTGGAAATCTTCCATGGCGGAATACAGATATTCCTCAACCACAGGGCTTAACCTGTGTATTTCGTCAATGAAGAGAACATCTCCTTCCTCAAGGTTTGTCAGCAGTCCCGCAAGATCTCCGGGCTTGTCGAGCACGGGACCGGAGGTAATTCGCATGTTCACACCAAGCTCATTGCATATAATGGCTGCCAGCGTTGTCTTTCCAAGTCCCGGGGGACCGTGAAGCAGGACATGGTCGAGGGTTTCGCCTCTCTGCTTTGCTGCAGTTACAAATACATTCAGGTTGTCTATCACCTGCTGCTGTCCCTTGAAATCGGAAAAACTTGCTGGTCTTAACTGCCTGTCCAGTTCCCTGTCGGCAAGAGAAATATCTTCCTTGCGGATATTGAAGCTTTCCTCCATGGGGCAAAGTAACTATTTTATAAGCTTCGTGTCGCTTTCGGGAAGGTTTATTTTAACGCCGTTGATGCTTACTTCCACGTCGTCCCTGTATGTAATCGTGATAAGAGGCATTCCTTCCTCATCGAATTTTTTCCAGGTTCTCTGCCTTATGCCGTTCCTGTAGAATTGTTCTTCCTTTATTTTACCGCTTTCATAATAATAAAGATGCTGACCGTCGGGGTTTCCCTGGATGTAATCTCCCCTGAAACGCAGCGTACCGTTGCTGTACCACGATTTCCACTGGCCGTCTTTCAGCCCTATGATGTATTTTCCTTCTTCTGTGATATCTCCTGTTCTGAATTTCCAGTCACCGTTTCTTTCACCATCAGAATACTGACCCTGGCTGATTATTTCACCGGTTTCAGAATATTCAGTAAAGGCGCCATCCCTTTCTCCCTGGAAATACTCTTCTTCCCTCAGTATGGATCCGTTTCCATAGTACCATTTCCATAACCCGTCAGGACGTCCGTTATTGTAAAACCCTGTCTGCTCGGTTTTTCCGTCAGTACTGTAGAACTTCCAGAGTCCTGTTCTCCTGTTATCGGTATAGGTACCTTCTGCCAGCACTTTTCCGTCAGGATAAAAATCCTTCCACTTTCCGTTATACCTTCCGCTTTCATCTACGATGCCTTCCGAAAGCTTCAGGCCATTATCATTATAGATAAATGCATTTGTTACTTTACCGTCACTGTATTCCCGGTGCACTCCCACCGGAATATTATTTCGGAACGGTCCGTTATAGATCAGCTTGTTATTGCTGTCGTAACGGTTCACTATTTCAATATCGGGCTGGTCTTCCACATTCGATTTAACTATGGACCCGTTGTCATAAAGCATTGTAAGAACAAGCACTCCGCGCTGATCGTATTCCTTATAGTATCCGTGCAGCTGGTCATCCTTATAGTTTTTTTCGGTTTTTTTTGCTCCGTTCGGATAAAAGTCCATCCATTCTCCCTGTCTCCGCCCTTCACTGTCTGTCCTGTTGATCTTTTCCCTGCTCACAAGAAAATCGTTGCTGTATTCCATCAGGGTAATCACATTTCCGTTCCTGTCATATTCCTTTGACAGGCCTTCCCTTTTACCTGCATTGAATGAAATTGTCTGTTGCAATTTGCCGTCAGGAAAATAAATATATCCGGTTCCTTCCCTGTTCCCACCCGCATAAAGTTCTTTGGACCATACATAAAGACCAGCTGCCGGGTCTTTTTTGAATTTATAGTAATATCCGTTCTTCTTGCCGAACAGGTAGTTTATTTTATCGGTGGTATCTCCTGCCTGATCATAGAAGACCCATATGCTGTCGAGCATGAAATTTGAATATTTTCCTTCCGACCTCTTAACGCCTGTTACATAATACGTTTTCCAGTAACCGTCCTGTTTGCCGCTTTTGAACAATCCTTCACTCGAAATGCTGCCGTTGGGATACCTGAATACCTGGTATCCGTCCTTAATTGCTTCATTTGTTTGTCCGGAAGCAGAAATAAATACATAAGCTGCCAGCAATATCAGCGATAATTTTTTCATTTTTTATAATCCCTGTTTTTGAGATATTTCAAGCATTCTTATTATTGGTTTACGGGCATCGTCGATAATCTTACTGTTAACGTGTATTTCCGGTTTTTCAGTCTTAAGGCACCTGTATATTTTTTCCATTGTGATCAGTTTCATGAAGTTGCATTCACTGCAGCCACATGTTGAATCCTTTGGTGGAACAGGAAGGAAAATCTTCCCCGGGTTGGTTTTTTTCATCTGGTGTATTATCCCGGGTTCCGTTGCAATAATATAGCAGTTGGAATTATCCTTTTTTGTGAAGTTCAGCAATGCAGCCGTCGATCCGATGAAATCAGCTATCATCCTTACAGGAAGCTCACATTCAGGATGTACGATAACTTTTGCATTTTTATTCTCCTCTTTCATTTTAATTATTGCTTCAAGGGAGAATTCTTCATGCACATGGCAGGTTCCGTTCCAGACAACTATATCTCTGCCTGTCATGTTTATTATATGGTTCCCCAGGTTCCTGTCGGGTGCAAAGATTATCTTTTCACCGGGAGGTAATGAATTTACTATTTCAACTGCATTTGATGAAGTGCATGAAATATCCGACAATGCTTTTATTTCGGCTGTTGTATTAACATAAGTAATTACGGTGCGGCCAGGGTTATCCTTTATGAACTTCCTGAAATCTTTAGCCTTACATGAATCTGCAAGTGAACATCCTGCATTTCTGTCAGGAAGAAGCACTTTTTTTGACGGTGAAAGTATTTTCGCTGTTTCGGCCATGAACCTGACTCCGGCAAAAAGAATAATATCTGCATCTGTATCAGCAGCTTTCTGAGCAAGTGCAAGGCTGTCTCCTACAAAATCAGCAATATCCTGTATATTTCCTTCCTGGTAATAGTGAGCAAGGATGACGGCATTTTTTTCTCCCTTCATCCTGAGTATTTCGGAAACCAGGTCTTTTGATTTATTTTCCGTCATCTGTAACCGGATCTTTTCAACAAAGTAAATAAATAATAAAAGTTTAAAATTTAATTTTTATGATGATGATATTATCCTGTTAATTGTGTTGAAATAAAAAAACCATCTTTCTTGACCTTCTGGAAATTATCTGCACATTAACAGCTTTTCAACAGCTATTTTTGCATTAAATTTTTGACAGGTAATATTTTAAAGCACAAGTTAACACCTGTTATAAACATATAAACTTTAATAACTACAGAACAAAATTAGAGATTTCCATGTTCATTATACGTTAATTAACTCAGTTTGTACGATAAAAAGAATTTAAAAAAGCTTAAGATTGCCGGAATTTCCATGAATAACTGAAAAAACCGGTAATGGCAAACATATAAAGAACAGAATACAGACAGATTGTAAACACACACAGTAATTATTCTTAAAAGAGTTAAATATATTTTTTTCTTAATTTAACGGGCTGAACAATACTTCAGTATGATGAAAAAGAAAAAGCTGGCAATAGTATCAGATCATGCAGGGTTTTACCTGAAAGAGAAGCTTCTTGCCTTCCTGATTAAGGAAAAATACGAAGTAAGGGATTTCGGTTGTTCTTCACCGGAAATAGTTGATTATCCTGATTACGGTCACCCGATGGCAGACGCTGTTGCAGGCGGCCAATACGATCTTGGTATTTCCCTGTGCGGGACCGGGAACGGCATTAATATGACTGTAAACAAACACCAGGGAATAAGAAGTGCCCTTTGCTGGAATGAAGAGATAGGAAGGCTGGCCAGAGCCCATAATGATGCCAATATATGTGCTCTTCCCGCAAGATATATAAATGAAGCTGAAGCTTTCCTTATTGTAAAGACTTTCCTTGAAACTTCATTTGAAGGAGGACGTCACAAAAGAAGAATCGATAAAATACCTTTAAAATTTTACTAGCATGCTTTCCAATTCCTGCAGATACGGGATAAGAGCCATAATTTATATTGCAAGCCGGCAGAAGGGAGACAAAAAAACGGGAATAAGGACGATTGCCGGCGACCTGGGTCTTCCCACGCCCTTTCTGGCAAAAATACTGCAGCAGCTTGCTAAACAGAAGATCCTTAAATCCCTCAAAGGTCCGCATGGCGGATTTTCTCTGCTGAAAGACCCGAAAAAAATTACAATGCTTGATATTGTCAGGATCATTGACGGGGAAGAGATCTTCACGAACTGCATTATCCACAATACCACATGCACCTGTGTGGACGAAACTAAAGAACCCTGTCCGATGCATGATGATTATGCAAAAGTGAGAGGCGAGCTTATAGGACTTTTCGAGACAACAACAGTTCACGACCTTGTGGTCAAGGCCGACAGCTCAGGCAAGATCCTTATTTAACAGGCTCGCGGTAGTATGGCCTGAAAACAAGCCACAGATAAACAGCTGCCACGATACCTGCCGAGTCAGCCAGTGCATCGAGAATTTCTCCCCTTCGGTCAGAGGTTATGGCCATCTGCATAAGTTCCATCAGGATCCCGAGCGAGAATGGTATCAGGGCTATAAGAAGCAGATGCCTTGTATCGCGGAACCTGTTCCTGTGCTCAAGGATTATTACTGCCATCAGAATGAAATACAGTCCGAAATGGCCTATTTTGTCAATATAAGGTATATTGATGAAACCACCTGATCCAAAGGTCTGCGATCCCGCAAGGCTCAGGTAGATAATCAGCAGCGTTGTAAGTATGGTGAATTTATTCTTTCTGATCATATGCGGATGTTTGGCGCAAATGTAGCAATTAGTATCTTAAATATTTATACTTTTATCGATTGCAATCTGATATAATGGCAGGCATCTACATACATATTCCCTATTGCAGGAAGTTGTGCAATTACTGTGATTTCTACCATGTCACAGCCAACGACAACAACAACGAGTTCATCCGGGCGCTTCTGAAAGAAGCATCAGACAGGAAAAGCTACCTGGGAAGCGAACCGGTTTCAACCATATACTTAGGGGGAGGCACACCTTCGGTGCTTAAGGGCGGGGAAGCAGGCATGATACTTGAATTCCTGAGAGAGAACTTCACGGTGGATGAAAAGGCAGAGATCACCTTTGAGCTTAATCCCGACGACGTCAATGCCGCTTACATGAAGGATCTTGCAGCCATCGGCATAAACAGGATAAGCCTCGGCGTTCAGTCGTGGTACGACGAAGATCTGAAAATGCTGAACCGGAGGCATACCGCCGCGCAGGCACTCCAGGCAATTGAAATGTCTTCCGGCGCGGGATTCAAAAATATAACCATCGACCTGATCTATGGTATTCCCGGCCTGGGCCTGGACAGGTGGGAAGAGAACCTGAGAAGATCGCTGAAAACGGAAATCACGCATCTTTCCGCATATCATCTGACCATTGAACCCGGAACGGTTTTTGGAAAAATGAAGGAAAAAGGTCTTCTCCAGGAAATAGATGAAGATGAAAGCAATGCCCAGTTCAACCTGCTAATTGAGATGACGGAATCGGCAGGATTCATACAATACGAAATATCAAACTTCGGTAAACCCGGATATTTTTCAATACATAACACAAACTACTGGAAGCAGGTTCCTTATCTGGGACTGGGCCCTTCGGCACACTCATTCAACAGGTATTCAAGGCAATGGAATGTAAGGGATGTAAGGAAGTACATTAAATATGCCGGGAGCGCTCATGAATATTATGAAAGGGAGGAACTGGGCCTCAAGACTAAATTCAATGAATATGTCATGACATCGCTTAGAACGATGTGGGGTATTGATCTTGAATACGTGGAAAGAACCTTCGAGAAGGAAGGCTATGATTATGTGGTAAACCTGGCAGGCAAATTCATCGGATACGGCCTGATGAAACAGGAAAACAATACCCTGGCTCTGACGAACCAGGGTAAGATGATATCCGATAATATAATCTCAGAGTTTATGATGCCCGGGACGTGATCACCTTTTGGTAAGCACGAAAGTCGTTTTTCCTATCATTACGCCGTCGAGATAAACTTCGGCAAGATAATTACCCACTATAAAATCACCGGTGTTGTCAACCCAGATGGTCACCTCGATGTCCTGATTCATGTAATCAATGGTACGGGTTGCAGAGAAAATTATCCTGTTGCCTTCAAACTCAAAGAGATTGTCGGGGCTGGTTGTTATTACAAGCGAATCGGGCCTTATTACCCTGAGGTAGACCTGTTTCTGTCCTGCCGAAGCGATGGGATTCTCCCTCAGGGTGAACCCTACCCGGAGTTTCGACATAAGACTAAGCCTGGAGGTTTCCTTGTTCTTCTTGTTCACGGCGACAGCCGAAATGTTCTTTGCCTGGATCACAGATGCAACCTCTACCTTCTCGGTAAGGGCATCGCGGACTTTTTCAAGTTCGGTATTGACATTCTGAACTTCTGTTATCTGCTGCTTTATCTGGGTGTTTTCTGCCACCAGGATCTTGTTTCTGGTATTCAGGGAGTCTATCTGGACGATATAGCTCTTCATTATTTCTCTCATGGTTGAAATCTCAGCTTTATATTTCCTGATGAGCTGAACGTTGGAGGCATTTACCGAGAGCAGCTGTGCGATTCTCTGTTTCTGCCTTTCCAGTCCTGCATTGAGGCTGTCGTTGTCTGTCTTGAGAGTATCATAGGCATGCATCATCAGGCGCAGCTCATTAGCCAGGGAATCTTTTTCCTGCGTAAGGGCTGTTTCCATTTCGACCATTTTGTTCTTCTGGTCAAAATACATTACGACAAGAAATACAAGTGCGGCTGTCAGGATGATTGAAAGCGCTATCATTCCGATAGGAGCACCTTTCTTTATTTCAGGGATCTTCCCAGAATTAGTTATTTGTTCTGCCATTTATGTGATTTTTAGTAAGATAATGGATTGCAAAAATAATAATATCCCCCAACATAATGAAATCCCGATTCAATCATTAAATTTACAATTATCAATATATATTTCAATTTATTAATAATCAACGATATGAGTGGTTTTTTTGGTGTTGTGTCCAAACAGGATTGCGTAAAAGATGTTTTTTACGGGACCGATTATCATTCTCATCTTGGAACTAAACGTGCAGGCCTGGTATTTATTGTACCTGAAAAGGGGTTCAGAAGATCCATACACACTCTTGAAAATGCATATTTCAGGACCAAATTTGAAGATGAGCTGAAGGAATTCAGGGGATTTTCAGGTATGGGAATAATAAGTGACACGGATCCCCAGCCGCTTCTTTTTAATTCTCACCTGGGCCGTTTTGCAATTGTGACCGTAAGCCGCCTCGTTAACATTGACGAGCTGGAAGCCAGGATACTAGGTCGGAAAATGCATCTCACCGAGAACTTTCAGGGGAACATTAACCCTACGGAAGTAGTTGCGAACCTGATATGCGAGAAAGACAATTTCGTTGACGGGATAGAAAATGTATATGAAAATGTAAAAGGATCATGTTCGCTGATGATCCTTACCGAAGAAGGAATTTTAGCTGCCCGGGATAAGCTCGGCAGAACCCCTGTAGTGATAGGAAAGAAAGACGGCTCCATGGCGGTGGCATCAGAGACATGCGCATTTCCAAATACAGGCTTTGAAATAGAATATTATCTGGGCCCCGGCGAGATACTGCATGTAAATGCGGACGGATTCAGACAGCTGCGAAAACCAGGAGATAAGATGCAGGTATGCTCCTTCCTGTGGGTTTATTACGGATATCCTCCTTCCTATTATGAAGGAATAAACGTCGACGAATGCCGGTACAGGTGCGGAGCCTGTCTTGCAAAGAGGGATAATGTTGAGGCTGACATCGTATGCGGAATACCCGATTCCGGAGTAGGCCATTCGATAGGCTACGGAAATGAAAAGGGAATTCCGACCATGAGACCATATTCCAAATATACGGCAACATGGCCGAGAAGCTTCCTTCCATCATTCCAGGAACAGAGGGATCTTGTTGCAAGGATGAAGCTCATTCCCAACAAGGCCGCTATAGAAGGTAAGAAAATGGTCTTTCTCGACGACAGCATAGTCAGGGGAACCCAGCTGAAGGATAATACCAACGATATGAGAAAGAACGGAGCCGCCGAGATTCATATGAGGATCGCCTGTCCTCCATTATTGTATTCCTGTGATTTCCTGAACTTCACACAGTCCCGCTCCCCGATGGAACTTGCTGCCCGCAGAGCCGTCAGCGAGCTTGGCGGAACCGAAAAGGACCTTAAGGAATTCTCAGATCCCGACAATGAGAAATACAGGAAAATGGTTGCTAAGATTGCCGAAAAGCTTGACCTGGACTCACTCCTGTACCAGCGCCTCGACGACCTCGTTGAAGCTATCGGCCTTCCGAAGGAAAAGCTGTGCACGCATTGCTGGGACGGAAGCTCATATTTTTAAGACCAAAGACCAAAGAAGGAAGAGAAGATGGGGGGAAGGGGAGAAGGTGTGCAATCGCCGAGAATTGGGTCTATAGCCCCCCTTTAGGGGGGTTGGGGGGTAGGTAAACAGGGGGGGTTGGGGGGTTGGAGATGCAGGGTGTGCTACCTGCCTCACCCCAGCTTCATTCTGATGACCTTCTGAATTTCCGGGTCTCTAAGTTTTTCCTTTGTTTTTTTATATCCCAGCTCATAAAGCGCATCGGCTTTTTCCACGCCGAGGATACTGAATTTTGTCAGCTCGGCAGGAGCTATCAGTATGTCAAATTTGCCGCCCTTCTGTTCAACCTCCTTTGCCTGGTCGAGCATGAAAGTCCTGACAGCTATTGTAATAAGCCCTGATGTTGCAGCTTCATATCCTACGGGATTGACAAAGGAACCTATAAGGAACCTGCACTTGTTTTCAATAGGCTTAACCGGGAAATTATCGAGAACGCCACCGTCCAGAAATTGTATATTGTTGATTTTTACCGGTTTGAATAAAACCGGGATGCTCGATGAAGCGATCAGTGAAGTAATAAGCTCGCCTTTGGAGAAATACACCGGTTTTGCGTTGTTGATATCTGTGGCACAGACAATGAGAGGAATCTTAAGGTCTTCAAACCTTCTGGCCGTCAGGTGTGCTTCCAGTATTCTTGCAATACCTGAAATTTCGAGCAGTCCGTCGCGGGGAAGTACAGGGCGCATCAGGGAGAGCTTGCTTTCAGGCTTCATGATCGCCAGTATCTCCTTCGGGCTATGACCGTCGCAATAAAGAGCTCCGGCAAGCGATCCCGCGCTTGTTCCAGAGATGATATCGGGAAGGATACCCTCTTCCGTAAAAGCCTGCATTACGCCGAGATGCGCAAATCCTCTTGCGCCACCTCCGCTGAGAACCAATCCGATTCTGTATTTTTCTTCTGGCATTGCTGTCGGGTGGTTGATTATCTGAATATGATGTCGAACAGAAGCTTGAGATTAAGGAATATTACCACAGCGGCAATTATTGAGAGTAAAACGACCATAAACCTTGTGTTTACGTATTCACCCATCACTTTTCTTGAAGAAGTAAGGTATACCTGGATGGCCACCGTGAAAGGCAGCTGAATACTGAGAAATACCTGTGAGAGAATAAGTCCCTTGAAAGGGTCGCTGATGAAGAAAATTATGGCGAGAGCCCCAAGAAGGGAAACCAGGACGCCTGTCCGGGTATGGCTGTCTTTAATATCGTAAGGTTCCCTGAACATGCCTGATACAATTGATCCGCCCGCCATTGCCGAGGTTATTGATGAGGCTATTCCGGAGAAGAGAAGTGCTACAGCGAATATCACTGCGGCATTTGACCCCAGCAGCGGTTCAAGAAGGCTTTTTGCCTGCTGAAGCTCATCTACCTTTATATTATTCCTGAAGAATGTTGCTGCTGCAAGCAAAATCATGGCGCTGTTGATTGCCCATCCGATTATCATGGAAAAGAGAGTATCTGCAAATTCGAATTTCAGCTGTTTCCTTATAACAGTGTCATTTTCGAGGTTCCACTGGCGGCTCTGGATCACCTCCGAATGAAGAAAAAGATTATGAGGCATTACCACGGCGCCAAGCACGCTCATCAGAAGCAGCATTGAACCTTCGGGAATAGAAGGTTTTACCCACGAAACAATCGCAAGAGGCCAATCCACATCTACAAGAAATAATTCGTATAAAAACGAAAGACCAATTATGGAAACAAAGCCTATAATCCACTTTTCAATTTTCCTGTATGAGTTGGTAAACAGCATTATCAGGACAAATATGGTTACAAGCACCGAACCGATTTTCACAGGCACCCTGAATAGCATTTCCAGGGCTATCGCGCCGCCAAGGATTTCGGCAAGAGAGGTAGCTACGGAAGCCAGCGTTGCGAAGGAAAGCACACCCCGCGAAACCTTCTTGTTGATATGTATTGTTGCAGCTTCGGCAAGGCAGTAGCCGGTTGCAATTCCAAGATGGGCGACATTATGCTGCAGCAGGACAAGCATTATTGTGGAAAGGGTCACTATCCAGAGAAGGGTATAGCCGTAACCGGATCCCGTGGCAATATTGGCAGCCCAGTTGCCGGGATCGGTAAATCCTACCGTTACAAGCAGGCCGGGGCCTATATATTTAAAGATATCAAGAGCCCCGAAAACAGGTTTGTGGTCTTTTCTCTTCAGATCCCCGAATATCCTGAGCGGATTGAATATCTTGCTAATTTTCAGCATTATTGCAAATATAAATAAATAAGGGATGAAGGAAATCGCGGATGTTTGGTATTTTTGTTTATGGGATCTTTATAAACTATTATGAATATCAGGTACCAATTAGAAAACTTAATTGATTTTCTTCGTATACCCCGACCCCAAGGGGAGCGAAGAAAATCAATTTACTCCCCTTGGGGATGGGGTAAATAAATTGATTTTCAAGCGATCCGCGATTTTATGGGTACAATTTCAGATACTAATTTTAAAATTTAATATATACCAGACTATGCAGTTTTTACTTTTAGCCTATGATGGTACCGACAAGGATGCTTTTGAAAGGAGGATGAAGAGCCGCCCCGAGCACCTTGAAAAGATCGCGGCAGTCAAGAAAGCCGGAAATTTTCTTTGCGGAGGAGCGATCCTCGACGATGAAGGGAAAATGATAGGGTCGATGATACTCTATGAAGCTGAGGACAGGCAGAGCCTCGACAGGCTCCTGGAGAAAGAACCGTATATCCGGGATAAGGTCTGGGAGAAAATTGAGATCAGGCCTTTCAGGATGGCAAAGATCGAAACCTGAAAAACTATTCAGAAAACAAGGTCCAGCAGCCTTTTAGCAATGCCTGCCAGAACAATTGCAAAGAGGATTTCAAGCAGGCATACTGCAAGGGCTTTTTTCCAGCCGTATTCCTTCCACAGCACCGAAATTGTGGCCACGCAGGGTACATAGAACATGCTGACTACCGCCAGTGTGATCATCTGCTGAGGAGAGAGAACGGTTGCAAATTCCGTAGTGCCAAGGTAAGCTGCAAGCATAACAAGAATAAGCTCTTTTCGTAAAATACCGAATATAAGCAGGATGCCTGTTATTGAGGGAAGGCCGAGCCATGTGACCGTTACCGGACTGAGTATTGAAGAAATGGCCGGCATCCATCCTGCAAGATTTATTGCCTGGATGACAACACCCGAAATTATGACTATCGGTGCGGCTATATAAATGAATTCCCTGAGTGCATCCCAGGTCTGAACCATAATTGTTTTCGGACTGGGTGTCTTGTAGTCCGGCATCGGCATGATAAGCTCGACAGGTTCTCCCAGAAGGAGCTTTGAAGATAATTTGCCGGCAATGAAGATAATAATAAGTGCAAAAGCATAGAGGCCAAACGCCCACCACAACCCCACATATTTTCCAACAAGGCCGAAAATTATCACGGAAACTGCAGAACAGGGTACAAGGGTTACAAGAACTGCAGTTATAAACCTTTCACGCCTCGATTCCATTATACGGCACGAAAGGCAGCCCGGAACATTGCATCCGAACCCGATGATGAAGGAAATGCAGCCTTTGCCGTGTATTCCCATCTTGTGCATAAACTTGTCCATGAGGAATGAGATCCTTGCAATATAACCCCAGTCTTCAAGAATGTAAAGCAGTATGTAAAAAGGAAGGATATATGGAAAGGCTATCTGCATAAGGGCAAGAACGCTTTCGACTGCCGACCAGCCAAGTGCAGCGGCGGCACCGGTTCCGACACTGTCGTTCCACCATAGATGGAGGCTGCCAAAAAGTGTATCGAGGATACCCGACAGCCAGTTGCCCAGCTTGAACACAGTCAGGAACATACCCCCAAGGATAAGGATCATTATAAGATATCCTGAAAATTTATGCGTTGTAAGAGCCTCAAGTTTTTCTTTCAGGGAGATCTTTCTCAGAGGATCGAGCCTTACTATGTCCCTGGTGATCTGGGCTGCCAGGTGACTTCTCTCGTCGGATATTATTATTGAAGAATCATGGCCATGTATCTCTTCAAGCTTCTTCCCCAGGGCAACCGCCTTTTCAACAGCCTCCGGTCTTTTTTCTGCTATGATCTTTGAAATTTCCGGGTCTTTTTCAATAAGCTTTATTGACAGCCACCTGACAGGATATGGAAGACCGGTGTTATTCAGAAGTTCATTCAGCTCTGATATTGCGGATTCTATTTCCTTCCCGTAAGAGGGCGGTTTATAATACGTGTATTTTTCCCTGTGCTCGATGATCCTGTCGATTACGCTGGTAAGCCCTGATCCCCTGGAGGCAATGGTTGCCACAACAGGAACGCCAAGGATCTTCTGCAGTTTTTTTGTGCTGACAGACATCCCCTTTTTTGCAGCAAGGTCGAACCTGTTGAGGGCCAGTATTATAGGACACTCAAGCTCAAGAAGCTGCAGAGTGAAGATCAGGTTTCTTTCAAGGTTTGTGGAATCGACAACATTTATTACATAATCGGGCTTTTGCCTGATAATGTGTTCATGTGCGATCTGCTCCTCGACTGAAAATGTGGTCAGGGAGTAAATTCCCGGCAGGTCGAGGACGTCGATGGTATAACCCTTGTAAAAAAGGGTGCCTTCCCTTTTTTCAATTGTTTTTCCTGCCCAGTTGCCGATATGCTGGTGCAGGCCGGTAAGGAAGTTGAACACGGAAGATTTCCCGGCGTTTCCCTGGCCGGCAAGAGCTATATTGAGTTTTTTCCCGTTGTTCATTTTTGTTCCACCATGATCTTGGCGGCAAGGCCTTGTCCGATCACCAGCCGCGAGCCGCAGACCTCTATCTGTACCGGTCCGTTAAAGAGCGTCCTGCTGACCACGGTTACCCAGGTGCCTGTTGAAAGGCCCAGATCAGCCAGTCTCTTTAATGCTCCCTTGCCTCCGGCTATGGAAACGATGTTTCCTGATTCCCCGTCCCTTAGATCGGTGAGGCATACTATGGATTTCCTGTCGCTCATAAACCGGTTTGACTTAAATATATGAACACATATTCAATTGTCTCCTTAAAAAAATCATTTTTCCTGGACATGCCTTAATCCCTCTGCAAACAGGTTATTGATGTGAATATCGTCGAGGGAGTAGAAGGCAACCTTCCCTATCTTGTTGTATTTCACCAGGTTCATATTTCTGAGGATCCTGAGCTGGTGGGAAATGGTGGAACTGGTTGTCCCTATTATCGAGGCAATATCACATACGCAGAGCTCCTCTTCCTGGCAAAGTGCAAAAATGATCTTCGTCCTGGTAGGGTCGCTCATAGCGCGGAAAGTTTCTGAAAGAGAATGGAAGAACCTGTCGTTCTTCATCTTCTTCATTATCGATTTCACCTTTTCCTTTTCAATGAAGGATGATGCCGATACTTCTTTTCCCTGTTTTTTCATTTAATTGTACATTTGAACAAATGTTCAATCGTTTGACAAAAATAGATTAATTCAGACAACCGGCGAAATTTTAAGGAAGTATTTACTAATTTCGTCATTGCCATGAAGGTATTCGACGAATCGGATCTGGGGAGAATGTCGCCCTTCTTCAGGGGTGAACGGGGGAAAAAGCGCGGCAGGTTTGTTCTGAAGCTCCTGGCGATCGACAAGGTAAACCAGGTTTACCGCAATTCAGGAGATTTAAGGGGGCCAAAGTTTGCCGGGAGCCTGCTGGAAGACCTGGGCGTGAGATATGTCGTTGGCAATGCCGAACGCCTCCGGCAGGTTCCTGATGGAGCATTCATAACAGTCTCAAATCATCCCTACGGAGGGCTCGACGGAATTATTCTCATCGACCTTATGGCCGGGCTGCGTGCCGACTACAGGCTGATGGTAAACAAGATCATATCCCTGGTGAAAACCATGCAGGAAAACTTCATCTCGGTGGTGCCCACGGGGAACAGAAAAGAAGATATCAGGGGAACAAACCTTCATGCTGTCAGGGAAACGATTGCACACCTGAAGGAAGGTCACCCCGTAGGATTCTTTCCTTCAGGGGCAGTATCGGATTTCAGGCTACGCGATATGAAGATAAGGGACAGGAACTGGCAATCCGGAATTATCCACCTGATAAAACATGCCAGGGTACCTGTGCTTCCGATACGTTTTTTCGATGTGAACTCGGCATTTTTCTACCTGCTGGGCCTGATCAGCTGGAGGATACGTTCGCTGAGGCTTCCCTCGGAAGTCTTCAACAAGAGGGGGGCAGCTCCCCGTATTGCAATAGGCAACATCATAAGTGTCAGCGAACAGGATAAGTTCGGCAGCCCGGAATTGCTCGGCAGATTTCTCCGGGAGACCGTCTATTCCATGCCTCTTCCCGGCTCCTTTATACCCCGCGAAAAACTTAGTACAACCTGGCGCACCTTAGGGACATCATTATGAAAAAGTTGCTGAGCAGGAGAGTACCGGGAACAAATTACAAGCACGATTGAAAAAAACAACCCGAAAAATTTCCCTGAGATGTTCATTTTTCCCCGGAAGACATGTAGGAAATCAAATTTACACCAATAAATCGGGATTTAATACAATAATAAGGGATATTCGAAATCTTTATTTAGCCCGCAGGTACTGAAAAGGTCTGTTTATTTCATCTCCCAGCTCCGCCGCTGCCCGGATAGGGAAATAAGGATTCCTGAGAAGCTCCCTGCCCAGGAGGATGAGATCGGCTTTTTCTTCCTGCAATATTGATTCAGCCTGTGTTGCTGAGGTAATGAGACCTACGGCAGATGTGAGAATACCGGATTTTCTCACTGACTCTGCAAACACGACCTGGTAGCCGGGAACTGCGGGAACGACGGCATTGTAAATATTTCCTCCTGAAGAACAGTCGACAAGATCGGCCCCGGCTGTTTTCAATAGTTTCGCAAGTCTGACGCTTTCTTCCGGAGTCCAGCCGCCATCGGTCCATTCCGTGCAGGATATTCTTACAAAAAGGGGATTCTCTGAAGTCCAGACGGACCTTACAGCCGAGACAACTTCAAGCAGAAGTCTGGTACGGTTTTCAAAAGAACCTCCGTACTCATCATCCCTGTGGTTGCTTAGCGGAGACAGGAACTCCTGGAGCAGATATCCATGGGCAGAATGGATCTCGATTATGCTGAAGCCTGCTTCCGCTGCCCTGACGGCTGCGTTCCTGAATGCGGCTTTTACTTTTTCAATTCCATCCCTGCCGAGCTGCTGCGGTATCCTGTCGCCCGGCTGGAAGGGAATTTCTGAAGGAGCATGTGTGATCCATCCGCCATTATTAAGGTCAAGCTGTCTGCCCCCGGCAGTAGGTATGGCACATGATGCTTTTCTTCCGGCGTGAGCAAGCTGAATACCTGCCACAGAACCCTGCCCGGCAATGAACGAAGCTATCTTCGCAAAACCTTCGATATGGTCGTCGCTCCAGATCCCAATATCTCCCGGAGTTATCCGTCCTTCAGGCATTACAGCGCTTGCTTCTATAATTATCAGCCCGGCGCCGCCTGCAGCCCTGGAGCCGTAATGAACCATATGCCAGTCATTTGTAAAGCCATTCTTTGCAGAATACTGGCACATGGGCGACATGGCTATCCTGTTGCGCAGGGTCACCTTGCCTATGCTGAGAGGAGTAAAGAGCCTTGACATGACGGAAAGTTAGTGTTTTCTTTCTTATTATATTTGGCTTCATTTTTATTAAAACCATTTACATAAGTGATAAAGTATCACACGATATCGTCAGCAGAAAAGATTGCTGAGATAAGGCCGGGTCATATTCTTATCAGCGAACCGGGAGACATCCTCGACCTTATGGCGGAAGCCGGGATGAACGACTGCAGCAAACTCGTAATTCACTCGGGATCGCTGCACCCTGATTTCTTCGACCTGAAGACAAAGCTGGCAGGGGAGATCCTTCAGAAATTCTCCAATTACAGGATGAAGCTCTCCATCATAGGAGATTTCTCGGATATAAATAGTAAAAGCCTTCGCGACTTCATCCGCGAAAGCAACAGGACAGGGATAATAACTTTTGTATCCTCTATGGAAGAGGCTCTTACTTCCGGCCCCAGGTAAGCACTATCACCATTCCGATAACTCCATACAAGGCTGCCGACACAACAATTTCGACAAGGATGGTCGAAATGCTGCCGTACATTGTCGTCATCGACCAGAACGAAAAGTCCATCATGATCGTGAACAGGGCGCCGAATATGGCCCCGGTCACCAGGCCGTCGACGATACCTGCTGCCTTTTTCCAGTTGAGGATAAGGGTAAGAAGCAATGCCAGCGCAAGATTGGAGACGATCATTGCCCACCAGATCATCTCTCCATCCGGCTTGTTGGCACACTGATTGATCCGGGCTGAGAAGAAATCCATTAAAAGGACCCCGTAAACCAGCCAGCCAAGGAGGAAATATGCTATCCCTCCCAAAATGGTTCCCCGTAAAATCTTTAATGCCATTATATAAGTTTTTTATTCAGGATACAATTTACATTTTTTTAATATTCCAGCGGCTTTTCATGTTTAATGAAAGTACCATTATCAAGCTCCCTGAATGCCTCGTCGAGCTCCTCGTCGGTGTTCATTACGATAGGTCCGCCCCAGGCTACGGGTTCCTTCAGCGGGGTGCCTGCAGCAAGCAGGAACCTTGCCCCTGCGGGGCCGGCCTTTACAATTACCCCATCGTAATCGGCCTCGTTTTCCGTGGATGCTGTCATGAGCATGGCACAGGCTTTTTCTTCGTATTTCGACAAATCCTCATCAGCGGCAAGCGTTCCGTCTATAAGGTACAGGAACAGGGTCTCGTTGTTTGGTGTTTCCGTATATGTCCAGACCTGGCCGGGCTTCAGGTCTATGTCAAGGTATTGCACTTTCACATATTCTCCCTTCACGGCGCCCTTCAGGTCGCGGTAATTTCCGGAGATTACCCTGACGACCGCATTCTCTTCTTTAACGACCGACACATCCTTTTGCTGTATATCGCGGTATGCGGGGATTGTCATCTTGTCTTTTGCAGGCAGGTTGACCCACAGCTGGCAGCCAAGCATCCTGTCGGAGGCCTGCGGCATTTCCTGGTGGATTATTCCCGATCCGGCTGTCATCCACTGGCACTGAAGGTCACGGATAACACCACTGTTGCCCAGGCTGTCGCCGTGTTCTATATTCCCTTTTATAAGGTAGGTTACTGTTTCGATCCCGCGGTGAGGGTGCCAGGGGAATCCTTTGATATAATCGGCGGGATTCGATGAGTCAAAGCCGTCGAGCATAAGAAATGGATCAAAATCCCGGATAGTCCTTATCCCAAGGACCCTTCGGAGACGAACGCCGGCACCATCTACAGTATGCTGGCCTCGTATGATCTGGGTGCATTTTCTTTTCGCCATTTTTATAAGTGATATGATGTTCCGGGGAGAGAAATCATTGATTATGAAAAAACAAGATACCGCCCTGTTTTCCGGCGGTATCCTGTTTTGATTCAACTGATATTAAATATTGTAGTAGCTTTCCCAGCCTTTCCTGGGAGGCTTGTCGGTGAGCAGCGAATTGGCAAAGGGATCGTTGACTATTTCCTTTGTGTCGCGGTTGAAGACCAGCTTCTTGTTCCTGCGCATGGCAATGATGCCAAGCGAGAATATCTGTGCCAGCGGCGCGAATGTCGGGAATGGTGAACGTGTCTTTTCAAGACCCATACAACCCTTGAGGAAGTTTTCGTAGTGGTTCGAAGGACTTTCAGGTACTTCAGGCAGCTTCGGAGCCATTTCCTTTGCTTTTGCCTCGGGGATGATAAACAACGGAGCTGCATGGGTTCCGCCCTTGAAAGTCAACTCTTTGCTGTAAATGATCTTTCCCGACTGGGGTCTCCTGGGCTGGCCTCCCTGCGGCCGCTGCGGAGCCTGCTGCTGAACTCCTCCCGGAGGCGGAATGGTATTATCGACAGTTGCGGTTACAGTGTCGTAGCCTTCAGGAACAGGAGGCAGGTTGGCAACGCCGTCGTACCATGTGATATCAACGGGAGGCATGTCGCCGCGGCTCGGGAACCTGAATTTAAGTGTGGTTTCGAGAGGGAAGAAATAATCGTTGAGGTTTTTGATGTGAACAGGTTCTATCTCGTAGGGAAGGCCAAGATCGAGGAATTCATGGATGGTATCGAGAATGTGAGCTCCCCAGTCACCGAGAGCTCCCAGACCGAAGTCGTACCAGCCGCGCCAGTTGCCCGGATGATATTTTTCATTGAAATCGTGCCATGCTGCAGTAGTCAGCCATGTATCCCAGTCCTGGTCTGTCATGCCCTTGGGATAAGGCATAGCATCAGGGAATTTTTTGATGTTGGGATCATACGGGTGCCACCTGCGGGTTCCGTTCATGAAGGCCGTAACGGCAGTGACATCCTTTATTATTCCTGCATCCTTCCATGCCTTGAACTGGAAATACTGTTCTCCGGAATGACCCTGGTTTCCTACCTGTGTTACAAGCTTGGGATTCTTCTCTGCCATCTTGGCGAGGAGCTCGGCTTCAAGGAAAGTCCTTGTCATAGGCTTTTCAGTAAAGACATGCTTGCCAAGCTGAAGGGCGGCCATGCAGATCGGGAAATGTGAGAAGTCGGCTGTTGCAACCTGGACTGCATCTATGTCGCCGGCCATCGTGTCGAACATCACCCTGAAATCTCTGAACTGTTTTGCCTTCGGGGCCAGCTTGATGGTTTCCTGACATCCCTGGGAGTCGAGGTCCACATCGCATATTGCAACAATGTTAGCCAGCTTGGAGTTGTTAAATGAACGTGCATCCGATCCGCCCTGGTTGGCGGCACCGATGATGGCCAGGTTAACTTTTCTTGCAGAACCGGTCACAGCTTCCGGGGGAACTATCTCGGGGGCCACTGTCTTTGCGGCTGCGCCCTGGGTTATAACGACACCGGACGCTGCAAGCCCTGCCGTTTTCAGGAAATTGAGTCTTGTTAGTTTTTCTGCCATGGTTTTATAGGTTTATTTATTGTTTTTGGAAATCCAGGTTACGCTCAGTCAGGACGGATATTTTATGTTATGTACTATCTGTTAAGGCCTTAAATGAGTCAGGACGGATATTTTATGTTATGTACTATCTGTTAAGGCCTTAAATGTACATATTATTAATAATGCTGTGATAAAATTAACTTTTTTAACATGCATACATACAAGAGTTGGTTCAGGTAAGCCTCCGTGTTAATCCGTGTGATCCGTGGTTTAATGAATTCAACCCTTTGTGTTCCTTCGTGTGAACTTCGTGTGCCTTTGTGGTGAAAGAGGGAGGTCTCTGAGATTGAAAGAGTTTAACCACGGATTGCACGGGGGGCACGGATTGCATCCCGATAGTTATCGGGACCGCGCCAGCGGTAGCAAGGGAGGCAAGGATTTATTAACTTTACTTCGATGAGAATTTATCTTGACTA
>JALONU010000008.1 GCA_025454775.1 Bacteroidales bacterium | reverse complement strand
GGGAAAAAGGTCTTGATATTTACGGATATTGCCTAATGCCAAGTCATCTTCACCTGATAGCCAGGGCAACCGGGAATTGTGACCTATCAGATATTTTGAGGGATTTTAAAAAGTTCACGTCCAAATCAATCATTCGTGAAGCATTGAATGAACCTGAAAGTCGTCGGGAATGGATCCTTGATTATTTCAGGGAAGCCGGCAAAGCATCGCGAAAAGCTACCTGGAAAGTATGGCAGGACGGGATCCATCCCATCGAAATATCATCTAACAAATTCTTTGATGAAAAACTCGATTATATACATAACAATCCTGTAACGGACCTTATAGTGGAGCGGCCAGAGGATTATTTGTTCAGCTCTGCAAGAAATTATGCTGGATTGGATAATTATCTGGAAGTCGTTCTTGAATCGGTGAAACAGAGAAAATCAAGGTAATTTACTGTAGGCACGGATTGCAAATCCGCGCCAGCGTCCTTCAGGGCAAATCCGCGCCATCGTAATTCAGGGAAAATCCACGCCAGCAACAGCCTCGGATTCCGGGAAAGTCAGTCGACGTTGTCGTTAAGGTAGGCGTTGTTTTCGCGGAGCACCGGGCCTTCGTCGTCGTCGGAGGTGAGAGTGAACCGGGAGAGCTTGCTGCCGGAGTTCTTGTCGGCCGGGTCAACCAGCATGTTCCTGCGGATGTACGCCGGCACATCCTCAAAGGTGTCGATGTTATCCTTCATGGTCTTGTTCGAAAGCCCCTCCTTCTTGAGGATCTTCTGCATCTGCTTAACCTTCTGCAAGGTATGGCCGGCCTTTTCACCCTGGTCATCTGCAGGTTCACCGGCACGCTCACGCATTGCCGCCATTTCTTCCTGGCTCATCTGGCCGAAGTCGATGGTTCCCTGTGATTCATCCTCAAAATCGGCGATGATTGACTTTTTCTTCCTGTCGAGGACTACCATTTCCCCTTCGGCACGGTCAGTAATGAGCTTCGGAGGAACAATAGCGCTGTCGGTGAAAAGCTCCACACGGCTTTTCTTGCCATGCTTATAAGGCTGGAAGATGCTGTTTGCCTCAAAACCTGTTGCTATCACAATCACACTTATACTCTCACCCAGGCTCTCATCCTGCGATAATCCCCTTATTATCAAGGCATCATCGGATGCTGCGTCGTACATAAAATCCGTTATCTCTCCAAGCTCATCCATGGTAAGCTCATGTTCTCCCTTACCCGAGGAGATGTTTATCAGTATGCTTTTTGCCCCTGTTATATCGTTGGAATTAAGCAGCGGAGAGGCCAGTGCGTTCTCGATCGCCCTGATGGCACGGTTCTCACCCGAGGCAGAGCCCATACCCATTATTGCAACCCCTGAGTCTTTCATCACTGTTTCCACATCGGCAAAGTCGACATTTATATAACCTGTCACGGTAATGATCTCAGCGATCCCCTTGACTGCAGTTGCCAGAACATCGTCGGCCTTCGAGAAAGCGCTTGACACTCCCTGGTTCCCGTATATCTCCCTGAGCTTTTCGTTGTTGATCACAAGAAGGGAATCAACATGGTCTTTAAGCTCACTGATGCCGTCAATCGCATAGCGGATTCGGACCTTGCCTTCTGATTTGAAAGGGATTGTCACAACGGCAATGGTCAGCAGTCCTGCTTCCTTGCAGGCTTTTGCTATAACCGGAATTGCACCCGTACCTGTGCCTCCTCCCATTCCTGTCGTCAGGAAAACCATTCTCGTGTTGCCGCCAAGGGCATCCATAACATTTTCGAGGTTCTCCAGGGCAGCTTTCCTCCCTTTTTCAGGCTGACTGCCTGCTCCCATACCTTCGGTCAGTGACTCTCCGATCTGGATCTTCACCGGTACAGGGCTTTTCGCCAGAGCCTGGTGGTCGGTGTTGCAGACAATGAAATTCACATCCCTGATTCCTTTCTCGAACATATGGTTGACGGCATTGTTACCGCCTCCGCCAATTCCGAGGACCTTGATTATCGACGATCTTTCCACAGGCAGATCAAAGTTCATTATATCGTCAGACATATATTGATTTTTTTATTGTTAGTGAACAGTAAACTCTCCTCCCTTAACCATATCTGATCCTTTTCAGTTGATGGGCTGGTCTTCCACCTCGAATATGCTTTTCATTATGCCCTTTATCTTCTCGCTGATTGAAATCTTCTGAGACACGGGCACTTCCTCCCCGGTGGCAGCTTCGACAGTATCCTCAACTGCTGCGGTTTCTTCGTATTTCTCCTTCACGACAGGCCTTACGAATTCCTGTTCGGTGTCGGCGTTGAATGTCTGCCTGTAAGTGTCGAGGTATTCGAAACCTCTCATGATCAGTCCTACGCTGGTGGCGTACATGGGCTGGTTGATTTCAGTCTTGCCCGTCCCCGAAAGATGTTCGTTGGGGTATCCTATCCTCACGTCCATGGCTGTCTTGAATTTCATCAGCTGCGGAAGATGCCTCAGCATAGCTCCCCCGCCTGTGATAACCACTCCTGCGGCAAGCTTGTCGGCATAGCCGGAGTTCTGTATCTCGAAATTGACAAAGTCGATGATCTCCTCCATCCTTGACTGGATTATGTAAGCAAGACTCCTGAACGAGATCTCCTTAGGCTCCCGACCGCTGATCCCCGGTATAGCCACAACCTTGTCGTCAGGTGCAATATCGCCGAGTGCAGAACCGTACTGGATCTTCAGCTGCTCAGCATATCGCTGGAGTATTGCGCAACCTTCCTTGATGTCTTTGGTTACGACGTTACCTCCGAGCGGTATCACTGCCGTGTGCCTTATGATATTGTCGTAATAGACGGCCACATCGGTTGTTCCGCCACCAATATCAACAAGTACAACTCCTGCTTCCTTCTCATCCTCGGTAAGAACCGAATCCGACGAAGCGAGGGGTTCAAGGATCATATCCCTCACCTCAAGCCCGGCCTTGCGGACACATTTTTCTATGTTCTTGGCAGCAGCAACCTGGCCGATAACAATGTGAAAGTTGGCTTCCAGTCTTCTGCCGCACATTCCTATCGGGCTTTTAACCCCGGTCTCGTTGTCGACAATGAAATTCTGGGGTATAACATGAATTATTTCCTCCCCTATGTCGATGTGGATTTTGTGCATATCTTCTATCAGCCTGAAAACCTCCTCCTTCCGGATCTCATCCTCATAGTTTTCCCTTATTATATATCCGCGGTTCTTCATGCTCTTGATATGCTGCCCCGCTATCCCCACAAAGACTTCCGAGAACATTATCCCGGATCTTTTCTGAACATCGTCAACTGTGGTCTGGATAGCATTCACAGTGTCCTCGATATTCATGACGATCCCTCTCTTCACTCCTTTTGAAAGGGCTTTGCTGAGGCCGAGAATTTCGATTTTTCCGTTCTCGTTCTTTCTGCCGACAATAGCCACGATTTTCGTGGTTCCGATGTCGATTGCTGCTACGTACTGTTCTTTCCTGTTCATATGAATCAAATATGGTTTCTCAATTTCGTTTCCGGCACACTACCTGGTCCCGGTATTCAAGGTTGATAAGTGAATATTTATCCCATCCTGCTACCGGCATGACCTTTTCATAGAAGGCTTCCAGGTTTCTGAGCTTTCCCCTGTAGTTTTCAAAGGTTCCGAGGTGAATTATATGATTGCCGACCCTGGGAATGAGGTTTATCTCATCATTCTCGTCAACATGGATCTGATCGATCTGTGCCGACCAGAAACTGTCGCCCCTGATGTAATTCACAAAATGAAATGCATCCTTCAGGATGCTTCTCCTGATCAGCGTATCCAGTATGCCCACGCTGTCTAGCATCGCAGGAGTTATCGTTATGTTGCCCCCGATGATATGAAGCCTGGGATTGTACAGGTTCCTTTTCCTGAAGAGCCAGCCTTCCTCATCCAGGAAGAAGTCCCCTCCGTCGTCGGGAATGATCCTCAGCACTGGATTGCGCTGGTCGACGTAAAGGTGGATTTTTCCGTCGATAGTTGTGTAGACTTCTGCTATTTTAAGCTCACGGAGGACATTGATACGGTTCTCTATTTCATTGACAGCCAGCTCACCCATCGGCTTACCGATTATCCTGCTGCTGTTTCCCTGTGCCAGGTTAAGAAGCTGCCTTTTTGTCACAAAATGGTAATCAGCAGAATCTGCGATCCTGACTTCTATCCCGCTGCATGGCAGGCTGCTGCAGGACGCAGCATAGTAAACCGGCATTGCGAAAAGATAAAGCACGGGGACCAGGAGCAATATTTTAAATATCTTCCTCATCATCCGGCCTCCCTGAATTTATTTTCAATGGGTGCGACAAGCCTGTCGATATCCCCTGCACCGATCGTAAGCAGAACATCAAGCTCTGAGGCATCGAGCTCCGCGGGAATGTTTTTCATTTCAAGCAGGCGTTTGTTCACCAGCTTCATACGCTGAAATATCATCTCCGACGACACGCCGGGTATCGGCTTCTCCCTGGCAGGATAAACCGGGAGCAGTATCACTTCATCCAACCTGTCGAGTATTCCTGCGAAGCCTTCTGCATGATCACGGGTCCGGGTGAACAGGTGGGGCTGGAATATCGCGGTTATCTTCCTGTTTCCGAAATATTCCCTGACAGACCCGATAAAGGCTTTTATCTCTTCAGGATGATGGGCATAATCGTCGATATACGTGAAGCCGGGTCTGTTGATCCTTATGTCAAAGCGTCTCCTTACTCCCTGGAAGAGTACTGCCGCCTTTCTTATCTCGCTTTCGCTGACGCCGCAGTTCATTGCAGCAGCAATGGCCGCCGTAAGATTTTCAATGTTGATCTTCCCGGGAAAGGGAAAATGGATATTGCTGATGGTTTCGGCGGGAGTGTTCAGATTGAAGAGGTAATAATCGCCTTTGTTCTCAATGCCTGAATACCTGTAATCAGCCTGAGGGCAATCACCATAGCTGAATGCCTTTACGTCCCTCGGAATCCTGATCTGGTCCCTGATACGGCAATTATATATAAGTATGCCTCCCTGCCTGATCTTCTGAATAAACTCATTATAAGCTTCAATCATAGATTCATGCGTTCCGTAAACCTCCAGGTGGTCAGGATCTACCGCTGTAACGACTGCGATGAGGGGTTTCAGCCTGTGGAACGACCTGTCATATTCATCGGCTTCCATGACCGTATACCGGCTGCTGCCTGTGATCAGGTTTGAGCTGTAATTCTTGGAAATGCCCCCGAGAAAAGCGGAACAGTCCACAGCCGACTGTTTGAGCAGGTGAGCCGTCATCGTCGAGACAGTGGTCTTGCCGTGGGTCCCTGCGACCGCAATGGTATCTGTCGCCGATGAAAGGATTCCGAGTACTTCCGACCTCTTTGCAACAGAATATCCCTGGTCCCTGAAAAACCTGAGAATATTGTTTTCCTGAGGAATTGCCGGGGTGAAGACTATCTGGATTACATCCCTGTTGGCAGGATCCCTGAAGAATTCAGGTATGGCGGTGGTCTCGTCGCTATAAGTTATGCTGCATCCTGCAGCTTCGAGCGATTCGGTTATCTGGTTCTGTGACCTGTCGTAACCGGCAACAGCTGCGCCCCTGCCTGCAAAGTAAAATGCCAGGGCGCTCATGCCTATGCCGCCAATGCCGACAAAATAGAATCCTTTTATGTTCCCGAATCCGTTCACTTTCCGGCAAGCTTTAGTATTTCATCTGCAATCCTCGAATCTGCATCCCTGTCTGCCATTTTCAGGATGGCAGCCGACAGCGAAGCTCTCTCCTCCATGTTGTCAACCAGTTTAATTGCTTCATCTACAAGCCTTTTTACAGCTTCCTTGTCTTTTACCATAATGGCGGCATTCCTGTAGGTGAGGGCCAGGGCATTTCTTGTCTGATGATCCTCTGCGACATTTGGTGATGGGACAAGTATAACAGGCTTCCCTACCAGGCAGAGTTCCGATATGGTTCCGGCACCTGCCCTTGAGACAATTACATCAGCCGCTGCAAATGCATATTCCATCCTGTTGATGAAGCTGTGAACCGAGATATTTGATATGCTTTTTTCAGTGATGAGCCCGCTGATCTTTTCAAAATAGACCTTTCCTGTCTGCCAGAGCCACTGGCATCCCGAGGAAGCAACTTTATCGATGTTCTCTGTAAGGCTGCGGTTCAGGGTTCCGGCACCCAGTGAACCTCCGAGGACAAGAATTACCGGCTTTTTGTTGTCAAGACCAAAGAACGCGAGTGCAGCTTCGCGGTAATTCTCAAGGTTGTCGAAGTTCTGACGGACCGGATTCCCGGTCTTGATGATTTTTTCTGCCGGAAAGTACTTTTCCATGCCCTCATAGGCAACACAGATCACCGAAGCTTTTTTTGCGAGCAGCTTGTTTGTTATACCTGCATAGCTGTTCTGTTCCTGGATCAGGGTCGGGATACCCATTCGTCCGGCCTGCTTCAGGACAGGTCCGCTGGCATACCCTCCTACTCCCACAGCTACGTCGGGATTGAATTCCCTGATTATCCTGCGTGCCTTCATCATGCTTTTGAAAAGTCTGTACAGAACGATTATGTTCGCGGGTGTCAGGCTCCTCCGGAATCCTGTCACCGGCAGCCCCACGATCCTGTATCCTGCTGCAGGCACTTTTTCCATTTCCATTCTTCCTTCAGCTCCGACAAAAAGGATCTCTGTCTCAGGGTCTACACGCCTGAGGGCGTTGGCGATCGATATGGCAGGAAACACATGTCCTCCTGTACCACCTCCGCTGATAATGATCCTTTTATGCTTTTGCCGGTTCATATATCCTTTCTCCTTCCTCCGTTTTTTCCTCCTCCGGAAGCTCCTCTTTCCTCATCTTTGCATTTACCACCCTGCTGACGCTGAGGATCGCCCCTATCGAAAAGCTCATCATAAGAACAGAAGTCCTTCCCCAGCTTACCATTGGCAGGGTCTGTCCCGTTACAGGGAATAATCCCACCGCCACCAGCATATTCAGAAAAGCCTGGACAACAATCATTATGATAAGCCCCAGCACCAGGAATGCCGGGAATGCCGTCTCGCACTTTTTAGCGATGGTTACTCCCCTGAACAACAATATCATATAGGCCAGGATAAGGGGAATTGCCCCAAGAAAAAGCCCGTATTCCTCTATTATTATCGCAAAGATGAAATCCGAGTTCGACTGGGGGAGCATATTCCTCTGGGTGCTCCTTCCGGGTGCTTTTCCGAAAAGACCTCCGGTGGCTATTGCAATTTTTGCCTGGTTGGCCTGGTAGTCTTCATCCTCATCTGGGTTTCCGGAGAAATAATTTTCGATCCTGTTCTTCCATACCTCGACCCTGTTGTCGTCGCTGACCCAGGTCAGCACCAGGGCAAATAGCACGACACCAACCACAGCCATTCCCGTATAGGCCAGGAGATATTTCAGAGGCACCCTTCCTATGAACAGGATTATCATGCTCATCCCGAAGATCATCATGGCAGTTGACAGGTTCTCGGGCATAATGAGAGCACATATCACAGCGACGGGTATCATGAAGAGCCTGGTCACGAGCATGAAATTCCGAAGCTCATGCTGGTATTTGGCAAGTGTACGGGCGAGCCAGATCACCAGGGCAACCTTTGCCACATCCGAAGTCTGGAGTTTGAAATCCGTTCCGGGAATTACCAGCCATCGCGTGGCTTCATTCACCCTTGCGCCAAAGACGAGGGTGAGCACCAGCAGGCCGGCAGAAATTATAAGGAACAATCCTGCAAGTGAAAAATAGATCTTATATGGAAGGTACGACACTATTATAATAATACCCAGGCTGAGCAAAAGCATTATGAACTGGCTCCTGAGGAAATAGGTCGTATTGCCTCCATGACTTCTGAAAGCCACTCCGACGGAAGAGCTGTATACTGCAAGGAGTGAATAAATCATAAACAGGACTACAAGGCCCCATATAGCCCTGTCGCCCCTGAATGTCCTTGTAAGCCAGCCCTTCTGCATATCCCGGTTCTTTACAGGTTCCTTACCGCAGCCTTGAATTGGCGTCCCCTGTCCTCGTAATTGTTAAAGAGATCGAAGCTTGCACAGGCAGGAGAAAGAAGTACGGTCTCTCCTTTTTTCGCCAGGTAATAGGATGACCGGACCGCCTCTTCCATCGACGTGGTTTCGATAATGGTCGGCACCTTGTCGCTGAAAGCCTCAATGATCTTCCTGTTGTCCTTCCCCAGGCATACGACTGCCTTGACTTTCTGTTTCACGACGGGGAAGAGCTCCGAGTAGTCGTTTCCCTTGTCGACGCCTCCCACTATCCATACCACTGCCGTTTCCATGCACTCAAGGGCATACCATGTAGAGTTCACATTGGTAGCCTTTGAGTCGTTAATGAAGCTGATCCCGCTGACTTTGATTACCGGTTCAAGCCGGTGCTCGACACCCTGGAAATCGGCCAGGCTTTCTCTTATTACATCCTTGCGGATGTTCAGCACTTTTGCGGCAATGGCGGCAGCCATTGAGTTGTAAGTGTTGTGACGTCCTTTCAGCGCCAGTTCATGAATGGTCATAAGGTTCGTTTTATTTGGGTAATCAATTATTAATTGGCTGTTCTCTGCATAAGCTGCCATGCCTTCCGCGGCTGTGTCGGAAAATGGCAGAAGCGTCATCCCGGGCTGTATCTTTACCAGCTCAGCCCTGATGATCGGATCATCGGCCCAGTAAATGAAAAAATCCGATTCCTTCTGGTTGCGTATGATCCTGAACTTGGAGTCTACATAATTCTGAAGCTGGTATCCGTACCTGTCGAGATGATCAGGGGTGATGTTCATCAGTATTGCGATGTCGGCCCTGAAGTCGTACATCCCGTCGAGCTGGAAGCTGCTTAACTCGATAACATAATAATCATAATCCTTCTCAGCCACTGCCATGGCAAAGCTGTTTCCGACATTTCCGGTCATGGCCGCATCCATCCCGGCTTTTTTCAGGATATGATAGATAAGGTTGGTGACGGTGGTTTTCCCGTTGCTCCCGGTAATGCATATCTTTTTGCCTGACGCATACCTTCCCGCAAATTCAATTTCCGATATCACGGGGATCCCTTTCTCCTTTACGAGTTTCACTATCGGCGCATCCTCCTTTATTCCGGGGCTCTTGATGACTTCATCGGCCGTCAGGATCATACTCTCACTGTGCTTCCCTTCCTCCCAGTCTATCCCGTTATCATCCAGCATCTTACGGTAAATATCCTTTACTGTGCCCATGTCGGAAACAAACACATCAAAGCCCTTCTTCAGCGCCAGGATTGCTGACCCTGCGCCGCTTTCGCCCGCACCCAGTATTACGATCCTCTTCTTCATCACCCTACCTGATCTTGAGAGTCACAATGCTTATTACGGCAAGGATTATTGCCACTATCCAGAACCGTGTGACTATTTTCGGTTCGGGATATCCTTTTTTCTGATAATGATGGTGGAGCGGAGCCATGAGGAAGATCCTCCTTCCCGTTCCGTATTTCTTCTTTGTTCTTTTAAACCAGGAGACCTGCAGCACCACCGACAGGTTTTCCATAAGGAAGATGCCGCAGAGCACCGGTATCAGGAGCTCCTTCCTTATTACTATCGCAAAAACCGCAATTATGCCACCGAGTGCCAGCGAACCCGTGTCGCCCATGAAAACCTGCGCCGGGTAGGAATTATACCAGAGAAATCCGATGGTGGCTCCTATTAGCGAGGCGGCAAAGATCACAAGCTCCTCGGAGTGCGGGATGAACATTATATTAAGGTAATCGGCATAGATTATATTACTCGACACGTAGGCCAGGATGGCAAGGGCAACCCCTACAATGGCAGATGTCCCGGTTGCCAGCCCGTCGAGACCGTCGGTGAGATTAGCCCCGTTCGACACTGCGGTAATAACGAAAATCACTATCAGAACAAAGACCAGCCAGGTCCAGGGCTGCCGTCTGTCCTTCACTATGAACGATACGAGCCACGAATAGTCGAATTCGTTGTTCTTGACAAAGGGTATTGTGGTTTTAATGGTGGTCTTATCAGGTTTGAAACCGGAATGGCCGTTTTCGCCGGCCGTTGTCTCAATGAGCTCATTCCTCTCCCTAACACTCATCGACGAAACATTTGCAGTCTCCACTGTCAGAACATCATCGCTGAGGAACAGGGTTACCCCTACTATTAATCCGAGGACCACCTGTCCGATGACCTTGAACCTTCCTGCCAGCCCTTCCTTGTTCTTTCTGAAAACCTTGATGTAATCGTCCAGGAATCCTATGAATCCGAGCCACAGGGTCGTCAGCAGCATCAGGATTATATAAACATTGTCGAGCTTTGCAAAGAGCAGGACCGGTATCATGATGGACGCCAGGATGATTATTCCTCCCATCGATGGTGTTCCTTCCTTGCGGTACTGCCCTTCCAGGCCGAGGTCCCTGACAACTTCACCCACCTGTTTCTTCTGAAGAAAGCGGATGATCTTCTTTCCGATGAGCATTGAGATGATAAGTGAGGTAATCACGGCTGCAGCCGATCGGAAGGATATGTACGAAAAGACGCCTGCTCCGGGAACATTCAGATTATCGAGATATTGAAATAAATAGTACAGCATCCTTTTTGCCTTTAACTTTGTGAAAATGCTTTCCTCAGCTCCTCCCTGTCGTCGAAATGGTGCCTTACGCCGTTGATCTCCTGGTAGGGTTCATGTCCCTTTCCGGCTACCAGGATAACATCACCCGGGTTAGAGAGCATAACTGCCGTCCTGATTGCTTCCCTCCTGTCGGCTATTCTCAGCGTCTTCTTTTTCAGGGCAGCTGATAAACCGGCTTCCATGTCGTCGAGTATCATCTCCGGATTCTCGGTTCTCGGATTGTCAGAGGTCAGTATCAGCCTGCTGCTCCCTTCAGCCGATATCGCTGCCATTTTGGGCCGTTTGGTTTTATCCCTGTCGCCTCCTGCTCCCACCACGGTGATAAGCTGAATGCTTTCCTTCCTTACCTTGTTGATGGTACCAATCACATTCACCAGGGCATCCGGGGTATGGGCATAATCCACTATCCCTGTTATTCCGCTTTCCGACCTTATTACTTCCATCCTGCCGGCAACGGGTGTAAGGCTGCTGAGTACTGTCAGTATCTCATCCTTCCCGGCGCCCAGGAGAACGGCGGCGCCGTATACTGCCAGCAGGTTCGATGCATTGTAATCACCTACAAATCTCGTCCACAGTTCATTGTCCATTATCCTTAGTTCCATCCCCTCGAAACTCTGGCTTACCAGCCTGCAGCGGAAATCGGCCATCCCCCTGACCGAGAAAGTATAGTGGCCGGCCCTGCAATTCTGAAGCATAACGCTTCCGTTCCTGTCATCGGCATTCACCAGGGCAAATGAATCCGGACCCAGTGAGTCGAACCAGCTTTTCTTTGCCGCCAGGTAATTTTCGAATGTAAGGTGATAGTCGAGATGGTCATGGGTCAGGTTCGTAAAGATCCCGCCTGCATATTCAAGACCTGCGATCCTCTGCTGGTGAACGGCATGTGAGCTTACTTCCATGAAGGCGAAGCTGCATCCCGCATCAGCCATCTCAGCCATGGTCCTGTTCAGCTGTACAGGATCGGGAGTGGTATGCGTGGCAGGAAGTTCCCTGCCCGCGACATAATTGCAGACTGTGCTGAAAAGCCCGCACTTGTAACCCAGCCCTGTAAACAACCTGTAAAGAAGGGTTGCGATTGTTGTTTTGCCGTTTGTACCTGTCACTCCCACGAGTTTCAGGGATGATGAGGGATTCCCGAAGAAGTTGGATGCAGCCTGCCCGAGAGCGCTTGCAGAATCTCCTGTTCTTATCCATGCGACATCACGGGAAGGATTTTCGGGAAGCGCCTCGCAGATAACTGCCGAAGCACCTGACTCAACTGTTTTCTGAATGAAATCATGCCCGTCGGTGTGTGTACCCCTCACAGCGACAAAGAGAGAACCGGGGCTGACCGTCCTCGAATCAAAGGTTATGTCCTCGATAGACCTCCTGTCTTCCCCTGTATAGGAAATGATGCTTATTCCTGAAAGTATTTTCCCAAGTTCCATAATAATCACATATTCAGATCGAGAGAGACAACCTGTCCCTCAAAATATCTTGCGCCATGCTCAGGCGATTGCCGGCGGACCTTTCCCTTTCCGCTGTAGCTTACCTTATATCCTGAATTCTCAAGAAGGTACATTGCATCCCTGAGGCTCATCCCGCGTACATCCGGGACCATCCCTTTTTTTATGCTGAGGTCAACGAGCTTTACCGTGTCACCGCTTTCCCGTGTTTTTACCCAGTCGTTTGTGGCCGAGCGGCGATATCTTACATCGAGGTCCCTGAGGACTTTGCTGATATCGGGTCTGTATCCGTTACCGGCTTCGGGAGCGGCATATTTCCTGACCGCAACGGCATTGGTGGTATAGTCCCTGTAAAAACTTGTGGCATACAGCTTATCCGCTATCTCCCTGAATACTGATCCTGCAACTATGTTGCCGTAGTATACTCCGTTCGAGGGGGCATTGACGACCACGATGCAGGAATAAAGAGGGTTCTCTGCAGGGAAATAGCCTACAAAAGATGCCTGGTATGATATACGCTGACCCGACCGGTAACCGGTCCGTCCACGTGCGATCTGTGCCGTCCCTGTTTTTCCTGCGATCCTGTAATTGCTGTTCTTCAGATTTACTGCCGTTCCATGTTCCACAACACCTTCCATCATTTTTTTTGCCTTTTTGATCGTGGACCTGGAAGCAATAGAGTTGATGATCACATCGGGTTCATATCTTCTGACAATGTTCCCGTTTCTCATGACGGCTGTCACAAACCGCGGTTTAACCATCCTGCCGTCGTTGGCAACGGCGTTGTAGAACGTAAGTATCTGAAGAGGAGTCATCAGCACTTCATAACCGTGCGACATCATGGGGAGTGAAAGACCTGACCAGAGCTTGTCGCCCGGATACCTTATGAGGGGAGTTCCTTCTCCCTTTATCTGGATTCCGAGCTTCTCGTTGAGCTTCATCGCATAGAGTCTGCTGACCCATTTTTCGGGATTATCCTTATAATGCTGCCAGATAATTTTTGATGTTCCAACGTTCGAGGATTTTTCAAATACCTCCCTGACAGTGATCCTGCCATAACCTTCTTCCTTTGTATCCCTTATAACCTTGTCGTAGAATTTAACCGTCCCTGTTCCGGTGTCAACATAGTCGCCTGTATCGATCACACCATCCTCAAGAGCTGCCATCAGAGCAGGGAGCTTGAACGTCGAGCCGGGTTCGGTGCTTTCACCTATGGCATAATTGTACGTTTCATGATAACTTCCGTCTTCTGATTGTTCCAGGTTTGCGATTGCCCTGATATCGCCGGTCTCAACCTCCATAACGATCGCACATCCGTGATGGGCATTATACTTTCTCAGCTGGTTTTCCAACGCGGTCGATGCGACATCCTGAAGGTCAATATCGATCGTCGTCACTATGTCGTTCCCGTCCCTGGGTTCAACGCTGCTGGCATCGCTTATCGTAATCCAGTCGCCGCCGGTAAGCCGCTGCTTCACTACAACTCCGTTCTTTCCTCCCAGCTCCCTGTCGAAGGAACCTTCCAGCCCCACAACCGTACCCTCAGTTCCCTGGTTCAGGTATCCGATTGTCCTTGCTGCAAGTTCGCTGTTCGGGTTAATACGCCTGTTTTCTGACTGGGCCATTAGTCCTCCACGGTACTGTCCTTCCCTGAAGATGGGAAGTTCACGGAGCTTCTTCAGGGTCTCGTAATCGACCCTCCTTTTTATCAGGAAATATCTGTCGCCTCTCCTTCGTGCTTCAGTGATCACCGCCTTCCATCCTGCTGCTGATCTGACACCGAGCAGCTTTGCCAGTCCTGCACAGAGGCCATCGATCCCCTTGTTCCAGGTGTATGACGACATTCCGGTGCTCCTTGTGTCCATGTAAATCGTGTAATAGGGCACCGAGCTGGCAAGAAGGCGTCCGTCATATGCCAGGATATCTCCCCTGACTGCAGGCATTTCGGAAGTGTTATAAACGTAACGTTCCGCCATTGCTGTCCATCTCCCATGCTGGATTGTCTGCAGGATCAGTATCCTTACAAGTATTGCAAGTGCAACAACTGCCGTTGCAATATAGACCGCGCCTGTGCGCCATACTATTTCATCCCTTACGGCCATCCGGTTATTTTCTGTCTACAAGTAGCTTATAGGGAGGGGCCTTCAGTTCCTCAAGGTTAAGTCCCTTCTCCTTCACCAGCCTGTAAACTTCGCTCTGCCGGCTCAGGTCCATAAGGCTGGCCGATGTTGCAAGCGACTCGGCACGAAGTTCCTTTACCTCGCGCTGCAGTCTTGTCATCTGCCTTGTGACCTTTTCTGCATGAAACCTGTTGCCGATATACACTGCTGCCAGAAGGGTCAGGAGAAGAATGTACCAGAGGTTGTTCAGGATGATCTTTTCGGAGATCATCGTCCCGCTCAGCAGTTCCTTTATGAAACTCCCCGGCTTGCTTCCGGCTTCATTCTTCTTCGTGCCTTTCTCCATCCTTCATAACTTTTCAGCTATCCTCAGCCTGGCGCTTCTCGACCGGCTGTTGCGTTCAATCTCGTCAGCATCCGGAGTTATCCCCTTTTTCGTGATTACCCTGAAGGGTTCCCGGGCGTTACCGTAGAAATCCTTTGTGACCACACCGTCAAAATTTCCGGTCCTCATGAAATTCTTCACAATCCTGTCCTCTAGCGAGTGATAGGTTATTATAACCAGTCTTCCTCCCGGAGTCAGCAGATCGAGAGACTGCAAAAGCATCTCCTTGAGGAAGTCTATCTCGTGGTTCACAGCTATGCGGAGGGCCTGAAATACTCTTGCGTAATACTTGTTTTCCTGACGTGCAGGGGCGAGTCCGTTGATTGCGGATATGAGGTCTCCTGCATTTTTCAGCGGTCGCTTCGTACGTGCCTCAGCAATGTTCCTTGCCAGCTTTCTCGAGTTTTGCAGTTCTCCGTAACTGAAGAATATTCCCGCGAGGATCTCTTCATCTGCTGTTTCCAGCAACGCCTCGGCAGTCAGTGAGCCTTTTTTGTTCATCCGCATGTCGAGAGGCGCATTGTGCCGGAAGGTGAATCCCCTCTCTGTTTCGTCGAACTGGTGAAATGAAACTCCGAGATCTGCAATAAGCCCGTCGATGGATTTTATTCCGTTGAATACCAGGTTGTTCCTCAGGAAGCGGAAATTCTGATCGAGAAAAATGAACCTTTCATCATCAGGAACATTGGCAGAAGCATCGTCATCCTGGTCAAATGCAATTAGTTTTCCTTTCTTAAGCCTCTTAAGGATTTCTCGGGAATGGCCGCCGCCTCCAAAGGTTGCATCGACATAAATCCCGTCAGGCCGGATATTCAGACCCCTGATACTCTCATCCAGCAATGCAGGTACGTGGTAAGCCATTATTCCTCAGACCCGTTAATTGTACCTCCCATAAGCTTCTCTGCCAGGCTTGCGAATTCTTCGGCAGGAAGATCTATCCTTTCATATGCATCAGCAGCCCATATCTCGATCCTTCCGTCCTGTCCTGCAAGCACCACATCTCTCTGCGCTCCAATAAGGTCGAGAAGCCTTTTCGGGATAAGCATCCTGTTGTTATTGTCGAGGGTCAGCTCGGCGGTACCCTTGAAGAAGTTTCTCAGGAATTTGTTATGTTCCCTGTTGTAGGGATTGATCTTCTTCCTGATCTTTTCGAGCTGCCTGTTCCAGTCTTCGATCGAATAGAGTACAAGGCAGTTCTCGAAGATATCTTTCCGAACCACAAACTGGTCGCGTGCATCAGCAGGCATCTGCTTCTTGAATGCCATGGGAAGGATTATCCTTCCCTTTACATCCGCCTTGCACGTATAATCGCCTATAAATGTGGCCATCCCTGATTTTTTCAACAAAAGGCTAAAGTAAAGAAAAAATATCCACTTTCCCCCACTTTGCCCCACTTTTTTCTTTTTTTGTTGAAAACTTTTAAGGATGTATATATTCGGGTCCACTTAACCCCGGTACAAGGGCACCGGGAACTGTGTGAAAAAATTATACCTTTGCTCTCCTCAAATAACCAATGTTTCAGATGGAGGGATCAACAGAAAATAAGGAATCGCTTCAGATTGATGTTGAGAAAGTTATCAGCTCAAAAAATCCGACTCTTGCCAGGCTTATTCCCGGCTTTGTGATAAGGTACCTGAAAAAAATAATTCACCAGGACGACATAAACGGAATACTGAGGGATCACGGTCATCTGAAGGATATTGACTTCATACAGCCGACACTTGATACCATGGGTATTACCTACCAGGTATACGGCAGCGGGAACATCCCCTCATCAGGAAGGTTTTTTTTCGTTTCCAACCACCCTCTCGGAGGACTCGACGGGCTGGTGTTCATGAATGAACTCGGCAAGCATTCAGGGATATTAAGTTCCCTGTCAACGATCTCCTGATGAATCTCCGTAACCTTTCCGGTATTTTTCTTCCGGTGAACAAGCACGGAGGGCAGGCAAGGGATGCGATCAGGATGCTTGAGGAAACATATGCTTCCGACAGCCAGATACTATATTTTCCCTTCGGCCTGTGTTCACGCAAAAGGAAGGGTGTCATACAGGACCTGGTCTGGCATAAAAGCTTCATAACGAAGGCAGTACAGCATAAAAGGGATGTGATACCGGCGTATTTCTCCGGGCGCAATTCCAACTTCTTCTACAACCTTTCAAATTTCAGGAAGGCATTGGGGATCAAGGCAAACATTGAAATGCTCTATCTGCCCGATGAAATGTTCAGCCAGAAGAAAAAGGAAATATCCCTGGTCTTCGGGAAGCCTATTCCGTGGCAGACTTTCGACAGCTCAAAAACACCTTCAGAATGGGCCGAATGGGTTAAGGGAAAGTCATATGAGCTCGAATCCCTGATAAAAAATAAAGACCGGATTTAAAAAAAGAGTAACTTGCGCCCGAATCTTTGTAAAAGATATTCGAAAGAAGGATGAATAATGAATCCCGGCCGATTGTTGCCCGCCAGCCGATAGAACAGATAATGGCGGAACTCACTCCCGACAAGCTTCTCCGCCTTACCAACAACGGGAACAATGAGGTTTACATTTTTGACAATAACAGTTCCCCTGTCCTGATGCAGGAAGTAGGCAGGGTGAGGGAGATAACCTTCAGAGCTGCCGGCGGGGGAACAGGCCATGCCATCGACATCGATGATTACGATACAGCCGGTGAGGATCCGCAGAAACAGCTTATCGTATGGGATCCTGAAAACAGGGAAATAGTGGGAGGTTACCGTTACTACTTTGTACCCAAAGGATGCACCAACTGTGACGTCAGCAAGCTGGCATCGTCGCTGTACTTCAATTTTTCTGAGAAGTTCCAGGGTAAATACCTGCCCCACGTGATGGAACTCGGTCGTTCTTTCGTACATCCCGACTATCAGTCGAAGGCCATGGGAAGGAAAAGCCTGTTCGCCCTCGACAATATCTGGGACGGTCTGGGGGCCCTCTTCCTGGAGAACCATCATATTAAGTTCCTTTTCGGAAAGGTTACCATGTATCCCCATTTTAACCGCAAGGCAAGAAATATGATCCTTTATTTCCTGAAGAAGCACTTCGGTGATCCTGAAGGACTGGTGATACCAAAGGAACCTGCGGTCATCGACCTGAATGAGGAGGAGATGAAAAAACTTTTCAGGAGCTGGCGCTACAAGGAAGATTACAAGACCCTTTCGGCAGAAGTAAGGAACCTGGGAGAGGTCATCCCGCCGCTGATAAATGCATATATGAACCTTTCACCCACAATGCGTGTGTTCGGCACTTTCATAAATCATCATTTCGGCAATGTTGAGGAGACCGGGATCATGATCACTCTCAGGGACATATATGTTGAGAAGATAAACAGGCACCTTGCTTCCTACAAGAAGGATTTCTTCATCCCGTGGTTCATGCGGGAACATTAGTAAGCCCTGGCATTCCTTCCTTCCACGAAGTTTATAAACGACTGGTTCGCAACCTTGTTCCCTCCTGGCGTGGGATAGTTGCCTGTGAAGTACCAGTCGCCGGTATGCCCCGGGCATGCTTCATGAAGCCCTTCAATCGACTGGAATACTATTTTGACTTCAGCCCTTACTTCTTCCGACCTGAGCATTGACGATATCTTGCCTGATATCTCCTCGCTGCAGAAGGGTTTGTAAATCTCCCTGACAAGGTTTCGGATCTCGTTTACGGGTTTCATGTTCTCCTCCCTGGCCTCCTCGTACAGGTCCCTTATCATCTGTTCGCGTCCATGATCCCTGAGAAGTTCCGTTGCAGCCCTGAAAGCCACCAGGTCAGAAAGCTTTGCCATGTCTATCCCGTAACAGTCGGGGTACCTGATCTGGGGCGAGGATGAAACGATGACTATCTTTTTGGGGTCGAGCCTGTCGAGAATACGGATGATGCTTTTCCGGAGGGTGGTTCCCCTGACAATCGAGTCGTCGATCACAACAAGGTTATCTTCGCCTCTCTTTATCACACCATAGGTTACATCGTACACATGGCCCACGAGATCATCCCTGCCCCTGTCGCCGGTAATGAAGGTTCTGAGCTTGGCATCCTTCACGGCAATCTTTTCAACTCTCGGCCTCCGGTTTATAATTTCGGTTATTTCAGCTGCCGTCAGCGACTTAGCCCCTTGAATTATTGTTTCTGTCTTCCATTTGTTCAGGTAGTTTTCCACTCCCTTGATCAGTCCGTAGAAAGCACTCTCAGCTGTGTTGGGAATGTACGAAAAGACCGTGTGGTCGAGGTCGTGGTCAACTGCCCTGAGGACTGCATCTGTCAGAAGCTCCCCAAGCTTTTTTCTTTCCCTGTAAATCGATTTGTCGGTGCCTCTGGAAAAATATATCCTCTCAAACGAGCATTTTCTTATTTCGGCATCATCCCTGATCCTTTCGACGGATGTTTCTCCGGAAGCCTTAACTATGAGGGCATGGGCAGGAGGAAGCTCGAGCACATTGTCGGTGCGGACATTGAAGATCGTTTGGATAACCGGCCTTTCCGATGCTACCACAACTACTTCATCATCAATATAATAAAAAGCAGGCCTGATACCTGAAGGATCTCTCATTACGAAAGCATCTCCATGACCAACAAGTCCGGCCATGGCATATCCTCCGTCCCAGTTCCTGCTTGCCTTCGATAGAATCTTCACAAGGTCGAGGCTCCTTTCTATCAATGGAGATATCTCCTTTTTGGAGTACCCCTGATCCTTGAACTGCCAGTAAAGCCTTTCATTTTCCTCGTCGAGCCTGTGACCAATGTTTTCCAGTATTGTCACCGTGTCGGAGAAATCGACCGGATTCTGCCCGAGATCAACAAGATGGTTGAAAACCTCGCCAACATTCGTAAGGTTGAAGTTCCCCGCCATCACCAGGTTTTTTGATTTCCAGTTATTCTCGCGGCTGACCGGGTGGACGTAGTCAATTTTATAATTGCCGTAAGTCCCGTATCTCAGGTGACCAAGGTATACATCGCAGGCATAGGGTATTTTTTCCTTGATGAAAGCTGGTGTTATACCGACGGAAGAGATGTTACCGGTTATTTTTTCAATATCCTCGTTTATCAGGCCGAATATCTCCCTCAGGGGGTCTGCCTTGTTGGATCTTTGCCTGAAGATGTACCGGTTACCCGGCGGTGTGTCGAGTTTAATGCCTGCTATTCCGGCTCCATCCTGCCCCCTGTTGTGCTGTTTTTCCATCATGAGGTACATCTTCTGCAGGCCGTAGTCCCATGATCCGTATTTTTCAATATAGTATTCAAACGGCTTCCGCAATCTCAGCAGGGCGATGCCGCATTCGTGCTTGATGTTCTCGCTCATTTTTTTACCTGATCTGGTCGGGAAATGGGATGTTATCCCAAACCGCATAGGCGGAGGGATATTCTTTCTTGATCATCATCAGGTCCCTGTAAGCCTCTCCCAGGGATCTGTAGTTGCCAATCCTCACCTTGTACCATCCGGGGTCCTGGTAAAGGACATAGGCTTTCATGTCGCCATGGTCGTTCAGGAACTTCAGCATGACCTTGTTAGCATCCTCGCGGGCTGTCCTTACCGAGCTCTGGTAGATCTGGATACGGATCCCCTGTATAGCCTGTTTCCCGTCGCTTGTACGGATGTTCTTCTTCGCAGCTATATACCTGCTCAGTAGTGTATCTATGGAACTGTTCTGGACGATGTTCAGGGTTCCCGGGCTTCCTGGTCGCGGGAAAAGATCGGAGGTCCTGATGAAAGCCTGTCCCCTGCACAACCCCGGGATCAGGATCGTTATAATGATCAGTATTGTGAACTTTCGGGACATGCGTTAAAGATAAGCTTTAATGGGCAGAGTTTTCCGGTAATCAATAATTTCTCCGGATGATCCGGTGTCAAATACCATGCCGTCACTCAAGGGCCTGGGCAAGCTCATCTGTCATTTCAAGATTGTGATAAACGTTCTGTACATCATCATCGTCCTCCAGCACTTCGATGAACCTGAGCACTTTCTTGGCTGATTCAACATCCAGCTTCTTTGTGTCGTTGGGGATCCTTTTGAGTCTTGATTCCTCCGGTTCAATTCCCATCTGTGCAAGTTTCTTGCTGACATTGCCGAAGTCTTCCTTGGCGCAGGTTATTGTTATAGTATCCTCGTCAACCTCGAAATCCTCTGCTCCTGCATCGATCATTTCAAGTTCCAGCTCCTCGATATTCTGACCTTCATTGGCGATCGTAAAAATCCCTTTCCTGTCGAACAGGAAGCTCAGGGAACCGTTTGTGCCAAGGTTCCCCCCGAATTTGTTGAATGCCGACCTCACCGATGCAACAGTCCTGTTATTATTGTCTGTAAGGCCTTCAACGAAAACTGCTATGCCGTGAGGAGCGTATCCTTCGAAGGAAGTTTCTATATAGCTTACCGAATCGGAACCGGTGGCTTTCTTAATTGCCCTTTCAATGTTGTCCTTGGGCATGTTGGCTCCTTTGGCGTTCTGGATTGCAAGTCTGAGCCTGGCGTTCATGTCGGGATCGGAGCCTCCGTCCCTGGCAGCAAGGATTATTTCCTTGATGATCTTGGTAAAGATCTTACCTCTCTTTGCATCGGCCGCACCCTTCTTCCTTTTGATGGTAGACCATTTATTGTGACCTGACATATATTCCCGGGATTAAAAATTATGGGGCAAAATTAAATATTTCTTTAATATAACATTTAGGCGTTGCTTTATATTTCCGGCGACCGGCGACCGGCGACTCGAAGCGGAGCAGAGATTCCGACCGTAGCGTCGGGACGGCGACCGGGTATGGTTTTGGGAATTAACTATCTTTGAGCCCTGTTAAAATAGTGAATGCCGGGGAAAGTATACATAGAAACATATGGTTGTCAGATGAATGTGGCTGACAGTGAGATTGTTATGTCAGTATTAAAGGACCGGGGCTACAGCTACACCGGAGATGCAGAAAAGGCTGATCTGATACTGATAAACACCTGTTCCGTAAGGGAGAATGCGGAGCAACGGATCCGGGGAAGGCTTAAGGCACTGGGCCATCTTAAGAAAAAGAACAGGAACCTGAAAATCGGACTTATAGGGTGTATGGCAGAGAGGCTGAAGGAGGAAGTGCTGGAGACAGAGAAGGCCGTTGACCTGGTGGCCGGGCCTGATGCCTACAGGGCTCTTCCTGGTCTGATAGCCGAAGTTGAATCGGGCCATAAGGCTGTAAATGTTCTTCTCTCACGGGAGGAAACGTACGCGGATATCCCGCCCGTAAGGATGGATATGAACGGAGTGAGCTCCTTTATATCGATCATGAGGGGCTGCAACAATATGTGTGCCTATTGCGTGGTGCCATATGTAAGAGGAGGAGAAAGAAGCCGCGATCCGGATTCGGTCATCAGGGAAGCAGGAGAACTCTTTGCTTCAGGATACAGGGAGGTAACACTCCTGGGGCAGAATGTAAATTCCTTCAAATGGGAAAAAGGTTCCGGGAATACTGATTTCCCGGCACTCCTTGAAAAAGTCGCAGCAATTGATCCTCTCCTGAGGGTAAGGTTTTCCACTTCCCACCCCAAAGACATTTCTGACTCCCTGCTGATGACTATTGAAAAATACCAAAATATCTGCAGGCATATTCATCTGCCCGCTCAGAGCGGCAGCTCCCGGATACTGAAACTCATGAACCGCGGATACACCAGGGAGTGGTACATGGACCGTATAAATGCGATAAAAACCATAATTCCCGGATGTTCGGTTTCAACCGATATAATAGCCGGTTTCTCCACCGAAACTGAGGACGATCACCAGCAAACCCTTTCACTTATGGAGTGGGCGGGCTTTGATTTTGCCTATATGTTCAAGTACAGCGAAAGACCCGGAACATCGGCTGCGAGGAAACTGAAGGATAATGTGCCGGAGGATGTAAAGACCCGCCGCCTGAACGAGATCATTGCCCTGCAGAACAAGCTCTCGGCTGTTTCGAAAAAACAGGATACGGGAAAGGTGTTTGAGGTGCTCATCGAAGGGAAGTCGAAGAGATCCCAGGATTTCCTCTCGGGGAGAACCTCGCAGAACAAGGTTGTTGTATTTCCCGGCGAAAATCACAAACCCGGCGAATATGTAAATGTCCTGATCAGCAGAACCACGTCTGCGACGCTGATCGGCAGGATTTCCTGACTTCTGTTAATTTACCAAAGATGAGGACAACATACAAGATAATCCTTCTGGCAGCTGTGATCATGACCTGCGCGCCTGTTTCCGCACAGAAGGAGAACAGGAAATATGTTCTTTCCGGAACTGTTACAGACGGCACAGGCAGGCCGGTCCCGGGAGCTATGATCCTTATCGACAGGAAGAACACGGATGTTGTTACCGGCGAAGACGGCAAGTACCGGGTCAGGGTGAAACCCGCCTCAAAGGAAATCACTGTATTCACATTCACCGGCGCAACGGGCACCGTTTCGATCGACAGGAGACGGGTTATCGATTTCTCGATATCGGGATCGGCAGCAGAGGAGAGGAAAAAAGATGCTGCCGCGAAAGAAGAAGATGTCAGCGTCGGATACGGGAAGGTGAAAAGCAGTGAACTCACCACGCCGGTAAGCAAGGTTGACGGAGACGGAAATAAATATGCATCCTACTCCAATATCTATGACATGCTTCGAGGAACCGTAGCGGGAGTACAGGTTACAGGAAAGAGCATTACCATCCAGGGCACAGGGACCACCAACCCGAACAACCAGCCGCTTTTTGTGGTCGACGGTGTGATCGTCGGATCAATCGACGACATAGTTCCGGTGCAGGTTAAATCGGTTGAACTGCTGAAGGGTTCGTCGGCCTCCATCTACGGATCAAGGGGAGCAAACGGAGTCCTTATAATCACCCTGAAAGGCCACGAAGAAAAGAAGCGACCTTAATCCTTTTTCTCCTTTTTAAGCTCTATCAACAACTCTCCCAGCTGCTTATCAGATATGGGCGCAGGAGTATCGAGCATTACGTCCCTGCCTGAATTGTTCTTCGGGAAAGCTATGAAGTCGCGTATCGAATCCTGGCCGCCGAACATCGCTACCCATCTGTCGAAGCCAAAGGCTATTCCTCCGTGCGGCGGAGCTCCGTACCTGAAGGCATTCATCAGGAAACCGAACTGCGCTTCAGCCTCAGCGTCGGAAAATCCAAGAACCCTGAACATCAGCTTCTGAACTCCGGGGTCGTGGATCCTCACTGAACCGCCCCCGATCTCCACACCGTTTATTACAAGGTCGTAGGCATTTGCCCTCACCTTTCCCGGATCTGTTTCCATCAGATGAAGGTCTTCAGGTTTAGGGGAGGTGAAAGGATGATGCATTGCAAAAAATCTCTTTTCCTCTTCATCCCACTCAAGGAGGGGGAAGTCTACGACCCACAGCGGACAGAAAATGTCTTTCTTCCTTAACCCGAGCCTGTTTCCCATTTCGAGCCTGAGCTCCGAAAGTGCGCTAAGTGTTTTTCTTTTCTCACCGGCGAGGATAAGCAGCAGGTCACCGGGTTTTGCGCCGGCAGCTGAAGACCATTTCTGAAGGTCGTCGGGAGTGTAGAACTTGTCGGCCGATGATTTCAGCGATCCGTCGGTCCCATACTTCATGTAAACTAGTCCCTTCGCCCCGATCTGCGGCCTTTTGATAAATTCCGTAAGTTCATCGGTTTGTTTCCTGGTGTAGTCTGAACATCCTTCTGCACATATTGCTCCGATGTATTCAGAGCCATCAAAGACCTGGAATCCCTTCCCCTTAACGAGCGAGGTAAGATCCCGGAATTTCATCCCGAAGCGCAGGTCAGGCTTATCCGAACCGTAGTTTTCGATTGCTTCCTTATACGGGAGCTTGATGAAAGGTTCGTTGAATTCGACTCCCTTTACCTGCCTGAAGAGATATTTAGCCAGTCCTTCAAAAGTGTCAAGGATATCATCTCTTTCGACGAACGACATTTCGCAGTCGATCTGTGAGAATTCAGGCTGACGGTCGGCACGAAGGTCTTCGTCGCGGAAGCATTTCACGAGCTGGAAATACCGGTCGAAACCGGCGACCATCAGAAGCTGCTTAAGTGTCTGTGGTGACTGCGGCAGGGCATAGAAAGTCCCTGGCTGCATGCGGCTTGGAACAACAAAATCGCGGGCGCCCTCGGGCGTTGACTTGATCAGGTTAGGGGTTTCAACTTCAATAAACCCGATCGAGTCCATGTATTTCCTGACTTCCTGTGCAACCCTGTGACGCAATATTATATTGTTCTTTACAGGATTCCTTCGGAGGTCGAGGTATCTGAATTTCATGCGGAGCTCTTCACCCCCATCCGACTCATCTTCAATTGTGAAGGGAGGCAGTTCGCTTTTGTTCAGAACGGTGAGGCCTGTAACATCTATTTCAATATCGCCTGTCGGCATTTTAGGGTTTTTGTTACTCCGTTCACGCACCTTTCCCGATGACTGGATGACATATTCGCGACCAAGCCTGCGAGCCTGTTCACACAATTCCGGGTCTGTATCCATGTTAAATATAAGCTGTGTGATGCCGTAGCGGTCACGTAGATCGACGAATGTCATTCCACCGAGGTCTCTCGATTTCTGAACCCATCCGCACAATGTGACATTCCTTCCCGCATCCTTCAGTGCAAGCTCTCCGCATGTGTGTGTTCTGTACATTGCTCTCCTTTTAATTTTCAGCAAAATTAAGAATATTGATGAATTAATATTAACCGCAAAGCACGCTAAGCTTAAGCAAAGGACGTTAAGTAAAAACCATATTAATCATACCTTTGCGATCTTAGCGCTCCCGAGTACTCGGGATTGCGAACTTTGCGGTTAAAGGATTTCTTTTTAATTTTAATCAGATATTTATTAAAGAATGACTGAATCGAGGGATGAAAGATATATGAAAGCAGCACTTGCGGAAGCTCAGAAAGCCTTTGACAGGCAGGAGGTTCCGGTTGGTGCGGTGGTAGTGTGCAGGGACACAATAATTGCCCGGGCTCACAATCTTACAGAAGCCCTTAATGATCCAACAGCCCATGCCGAAATGCAGGCGATAACCGCAGCAGCTAACTGGCTGGGAGGCAAATATCTTACCGGGTGTACAATATATGTGACCATTGAGCCCTGTGCCATGTGTGCAGGAGCCATCGGCTGGAGCCAGGCTTCAAGGCTGGTTTACGGAGCCGGCGACGACAAGAAAGGTTATAACCTTGTAAAAGGACAGCTTCTTCACCCTAAGACTAAAGTTGTGAAGGGAGTTCTGGAAGAAGAGTGCAGGGAGCTAATGATGAGGTTCTTCATGGCAAAACGCTGATAGTATACAAGGTTTCCGATAAAACTGGTTAAGTTTACTACAAATTTCCATACCATGACCTTCGACAACAGCAAGACGATAATCAACCTGAGGATCTGGCTTTTCTTTGCAACCATCCTGCTCATTGCATGGATAATAGTGGTGTTCGTTGCTAAAATGATCCCCTTCCCTCTCCTGGGCCTGTCTGAAACTGCATGGACACTGATACTGGTGGGGATATACCTTATTATATTGTTCTTCCCCATGATACTCAGTTATCAGTATGTATGGTTCTCCGACGATGAGGAGCACATAGTAATAAGGTATTTCTTTGCAGGCATGGTGGGCGGCAAAAAGAATTCGGTTTCCATAAACAAGAGGACTTTCGCCGGGTATAAATATGAAAAGAAAAAGCTCGGCCTTGACAAAAGCATTATCCTGTACCAGAAAATCGGGCAGGGAATAGCAAAATATCCTCCCATCCATATCAGTGCTCTTTCAGGAGATCAGAAGCAAAAACTGTTCAGCCTTCTCGATCAGTATTCTCCAAAGGCATAGCAGCAGATGTATAACATGAGTTAAATCATTTTTAATGAATAAAATAAATGTCTATTTCGGATTTCGGATTGTGGATTGTGGATTGTGGAATTATGAAAGAATCAATAACCTAAAATATTTCAAATATGAATGTAGATAAAATAATGAACAACCTCGAGAAGAAGCATCCGGGCGAGGTTGAGTATTTGCAGGCAGTTAGGGAAGTGCTTGAATCGATAGAGGAGGTATACAACGAAAACCCGCAGTTCGATTCAGCCAACATAATTGAAAGGATCATAGAACCAGACCGTATCTTTACCTTTAAGGTACCCTGGGTCGACGATGAGGGCAACGTAAAGGTTAACCTTGGCTACAGGGTACAGTTCAACAATGCTATAGGCCCATACAAGGGAGGTCTCCGCTTCCACCCTAGCGTTACGCTCTCGATCCTCAAGTTCCTGGGATTTGAGCAGATATTCAAGAATGCCCTTACCACACTTCCTATGGGAGGAGCCAAAGGCGGATCGGACTTTGATCCCAAAGGCAAATCAAATGCTGAAGTAATGCGCTTCTGCCATTCATTCATGCTTGAGCTCTGGAAACATATCGGTCCTGAGACTGATGTGCCTGCAGGCGATATCGGCGTCGGGGGCCGCGAGATCGGATACCTTTACGGCATGTACAAGAAACTTAAGGGCGACCATACAGGTGTTCTAACGGGAAAGGGCAGCAACTGGGGCGGATCTCTGATACGTCCGGAAGCTACAGGATTCGGAGGGATATATTTTGTTCAGGAAATGCTTGCCACAAGGAATGAAAGCCTGAAGGGAAAAACAGTGTCGGTGTCAGGCTTCGGGAATGTAGCATGGGGAGCGGCACTCAAGGCTACCGAGCTGGGCGCAAGAGTTGTAACAATCTCAGGTCCTGATGGTTATGTTTACGACAAGGACGGTATCACAGGCAAAAAAATTGATTATATGCTCGACCTTCGTGCCTCAAACCAGGATATCGTGAAACCATATTCGTATACATTCGAGGGAGTTGAATTCCATGAAGGTAAACGCCCCTGGGAAGTTAAGGTTGACATTGCACTTCCCTGCGCAACACAGAATGAGCTGAATGGAGAGGATGCAAAAATGCTGATAAAGAACGGCACAATCCTCGCGGCTGAGATTTCAAATATGGGATGTACCCCCGAAGCTGTTGAAGAGTTCCAGAAGAACAAGATTCTCTTCGGCCCCGGTAAGGCAGTCAACGCCGGCGGCGTTGCCACTTCCGGCCTTGAGATGACCCAGAATGCGATGAAGCTCAGATGGGGCAGCAAGGAGGTCGATGACCGCCTGCACGAGATCATGCGTAACATCCACGGCCAGTGCGTGAAATATGGAAGGAAGGATGACGGCTACATCGACTATGTGAAAGGCGCCAATATCGCCGGTTTCCTGAAAGTCGCAAATTCGATGCTCGATATGGGAGTGGTGTAGACCGCACGTACTCACCCCCTTGTATTCCCCCTCTCTCCAAAGGAAAGAGGGGGAATTTTTTCGTGGATAGCATGTAATCGATGTTCTGACTTCATTCCTCACCCCCTCTTTACGCTAGTAGAGAGGGGGCAGGGGGTGAGTTCATGATTTTTCATATCTTTACCTGTCTCAACCCTCGTGCTATGAGTGAAGATATCCCTTTGAAGCATAAGATTGCTCTTGGTCTTATCCCGCGTATCGGTGATATAAGCGCCAGGAAGCTTGTCGCACACTTCGGAAGTGTGGAAGCAGTTTTCAGGGAATCGTACAGAACCCTGACAAACATACCCGGAATCGGTCCGGGCCTGGCTAAGTACATCAGCGACAGATCCTACCTTGAAGCTGCGGAAAAGGAAGCAGAGTATGTTACAAGGCATAACATCAGAACATATTTCTACCTAGACAATGACTACCCTTACAGGCTCAGGCAGTGTGAAGATTCACCGGTGGTTTTCTTCTTCAGGGGCAGCTGCGATCCTGATTCGGCAAGGATCCTGAGCATTGTCGGAACAAGAAGCGCCACATCGCGGGGGAAAGAGCTCTGCGAAAGGATTGTCGGCGACCTGGCTGCCGGCCATCCGGATCTTGTCATTGTCTCCGGCCTTGCCTATGGGATAGACATAACTGCCCACAAGGCAGCTCTTAACTACAACCTGCCTACGATCGGAGTGCTTGCCAATGGCCTGAAAACTATTTATCCTTCCATCCACAGGCCGACGGCTGAGGCCATGCTCAGGAACGGCGGCCTGCTGACTGATTTTCTCCATGATGCCTTGCCGGAAAGGAACAACTTCATAAAAAGGAACAGGATCATAGCAGGGATCTCCGATGCTACACTTATTATCGAGTCGGGATTAAAGGGTGGTGCACTTATCACCGCCGACATAGCATCGTCATACAACCGTGATCTAATGGCCGTTCCCGGCAGGCCCGACGACCAGTGGTCGGCCGGCTGCAACAGCCTGATAAAGACAAACAAAGCTGCCCTGGTGGAATCAGCAGACGATATCGAATATGTTCTCGACTGGAAGCCCGAGAAGTCGAAGCCACCAGTTCAGAGAACTCTTTTCTCTGACATGTCCGAACCTGAGAAACTGGTATATGAACTTCTCTCAAAGGAAAATGAGCTTACGATTGATGCCATCTGCAGGTCACTCGATATGCCTGTTCATAAGCTGTCTCCTCTTCTGCTTCAGATGGAATTCAGGGGACTGGTTAAATTCCATCCCGGGAATCTGTACAGGGCAACTTAATAAAATAAACCATTATCCATGTGGTTAATTTCAGTATCCCAGCTTCCGGGCAGCAATGATTTAACGGTTTATAGCAAAACTGGCAAAATCCTGATATGCAGGGGATCAGACATTTTTCTTCCGGATTTTTTTTAATAATATTTAGCACAGGTGTGCTTTAAGGAATTATCTTTTTCATACTTTTAATTCCCTAAACCTTTAACCCAAAACAAACTTTTATGGATCCCAGAGTACAGCAGTTCATGGCCATGATAAAGGCCAGGAATGCCGGAGAAAATGAGTTTCACCAGGCAGTCCAGGAAGTAGCGGAATCTCTTATTCCGTTTATCGAAGAAAATCCGAAATACAAACACGCAAAGATCCTGGAAAGGATCGCGGAACCGGAGAGGACAATAATTTTCCGTGTTCCCTGGCTCGACGACAAAGGCGAGGTACAGATCAACCGCGGCTTCAGAATAGAGATGAACAGCGCTATAGGTCCCTATAAGGGTGGATTGCGCTTTCACCCCACGGTGAACCTCGGGATCCTGAAATTCCTTGCCTTTGAACAGGTCTTCAAGAACAGCCTCACCACCCTTCCGATGGGAGGTGGCAAAGGCGGTTCAGACTTTGATCCCAAGGGAAAGTCCGACAATGAGGTGATGAGATTCTGCCAGAGTTTCATGACAGAGCTTTTCCGCCACATTGGGGCAGATACCGATGTCCCTGCAGGTGACATAGGCGTTGGCGGAAGAGAAATAGGTTTCCTCTTCGGCCAGTATAAGAGGCTGAAGAACGAATTTACCGGTGTACTCACTGGTAAGGGCATAGAATGGGGGGGGTCGCTGATACGGCCTGAAGCAACAGGCTACGGAGCTACATACTTTGCCCAGGAAATGCTTTCAACAAGAGGAGACAGCATTACAGGAAAAACAGTCTGCGTCTCAGGATCGGGAAACGTGTCGCAGTATGCAACCGAAAAGATCACCCAGCTTGGCGGAAAGGTGGTTACCGCTTCCGACTCAAACGGATTCATCTATGACCCCAAAGGTATCGATAGCGACAAGCTCAAATATATTATGGACCTTAAAAACGTAAAGAGGGGAAGAATAAAGGAATATGCCGAAAAATTCGGAGTGGAGTATTTTGAAGATAAAAGGCCATGGATAATAAAATGCGACATTGCCATGCCATGTGCAACGCAGAATGAAATAAACGAAGAGGAGGCAAAACTGCTTGTTAAAAATGGCTGTTATGTCGTATCCGAAGGAGCCAATATGCCCTCCACCCCTGAGGCAGTCGAAGTCTTCCTTAAAGCTAAGATCCTGTACGGCCCGGGAAAAGCAGCAAATGCAGGAGGCGTGGCAACTTCAGGACTGGAGATGACACAGAATTCCATGCGTCTGCCCTGGTCGAGGGAAGAGGTTGACAACAGGCTTCATACAATCATGAAAAATATTCATGCAACCTGCGTGAAATTCGGCACCCGGGAGGATGGATACATTAACTATGTGGATGGAGCCAACATAGGAGGATTTGTGAAGGTTGCCAATGCCATGATAGCACAGGGAGTAGTTTAATGCAGCTTATTGATACACACACACATCTCTATCTACCGGAGTTCGATCCCGACAGGGACGAAATGATCAGACGCGCGCAGGGCAATGGCGTTGAGAAGCTGCTGATGCCAAACATCGATGTCGGTTCACTTAGTGCGATGCTCAATGCCTCATCGAAGTATCCTGGCATATGTATCCCGATGCTTGGTCTTCATCCGACTTCCGTGAAGGATGATTACGGGAAGCAGATTGACAAGCTTGAAAAGATCTTCGATAATCATCGTTTCATCGCCATCGGGGAGATCGGCATAGACCTGTACTGGGACAAGACTCACATCAGGGAACAGCTTGATGCAATGAAAAGGCAGCTTGCTTTCGCCCTTAAAGCCGGCCTTCCCGTTGTGATACATTCAAGAGAATCTTTTCCTGAAGTATTCTCGGTGCTTGATGATTTTGAAGGATCGGGACTGAAAGGAGTATTGCATGCATTTTCCGGTACACTGGATGATGCTTTAAAAGCAGCAAAAATGGGATTCATGCTCGGCATAGGAGGACCTATAACATTTAAGAATTCCAGGCTCGATGAAATTGTCAGGGAAGTCGGGCTGGAACACATAGTGCTCGAGACTGACTCTCCATACCTGGCGCCTGTGCCTTACAGGGGGAAGAGAAACGAGAGTTCATACCTTACACTGATAAACCGCAGGCTTGCTGAAATTTTCAATGTGAGCGAAGAGGAATCTGCAGGAATAACATACCATAACTCATGTCACCTGTTCAAAATCTGAGTGCGATGAAAAAGAACAATACTTCCATACTTATTATTTACACAGGTGGAACCATAGGGATGGTGCACGATCGCGGAACCGGATCGCTTGTACCGATCGACTTCAAGCACATAACCAATCATGTTCCGGAACTCGACAAGTTCGGATTCAACCTGCACTCTGTAACTTTTAATCCCGTCAAGGATTCGTCGAATATCGATCCTTCCACCTGGATCAAGATGGCCGAAACGATAGTGAAGAATTACGACAGGTACGACGGATTTGTTGTGCTCCATGGAACCGATACAATGGCTTATTCAGCATCGGCGCTGAGTTTCATGCTCGAAAACCTGGCAAAGCCTGTGATCTTTACAGGTTCACAGCTTCCGATAGGTCTTCTTCGTACTGACGGAAGGGAGAACCTTCTCACTGCAATCGAGATTGCAGCCGCCCGCGAAAAAGGAGCAGCCCTTGTTCCTGAAGTGTGCATCTATTTTGACAATGAACTTACCCGCGGGAACAGGACGACCAAGTACAGCGCCGAGCACTTTGATGCATTCAACTCTCCCAACTACCCTCCGCTGGCTGAAGTGGGACTTCACATAAAATATAACTATGATGATATCCATTATCCGGCTAAAAACAGTAAGCTGGTTTTTCACAAATCCTTTGACACCAATGTGGCCATCCTGAAGCTTTTCCCCGGCATAAACAGGAACTTCGTCGAAGCAGTGATAAATACCATGAAGCTCAAGGGACTTATAATAGAAACTTTCGGTTCAGGTAATGCACCCACGTACAAATGGTTCATTGACGATCTCAGGGAATTCATAGACAGGGGCGGTATTATATATAATGTAACCCAGTGCCATGGCGGCAGCGTTGAGATGGGACTGTATGAGACGAGCCGTGAGCTTCTGGCAGCAGGAGTTGTGGGTGGCAGGGACATAACATCAGAGGCATCGGTCACCAAGCTCATGCATCTCCTGGGCAGGTACAAATCGAAGCAGGAAGTGATAAAATACCTTGGGAAGCCTCTTGCCGGAGAAATCTCAGGCCAGGGCTGATTATAAAAATTATTTTGTAATTTGCGCCGCCAAAACAGCCCTCCTTCGCCACCTGCTACGCTAAAGCTTCGCAGGTCGAAGAAGGCTACGGAGGGCAAAAGGAGAGATGCAGGAGTGGTTTAACTGGCTCGCCTGGAAAGCGGGTGTCCCGCGAAGAGCGGGACCGGGGGTTCGAATCCCCCTCTCTCCGCAAAGCCAAAATAAACCCCGCGATCAGCGGGGTTGTTTATTTTACAAAGTGCCGAAGGCCCGCTCACGGGCCTGAAGGTGCTGAAGGAAAATAAACTAAACCCGTCAGGGTTTATTTTGGCTTTGCAGGAGCCCACTAAAGGGATCACCGAAGGTAATCCCAAATTTTGGCTTTGCAGGAGCCCACTAAAGGGATCACCGAAGGTAATCCCAAACTATCACATGAACTCACCCCTAAGCCTTCGCCAAGGCTTCGGCTTACAAAGCCAACCCTCCCGCTTGAGGCGGGACTGGCTCTCTCTGCTGACGCAAAGAGGGGGCTAATTTCGTTCATAATCAGAGACTTAAAACAGAATGACTAAGCTTTGTGAAGCTTGGCAGGACGGATGAAGAGATCGCGATCTCCCGGGAGGGGGGTAAAACAGGGAGGGTTTCTTGATGTTTAGGATAAAGGTCAGAGAAGGGCTGAAACAGAGATATCTTCGTCAATAATATCCCAATGGATTCCAATGCCATTTCCAACAAGACGCCAATCCTTAAGTTGTTCTTCCGTGGCTTTCCTTAGTCTGGGAAACCATAATAATGGGACACCTATTTCCCTCCCATCCTGTAATTGAACATATAACATATCCTTTGTAAACCACACCTTGGATGCAAGTGCATTTGCCGGTTTATTTGCTAAAGTGCTCATTCCATTTTCCCTTTATAAGTACTTCATTTCTGTCAATAATCTCACTAATCTCTCTCAATTCTTTCCCGGTAAAACCATAATTAATTGCAACAAAGAGAGGATCAATCCAGAATTTTGCATATTTCTCTGCCTTTTCTATATGAATATGCATAGGTTCATTCCTTTCATTACTGAAGAAGAAAAATCTGTAACCATTTATTATTAATACTGTTGGCATATTAAAGCAAAGATAAATAAAAACATTGATTCAGAATAAGCACATCTCTCCGCCTTCGCCCTTCGAAGCTTTAGCGTAGGAGGGTTTTTCTTTTTAAGGAAAGATATTATCGCTAAATCTTCTCCGGGCTACGGCGGACGCAGTCCGCACAACCACATAACCCGTCAGGGTTTATTTTGGATTTGCAGGAGCCTCCAAAAGGGATCGCGAGCGAACGAAGTGAAGGAGTAATCCTTTTGATGTACCACCTCTCCCCCAAACCTCCCGCTGAGGCGGGACAAGCTCTCCCCCGGGAGGGAGGGGCTTTAAATCAAAAAATAAAACACCCGCCCCGGGGAATTTGCTTTGGCATTGCAGAACACCTCAATCCAGATTATTCCTGAAAGATTGAATTAGTTCTGACGCCCAAAGCGATATATCAGTCCGACCTGCAGATTCAGGCGATCAAGTTTCATTGAATTATACCCAAGTGAACTCAGGTGATGCTTGTACTGTATTGATCCATGCACGTAAAACCGGTCGCTAAGGTTGTATCTGTAATGTAAACTAAAATTCAGCGATGCCAGCGGATGTATATTCTCCCAGGCTTTTACGGAGATACTGGATGAATAGCTTTTCCCTTCCACAAAAGCTTCATAAGTATATTCCTGCCGTAGAAAAGCAATTGACGAAACACCGGCACCCAGCCATACCTGCGATCTGGTGGTCTCAAGGAATTTATAATTCAATGAAACCGGAAGCTCAAGAAATCTATAACTGCCGCTTCTGATTCCAATGCTATCAGCCATATAGTATCTACTATTAGTATCAGATGGTTGGAGATGCTCATCGGGAAGAACTTTTCCTAAAAAAATTGTCTTTTGGAAATTAATTGACTGATATGAAAGTCCGGCCGAAACAGAGACCAATGATCGTATCGCCCCATCAAAGCTGATACCAAATCCCTGAGACATACCAATGGTCATTAATGAATCACTGAAATGGATCTCGGGGGAATAAAATAACGTAAGCTTATTCGGTCCGACGAACTTATCATATCCTTCCTCATTAGTTATTAAAAAATGAAAACCTGTCCAGTGAAGCTTTATCGTACTCGTCTTAACCTCTGCCTGACCTTTTAATAACTTTATGTTTTCAGTACTAAATTCTAATGGAATCAGGTTTGGAGTCCCGGAATGAAAACCAAAGTCTGCTTTATAGGGTAAAGCATGAATTACAGGATCTCTTTCAATGCTTACGGATCTTTCATCCAATTCATTTTCAGCTGAATCATTGTGCAGGAAAATTAGTGACTGGGGAGATG
>JALONU010000107.1 GCA_025454775.1 Bacteroidales bacterium | reverse complement strand
GAGACAGCCTCCCTGCCTGTTACATTGTTCGTCCAGAAGGAAGGAATAAAATCAATTTCCCTGAAGGCGGAAGGCAATGAAATGATAAGGATCCCGGATGATACTAAAAATATCAGCGTCACCGGTATGGGAGAAAGTGATTCTGAATTCACCTTCACTGCTTCCGGGAAGACCGGTGTGGGCAAGATAAGAGTGACGGCTTCTGGTGGAGGCGAGAAGGCTGAATATGAATTTGAAATTGAAGTGAGAAGCCCCAATCCTGAAGAAACAAGAGCCGAACTCAAGGTTCTGAGGCAGGGAGAAAAGTGGGAGACTTCCTTTACACCCTTTGGGATAGAAGGTACAAATTCAGCTTTCCTGGAAGCCTCCGGATTACCTTCAGTCAATCTTGAGAAGAGACTTGATTTCCTTCTTCATTATCCGTACGGATGTTCGGAACAGGTTACATCTGCAGCATTCCCGCAGCTGTTTCTGAAGGACCTTTCCGATGACCCGACAGTTGCGGAGGTATCTGCCATAAATGTCAGGGAAGCTATTCATGAAATTACCCTGCGTCAGCTGACTGGCGGAGGAATAGCCGTATGGCCGGGAAATCAATATGCCGACGGTTGGGTCACTTCATATGCCGGACATTTCATGCTCGAGGCTGAAAGAATGGGATACAATATCCCGTCAGGATTCAGGCAGAAATGGATAAGCTACCAGAAAACGACTTCACGTGAGTGGCGGTTTGACCAGAAAAGCAGCTATAATGCCATGGATCAGGCATATCGTCTATTCACACTTGCCCTTGCAGGCCAGCCCGACAGGGGCGCCATGAACAGGCTCAGGGAATCGGAAGGATTACCGGCCCTCGCCCGTTGGCTTCTGGCAGCATCCTTTGCCTCATCAGGACGACCAGAGGTTGCAGGAGAGATCCTTGATCTCAGGAACATGGAAACGGAAAACGAATATTATGATTATTATTATGGCAGCCGCCTGCGCGACAAGTCGATAATCCTCTATACGCTTACTCTGCTGAAGAATGACGACCAGGCCCTGCCATTGCTGAACGAAGTATGTGAGACCCTCAGCAGGGAAACCTGGCTGAGCACCCAGTCTGTTGCATGGGGCCTTTTCGCCTATATGAGGTGGACGCAATCCCTTCCGGCAGATAAGACAAAACCCGTTGAACTGAACATTGGAATAAACGGAGAAAAGACCCGGCAGACCATCGGGGGGAAAACAGTCTGGAAGAAAGAACTTGCGGTAAAGAAAGGCAGCAACAATATCTCCATTGAAAATACTGCTGCCAATCCTGTCTATATCAACCTTGTCAGAAAAGGCGTTCCTCTTACAAGTGAAACAGTAAAATCGGAAAAAAGCCTCAGCATGGATGTAAGGTATCTCGATCTTAAGGGAAAGAATGTTGATCACACCGGACTAGTTCAGGGCTCTGATTTCATGATGGTTGTGAATGTCACAAATACCTCATTCGCCCGGCAGGAGAACATGGCTCTGAATATCATGGTCCCCTCGGGATGGGAGATCCGGAATACCAGGCTCTTCGAAGCCGATTACGGTTTAAGCGAGAGCCAGTACGACTATCGCGACTTCAGGGACGACAGGGTGAATACTTTCTTCAGCCTCAAGGTAAACGAAACAAAAACATTCATACTGATCCTCAATGCTGCCTACAGGGGCAGCTTCGTCCAGCCTTCGGTATGGTGTGAAGCCATGTACAATAACAACATCTACGCCAGGATCCCCGGTGGTCCGGTCAGGGTGGTTGCTGCACAGAATTGAAAAAGAATATTAAAATATCACTTATAGCAGCCGGAGTTTTGATCACTCCGGTTTTGCTTTCACCACTGCCCCGTTTCAATGCTCCCCTGTCAACGGTCGTTGAGGCAAGGGACGGCAGCCTTCTGGGTGCAGGCATCGCAGAGGACGGGCAATGGAGATTTGCTCAGGGAGATTCAATCCCCGTAAAATTCGAAAAGGCGCTTCTCGCTTTTGAGGACAGATATTTCTACTGGCATCCCGGGATAAATCCTGTTTCCGTCTTACGTGCTCTGACATACAACATAAAGGCAGGAGAGATCGTCAGCGGGGGAAGCACGATAACCATGCAGGTCTCAAGGCTGGCCAGGGGAAACAGGCCAAGGACGTATAGCGGAAAAATAATCGAAATGCTTTCCGCCCTGAAGCTTGAAATGTTCAGGACAAAGAGTACCATATTGAGCATGTATGCGGCAAATGCTCCTTTCGGCGGAAACACTGTTGGCCTCGAAGCGGCAGCCTGGCGCTATATCGGGAAAGCCCCCGGGGATGTCACCTGGGCCGAGGCAGCAGCGCTTGCCGTTCTTCCCAACTCTCCTTCGCTTGTATTCCCGGGAAAGAACCAGGACTTGCTCAGGGACAGGAGAAACACTCTTCTCAGGAAGCTCCTTGAAAGAGGTCACATCGATTCCCTCACATGCGAACTGGCCATTGAGGAACCTTTACCCGGGGAACCCAAACCCCTGCCCCGACTGGCACCGCATCTCACTGCTTACTTCTTTCTGACAAGCAGAGGTGCTACTGTCAGAACCTCTATTGACCCGGAACTCCAGGAAAAGGTACTGGAAATAGCAAGTGCCCATCAGAGACTCCTGTCAGGGAATTTCATAAACAATACTGCCTGCCTGGTACTAAGTGTTGAGACCGGAGAAGTGCTTGCCTATGCCGGCAACGGTGCCTTCGGAGGCGATACCGAACACGACGGCGATGTCGATATAATCAGAGCCCGCCGCAGCACAGGAAGCATACTGAAGCCTTTTCTTTATGCGGCAATGCAAAACTCGGGAGACCTTCTTCCCAACACTCTGATTGCCGATATTCCTACCCGCTTCCCCGGCTTCTCGCCCAAAAATTTTGACTTCACATACAGCGGGGCTGTTCCTGCTTCAAAAGCACTTTCCCAGTCCCTGAACATCCCTGCCGTAAAAATGCTGCAAACCTATACGGCTGAAAAATTCCTGGGGCTCCTTCATAAGGTTGGTTTTTCGGGTTTTAAAAACGATGCCGGTTACTACGGTCTCTCACTGATCCTCGGAGGAGGAGAAGCCTCACTCTGGGAGCTTACAGGAGCATACGCCTCATTGTCAAGGGTTTTGAATCATTTTGCCGATGAAGGCAAATACTGGCTGGGAGATTACCATCCTCCTGTTCTGGCTGCTGAAAACAGAAAAAGTGCAGAGAGAAAGGAAGATCCCGATCCTCCACTGAAGGCATCTTCCATCTGGCTTACCTACGATGCCCTTCTGAAGGTAAACAGACCCGAAAGTGAATCCGGCTGGCAGTATTTTTCATCATCAAGGGATTTTGCCTGGAAGACAGGGACAAGCTTCGGTTTCCGCGACGCCTGGGCTGTCGGAACAACTCCCGAATACGTTATAGGTGTCTGGGCAGGGAATGCCGATGGCGAAGGTCGTCCGGGGCTGACAGGTATCTCGGCTGCTGCTCCTGTCCTTTTTGATCTTGTGAACGTTATTGGCCCGACAAGCTGGTTCATAAAACCGGAAAAGGAAATGACCATGATAAAGGTTTGCTCCCTGAGTGGATACCGGGCCGGCCCCGATTGCACTGAAACAGAGGAGGTTCCTGCCTGTATTGAAGGTCTGCGAAGCACCATGTGCCCATACCACAGGATCATTCATCTTAACAACGAGGGAACCATGCAGGTGAACGCCGACTGCGTTTCTCCAACGGAAATAAGGAACGAACCTTGGTTTGTGCTGCCTCCGGCAATGGAATACTTCTACCGAAGGAAACACCCCGAATACAGGATCATCCCCCCGATGGCCCCGGGATGTATGGCGGAAAAGAATATTCCTGTCATGGAGTTCATTTATCCCACAAACGGTATCAGGATCTATATTCCCCGCGATCAGACAGGTACTTACACAAGTATAATTGCCGAAGCGGCACACAGGGATCCTTCAAAAAGGATTTTCTGGCATATTGATGATAAATACTCGGTAACAACAAGGCACATCCACCAGGCCGAGATCCTGGCCGGCACCGGCGACCATGTCATAACCGCTGTCGACGAAGACGGCAACAACATAAGATGCAATTTCACCATCACAGGAAAATGAGCAATAATCACATGAACCATCAGAGCGCTGAAGAACTTTTCCCTGTTGTCGATGAAGATGGCAATGAGATCTCACTGGCACCCCGTACAATTTGCCATAACGGCAAAAGCATGCTGCTTCATCCTGTCGTTCACCTTCATCTCTTCAATGACAAAGGTGAGTTATATCTTCAAAAACGGGCTGCAACAAAAGACCTCCTTCCCGGAAAATGGGATACTTCAGTCGGCGGACATATAAGTCCCGGAGAGTTACCTGAGAATGCACTTGAAAGAGAAGCATCAGAGGAGCTGGGCCTGAAAAATATCAGATACAGATTCATGAAAAAATATATCTGGGAATCAGCCCGCGAAAGGGAGCTGGTATATTCATATTCGGGATCATCAGACGACACGCCGGTTATAAATCCTGATGAAATCGATGAAGGCAGATTCTGGTCACGCGAAGAAATTACTGAATCCCTTGGAAAAGATGTTTTCACGCCGAATTTTGAAAAAGAGATTGTTATGCTTAATCTGTTAACTTTGCGTCATGAAAATGACTGTTAAAATATTAACACTGAGGACTGAGGCAGAAGCGCTGTTGCTTTCCGGACTTCTCGACCAGGCTGCTATCCCACATTACCTGAAATCCTTCCACGATTCAGCCTACGACGGCATGTGGCAGACACAAACCGCCTGGGGTACCCTGTGGGCTGATGAGATAAACCGGCAGGCTATCCTGGATATTTACAACAACATGTCAACTCCGGAGACAGGTTTTGAGGAGACCTGAACAAAAAAAATCTATATTTGCGCATCATCAGGCTGACGATTCAGTCTTTACAACAATTATTCTCAGGGGAAAATGAATAACACTATTCTGCAGAAGCCTGGCACAGCCTTTTCATTGCCCGGGATATTCTCATCCCTGGTGCCGCTGCTGAAGAGCAGGTATACATGGATAGGCCTGTTATCCATCATTGCTGGTGCCGGCCTCAATTTTGCGTCACAGGCCTACCTGCACAATTACATGATCGAAGGAAAAACATTGCCGATGCTTTCCGACATGATCCTCGACAATGTGCCGGTGATCGACCTGTCTCTCGTATACGATATCTTCTGCCTTGTGGTTCTTGCAGCAGTTATCACTTACGTGATTCACCGGGATCAGTTCAACAGGGTGCCGTACATTATGTTCCTTTGCGGTATATTCTTCATAATCAGGGGCATATTCATCGTGCTCACCCCTTTCGGAAATCCCCCGGAATTCAACGGATCCGATCCTCTTTTCAACGGGTTTTCAAAATATGAGCTGGGCGTATATCCTTCAGGACATGTGGGCAATTCATTTCTGATGCTCCTGCTTGTTTACGACAAGGTTTACCGGTATATATTGTGGTTCTGCCTTGCAGTCATTATCATTACGCTCATCTTTTCTCACGGACATTACAGTATAGATATACTCTCAGGCTTCTTCTTCGCTTATGCGATCAAGGCTTTTGGTGACAAGTACCTGACAATGTTTATCCTCCCTGAAAATAAAGAGGTGACGGATTAATCACTATTTTTACCCTGCTTAAAATATTATTCCATGAAAAACCGGCTCTTTCTCATTACCTCGCTAATGCTGCTTTGCGGAGTGGCATTCCCCCAGTCTCAGCCCGAATCTGCAGATGTTATCCTTGAAAAAGCCTATAAGCAGGCCGCAAAGGAAAAGAAGAATGTCTTCGTGATCTTCCATGCATCGTGGTGCGGATGGTGCAAAAAGCTTGATGCGTCAATCAACGATCCTTCCTGCAGCGATTATTTCCACAAAAACTATGTTTTCGTCCACCTGACAGTCCTTGAATCGAATGATAAGAAGAATCTTGAAAATCCAGGAGCCACAGAGCTGTACAACAAGTATTCCGGAGGCAAATCAGGCATTCCGTTCTTCATCATCTTCAACAAAAAAGGCGTTCTTATCGGCGATTCCAACATCAGGAAACCGGGAGAAGGGCTTGACAAGCCCGGTCAGAACATGGGCTGCCCTGCAGCACCCGAAGAAATTGCTGCCTTTGTTGAGGTTCTGAAAAAGACTTCGAAGATCTCCGAGGCCAACATTCTGGCAATTAACGAAAGGTTCAGCAAGAACAGGAACTGATCATTCAGTGTTTCTTTTTTTACTCCTTCTCTCAAGCCATTTGATAAGGAAATAGTTGATCCCCGCTATAAGGATCATTGCCAGCAGGAACAGCGGATATGCCTTCCTCCAGTTTTGCGGACCAGTCATCATAGACCATTCCGACATCCCGAAGATGCTTGCAAGGAGAGTCAATGGCATAAACACCACTGTGATCATGGTCAGCCTTCGCACCGAATCGTTCGTCAGGTTTGACATTTTCGTCATCTGGTTATTGAGCATCGAGGTATAGACCTCCATCAGGCTGGTGACAATTTCACGGTTGGTCTCGGTGAGCTCGAAGAATTTTGCAAGATGGTCGTAAATGTCGCGGAAATGGAAAATAGCCCTGTCAGTTATGAATGGGCAGTCCTTCCTGCAGATCTTCACCAGGATCTCTCTTTCGTGGAAAAGGCTTTTCCGGAGAATAACAAGATATTTCTTGATACGCATAAGCTCGGACGGGTTGAAACCGGCAGGATTGTCAATAACAGCCTCCTCTGCTTCTTCCAGTTCATCTTCGAGTGCCTCGAAGGCATGCATCTTTTCATCAACGACATAGTCCATGACCACATGCATCAGGAACGCAGGTCCTTCCTTTGCCAGGGCAGGATCGTTTTCAATGATCCGTGCAACTCCGCCTAATGGTTTCCTTCCCTCGGAATTGATTCCGCTCACCGTGATCAGGAAATTTTTACCGATAAAAAGGTCAACCTCATCTATGAACAATTCTTTCTGCTTGTAGCTGAATGAATTGAAGATCACAAAGGTATTGTTGGGGAAATGTTCGATCTTTGGGACCTGGCTGCTGTCGAGACAGTCTTCGACCGACAGAGGATGTACCGCTACGGTATCTACAAGAGAGTGCAGCTCCTGGATGGAGGGATTGTAGAAATTGAGCCAGATGAATCCGCCTTCACCTAACGATTTCATGGCTTCTTCCACCGATTCCACCCCATAAAAATGACCAGAAGGTGAAAAGTGGTAGAATTTTGATTCTGACATGGGTTAAAGATTAGTCATTACCTGAAAAACAGATACTAAAAGTAAGAAAAGTTCGGATAATTTTCTCACCTTCGTGAGGAATTTGGGTTGGGAAACTGAGGTTTAATGTATCCGGAACAGATAAAAAAATCACTCTTTATACTAAATCCGGCTGCAGGTATTCTGCCTGTGAAGCTTATCCTGAGCGCGGAATTGAAACGCCGCAGGAACGAACTTTCCACATTCAAATCACTCAGCATCGACGAATCCGGAATGCAGATCCGTAACTCTTTCCCCGATTTTGAGATCTTCGTGGCAGCCGGAGGAGACGGAACCGTCAGGACTATTGCTTCCCAGCTTGTGGGCACAGACAAAATCCTTGGTGTACTTCCGATGGGCTCCGGTAATGGCTTCGCCAGGGAATTGGGCTTCAAACCAAACATCCCGTCATTGCTCAAGGATATCCGTAAGTCAGAAAGAATTCTTATAGATGTAATAGAGATCAACGACCAGCTTTGCCTGAATGTGGCCGGAACAGGACTCGACAGCTTTGTTGCCCACTCATTCGACAAACTTTCCACAAGAGGATTCTGGTCTTACGTCTATGTAACATTCCTGAATTTCATCAGGCTGAAACCCGTTCATGTCAGGATAAACCTCAGCGGAGAAACAATAGAAGACGACCTTTTCTCCTTCACCATAGCAAACACCAGACAATTCGGTAACAACGCCTACATAGCGCCTGAAGCGAAACCCAATGACGGCATTATCGATATCGTGATGGTAAAACCATTCCCGAAAATTAAGGCTCCTCTTATAGTATACAGGCTTTTCAGGGGAACCCTGGGGAAATCGAAATATGTCAGGTATATTAAGACAGACAAGTCGTTTACCCTGCATACAGACGAAACAAGGTTTCATATCGACGGCGAGCCGGTTGAAATCAGGGGCGAAGTCAGGGTATCCATACGAAGGAACGCCCTTTCCGTGCTCAAAACAGGAAGAAATAAATTCCTGGATACCGTAAACTGATCCTTCCATCCGTTTCAGGACTTTCTTTATCTTTACTAAAGAATTCAATAACCTTTCCCATGATACCTGCAGGTCTGAAAAGCTTCCGGATAATTGTCATAATCCTATTAATGGCATACCCGGCCCTGATGCCAGGACAGACACCCGGTAGAATTGAACTGCCCAACGGCTGGTCACTTACCCCCGTCGGGAAAATGCTGCCCCTGGGCGACCTGCCTCTAAATATTGCCGTCTCACCCTCCGGAACGATGGCCGCCGTTACAAACAACGGCCAGAGCGATCAGTCGATAACCCTTGTAAATCTAAAGGATGAATCCGTCTCCGATTCTGTTTTCATCGGGAAATCATGGCTGGGTCTTGTTTTCTCCCCCGATGAAAAATTTCTGTACGCTTCAGGAGGAAATGACAACTTCATTATCAAATATGCAATAATAAACAGGAAGCTCTTTTCAGCCGATACCATAGTACTCGGAAAACCATGGCCGGAAAGGATTTCTGTTGCCGGACTTGAAACTGACAGGAAGGGCAAAAGGCTTTATGCAGTGACCAGGGAGAATAATTCCCTTTACGTAATCGATGCTGCATCAGGGAAAACCATTGACAGGGAAACTCTTGACGGGGAAGCATATACCTGCCTGCTGGCACCGGACGGAAAAACACTCTATATCTCATGCTGGGGATGTGACCAGGTCGTATTGTACGACACCCGCTCAATGAAGATCACCGGGTCGGTACAGGTAGGCGACAATCCCAACGACATGTGCATCACAAAAAAGGGTAAATATCTTTTTGTGGCCAACGCAAACGACAACAGTGTTTCCGTAATCGATACGAAGAACCGCAAAGTGTCTGAGATACTTGGTGCGGCACCATACCCCAGTGCACCTCCCGGATCAACAACCAACAGCGTTGCGCTGAGCCGTGATGAGAAAACGCTGCTAATAGCGAACGCTGACAATAACTGCATCGCCCTGTTCGATATCTCTTTCCCCGGAAACAGCAGGATCTCAGGTTTTATCCCCACCGGCTGGTATCCTACATGCGTGAGGACCGCAGGCGATAAAATACTTGTGGCAAACGGGAAAGGCCTTTCCTCAATGGCAAATCCATACGGCCCCAACCCTTCTGTAAGCGGACAGACAGTCACATACCAGCAGGGCGGTAAGGAACACACGATAAAGGTGCAATATATTGCCGGACTTTTCCGGGGAACCCTTAACATACTGACTTACCCGGATGCAAGGCAGCTGTCCGTCATGTCAGAAGCTGTTTTCAACAATATACCATATACCAAGAAAAACGAACTGGTATCCGCAGTCCCCGAAGGAAATCCCGTTCCCCGGAAGGTGGGAGATCCTTCTCCGATAAAATACATTTTCTACATAATCAAGGAAAACCGGACCTACGACCAGGTGCTCGGCGACATGCCCGAAGGCAACGGCGATCCTTCCCTGACTCTCTTTGGAGAAGGAATTACCCCGAACCATCATGCCATCGCCCGCGAGTTTGTGCTGCTCGACAATTTTTATGTGAACGGGGAAGTAAGCGCCGACGGACACAACTGGACCATGGGTGCCTATGCCACAGACTATCTTGAGAAAACATGGCCGACAAGCTATGGAGGAAGGGGAGGTTCGTACGAGGGCGAAGGCACCAGGGAAATAGCGAACAACAAGAACGGATTCCTCTGGGACATGTGTAATAGAAAAGGGGTCTCATTCAGGACTTACGGTGAATTTGTCGAGAACAGGAAAGCAAATATCCCCGTGCTGGAAGGACACTTTTGCAGGTATTTTTCGAGTTGGGATCAGGGAATCCGCGACACTACAAGATTCTACCAGTGGAAAAGGGATTTTGATTCCCTGCTTGCAATCGGGGCCGTCCCGAGGCTCAGTACCATCAGGTTTATTAACGATCATACGGAGGGATTGAGGCTTGGCAGGCCGACACCCTTTGCTCATGTTGCCGATAACGACCTGGCTATAGGATTATTCCTTGATCACCTGAGCCACAGCAGCATCTGGAACGAAAGCCTGGTGATAATGGTGGAGGACGATGCACAGAACGGCCCCGATCATGTGGATGCTCACCGCAGCGTGGCACTTGTTGCCGGAGGCTATGTAAAGAAAGGATACGTCGACCATACCTCGTATTCAACAACATCCCTTTTGAGAACGATGGAGCTGGTCCTGGGTCTACCGCCCATGACTCAATATGATGCTGCCGCCACCCCCCTGTGGAGGTGTATGAACAATTCTCCCTCCCACGAACCTTATTCAGTAAGACCCGTAACCGTGGATCTGAATGATAAGAATATTGTACA
>JALONU010000007.1 GCA_025454775.1 Bacteroidales bacterium | reverse complement strand
CCACTGGTATGCAAGGGCAATGTCGAGCTACGGAATGCTGCAGGGTCTCACTGGTGTTAGGTACGATGCACTGGAGCAGAAAATGTACATCGATTCGAAGATCGGTGATTTCACATCCTTCATATCGACTGCAACAGGATTCGGAAATATAAGTCTTAAGGGTGGAAAACCTGAGCTGGAAGTTGCCTATGGGGATATAACGGTTAAGGAATTTGTGGTAAGATGATATTAAAAGTTAGAAGGTGTTTCGAAAGTCAGTTTTAACCGCAAAGTACGCAAAGCCCGCCTACACTACCAACTCTAAAGCTTCAACGTTTGGGGAAAGCTCCGGCGGGTAGATCAACGCAAAGGACGCAAAGTTAAGGATCTGATAAATAATACTTTGCGCTCTTTGCGCTCCCGAGTACTCGGGATTGCGACCTTTGCGGTTAATGGACTTCCTTTTTTGAGACAGCCTCATAAGTTCTTTAGAAACAAATAAACCAAGTATAAATATGAAACTCAGAAAATTATTTTCACTTACAGCGGTCGCGTCGATAATGCTTATTGCTTTATCCTGCGGCAGCAAAGCGAAAAAAGCAGAACCGGCTCCCGTAGAAAAGTGGAGCATTGAGAAGGCCAATGACTGGTACAGGATCCAGGGATGGCTGAGGGGAAGCAATTTCATTCCTTCAACGGCGATCAACCAGCTCGAGATGTGGCAGGCAGAAACCTTCGACCCGGAAACAATAGCACGCGAACTTCGCTGGGCCGATGAGATCGGACTGAACTGCATGAGAGTCTACCTTCACCACCTTGCCTGGGAAACCGACAGGGAAGGATTTAAAAAGAGGATGGGCGAGTACCTTGGTATCGCGGAGAAGAACGGAATCAAAACCATTTTCGTCTTCTTCGACGACTGCTGGAACCCGACATACCAGGCCGGTAAACAACCAGAGCCAAAGCCGGGGATACATAACTCAGGCTGGGTGAGGGACCCGGGTGAGCTTCTTTACTCCAACCCGAAGATAATCAGCCTGCTCGAGGAATATGTTAAAGACATCCTGACAACATTCAGGGACGACAGCAGGATAGCCCTGTGGGACCTTTACAATGAGCCGGGCAATTCGGGATACGGCAACAGGTCGCTCCCTCTTCTCGAAAAGGTCTTCCTGTGGGGAAGGGAGGTAAATCCGTCACAACCTCTTTCGTCGGGAGTGTGGAGATATGACCTGAAGGACCTGAATGCCTTTCAGCTTAATAATTCGGATGTCATCACGTATCACAATTATGTGGATCCCGAAAAGCACCAGGTGATGATAGATTCCCTGCGGAAATACAACCGGCCGCTGATATGCACAGAATATATGGCCCGTAAGCACAACAGTCTGTTCACCAATATTATGCCCATCCTTAAGGAACAGAATATAGGTGCAATAAACTGGGGTCTTGTTTCGGGGAAGACCAACACTATCTATGCATGGGACACACCGATACATGACGGCTCGGAGCCTGAACTGTGGTTCCACGATATCTTCAGGAAGGACGGCACACCCTACCGCGGCGATGAGCTGCAGATGATCCTTAACCTGACAGGCACAAACAAGGGATTATAAAATATTAAATCAGGGTAATACTTACCTCTGCGCCCTTCCTTTCTGCTGAGAGGTAACCTGCGTAGATCGTTGCAATGACATCAGCGGCAAGCCTGCTGTCGCTTTCCAGGGGGTCACCGAAAACGGCGGTCCTGTAGAAAGCTTCCATTTCGTGCTGATAGCCCGTGAACCAGCTTTCATCCGGTGAAACGGACGACCATCCCTGCTTTGTCTCAGTCTTTTCGACGATGTAAACATCCTTAAAATGCTTTTCATCGGGAGTATAGGTCTGCATTGCATTGTTGGGACTGATGTTGCAGATGGTCCTGTGATTACTGGTGTTGACCTCTATCCAGTTGTGAACACCGCCCAGCACCAGCTCGCTGGCAAATATGTCAGCGAAGGTGCCGTCGCCGAAGATCACATGCATCTGCGCAAAATCCTCGATATCGGTGTAGCCTGATCTCAGGTGTCCTTCGTTCCTGTACCCCTTCATTCTTGTAACAGCATGAGTGCGGGCGGAAATTGCTGCAGGCCTTATAGGGTTTCCGTCGCGGATCTTTCCTTCAGCCTGCTTGAGGTACAGTGCTGCCGAAAGGGGATGGCAGCCTTTGCCGATCATCGATCCGCCGCCGGAATATTTCCAGATTCCGTATGTCGGTGAATGGGACCCGGAATGTGATTCCTCTCCATGCATCCAGAGGATCTGGGCTCCGGTTTTCTCCAGCATTTCCCTTTCCTTAATTATTGAAGGAGCGTACACCCAATTCTCGGCATACATGATCCTGCCCCTGCTTTTTCTTTCGGCTTCGATCATCCGTGAGATGCTATGTAGGGCATATTCAAGTCCTTTTTCCCTGGCAAACCTGTCGCCGCTGAAGCTATCAGTGCCGTCGCCGAAATAGCCTGTAAAAGGTTTTTCGACAATTACATGCCTGTCCTTCTGGAGGGCTTCAACAACCAAAGGTTCGTGTGATGAAGGAGGAGTGCAGACATGTATGACGTCTGCACTTTCGATCATCTCATTTATATTTTTAAATGCCCTGATCCCCCTCTGGCCGGTGAATCGCTCAAGGTTTTCTGCCGTTGGAGACCATGCTCCCGTAATCACAGGCCTTACCGAATGAAGCCTGAGGAGAGCATCATAGTGAAACCTTGCTGCGAAGCCTGATCCGGCGAACGCGGCACGGATAGATCTTTCAGCCATTTCTTTCAGTTCAGTTTTCGAATCCCCAGGTTCCAGAGCGTGAAGCTGTAAATGTCGGCCCACTGTTCTATCGACTTGCTTACAGGTGTTCCTGCTCCATGACCGGCTTTTGTCTCGATCCTGATGAGTACTGGAGCCATACCTGCCTGCTTAGCCTGCAGGTGGGCAGCAAATTTAAAGGAATGTGCAGGCACAACCCTGTCATCGTGGTCACCCGTTGTTACAAGCGTTGCCGGGTAGCTCACCCCTTTCCTTATATTTTGTACAGGCGAGTATTTCAGGATATAATTGAACATCCCGGCGCTTTCATCTGCAGTTCCGTAATCATAGGCCCAGCCGGCTCCTGCAGTGAATTTATGATAGCGGAGCATATCCATCACCCCCACAGCGGGAAGTGCGACTTTCATCAGGTCTGGTCTCTGTGTCATCACAGCACCAACCAGGAGGCCGCCATTGGAACCGCCTCTTATTACCAGGTAGTCGGATGATGTGTACTTATTGTTGATCAGATACTCTGCGGCTGCAATGAAATCGTCGAATACATTCTGCTTGTTCATCCTGGTCCCGGCAAGATGCCATTTCTCTCCGTACTCGCCGCCGCCCCTGATATTGGGCACTGCATAAACACCACCGTTCTCAAGCCACCATGCTGCGGTTATGCTGAACCCGGGGGTCATCGAGGAACTGAAACCGCCGTAACCATACAGCATGGCCGGGTTCTTTCCATTCAGGAGAAGATCGCTCCTGTAGGTTATGATCATCGGTATCCTGGTCCCATCCTTGGAATTATAGAAGACCTGTTCTGATTTATAAAGATCACTGTTGAAGTCCACGGTGGGTTTCTTGTAAACTTCAGCCTTTCCCGAGGCAGGATCGAACGAATAAATCGAAGCCGGGGTAATATAGTTTGTAAAGGAATAATACAGCACCTTATCATCCTTCCATCCGCTGAAGCCTCCTGCACTTCCTGGTCCGGGAAGAGCAATATCCCTGACAAGCTTTCCGGTGTTGTCATATTGTTGCACTTTCGATATTGCATCTGCCAGGTAGTTTGCGAAGAAGTATCCCGATCCCGTTGAGATTGAAAGCACATTTTCGGTCTCAGGAATGAAATCAACCCAGTTTTCCACTCCCGGGTTTTCAGCATCGACAGTCACCACCTTCCAGTTGGGGGCATTGAGGTTTGTCATTATGTAAAGCTTCGTCCCGTCATTGTCAACCACATAGCTGTCGCTGTCAAAATTCCCTACAACAACTTTATAATCAGCTGATTTTTTAGTAAGGTCCCTGATGTAAAGTTCATTACCGGTAGTTGATACAGATGCAGAAACGACAAGAAAGCGCTGGTCTTCTGTAATATAGCCGCCTACATATCTTCTCCTCACATCTGCTCCCCAGACGACCTTGTCTTCGCTTTGTTTTGTGCCGAGCTTATGGAAATAAAGCTTGTGATGGTCGGTCATCTGCGACAGCTGGCTTCCTTTGGGTTTGTCGTACGTGGAGTAGTAGAATCCCTCATTGTTCTGCCAGGCTATTCCAGTAAATTTAAGGTCATTAAGTGTGTCGCCAACAATTTCTTTTGTCACTGCATTAAGGGTGATCACCCTTCTCCAGTCGGAACCTCCTTCGGAAATGGAATAAGCCATCATGCTTCCATCCTTTGAGAATCCCATTTCACCGAGGGAAGTTGTTCCATCCTCCGAAAATTTATTGGGATCGAGAAAAACTTCCGGTTCTCCGCCTTCCTTCTGGCGGTAATATACGTACTGGTTCTGGAGCCCGTCATTCTTTGTGAAATAGATAAAATCACCCTCCCTGAAAGGCATGCCGAACTTTTCAAAATTCCAGATTTTAGTCAGTCTCTCCTTGATAGCTTCCCTGTAAGGGATCTTTTCGAGGTAACCGAAAGTTACAAGGTTCTGTTCCTTAACCCATTGGGCTGTTTCTTCCGACATGTCATCCTCAAGCCAGCGGTAAGGATCCGGAACAGGTGTCCCGAAGATAGTGTCGACGACGTTACCGGTCTTTGTTACAGGATAGGTTATTTTCTCCTGCTTACCGGATGAGCAGGCAGTCAGCAAGGCTGCTGCAAAAAATAGGAAAACGATCTTTTTCATCAGCATTTAGTTATGATTTATGTCTAACGGAATTTTATTATAAAGGTATAAAATCAGGGTGAAACACGATCCTGGTGCTTAAGATTTTCCTGGATTATCAGGGCGATCATCCTCTGACCTTCGGCACTCAGATGTACACCATCAGCTGTCAGCTGCCGGAAAACAGGGGATAATATCCGGAATGCATCTATGAAAATCACTGATTCATCCCCTGCAAGTATTTCAAGCTTTCGATTCAGTTGCGTAACCCTTTCCATACCGCCTTTATATTTTTCTTCAAGCATGTCGTCGGGCCCGAAAGGTGGAGGAGAAACAATATAAATCACAGGTTTGTCCTTATGTTCTCTGGCAATTTTTCTTATTTCATCGATCATCATTTTCATATTCCCGGGTACGAACTGCAGGGAGTCGCTGAACACAGCCTTGCAGTCGTTGGTTCCGAGCATTATGATTATCCTGTCTATCCTTCCAAGTCCGGCATATGCCTTTTCCATATGGTTACCGATATTGGCCAGGGTATTCAGGGAAGTACGGCCATTGTTGTTATAGCCTATAGTGTTCCCCGATATGGAGATGTTGAATATTGTATCGGTGGTCCTGATCTGTCTCAGCTGATTCACCCAGCCGAATGGCAGCGCACCGTTGGAGTCGCCAAGGGTCAGTATATTCAGTGATTTGTCCCTGGCCCGTTTTGGCTTTTCTTTTGACGAAGCGTCTGCCTGAATACATGGCACTGAAAGGATGATCACACTTAAAATTATCCGGGAAATAAGGCTGAATTGTTTCATATGACATTCTATTAAACCACGGATTTACACGGAGTAATCTTTTCAACCCCCCAACCCCTCCCGCTCCGCATAAGCTTCGCGGGACAGGCTCTAAAGGGGGGCTATAAACCCAGTACTCTAGCCGGTCACCGGTCACCGGTCACCGGTAGCCGCCCCGATAACTATCGGGATGTGATCTGTGCACCTTTGCTATTATTTTAATCATACAGTGTCGTTCCGTGCCACTCCCTGACACTCCGTGCACCTCTGTGGTTAAATTTTTTTATTTCCAGTATTTTATTTCCCATCCCCTTTCACGTGCAATTCCTGCCAGTTTCCTTTCAGGATTGATACACACAGGGTGCCCGACACAGTTAAGTGCATGCAGGTCGGAGATGGCGTCGCCATAGTACCATGCATCCTGCAGCTTACTGTTATTATTTTCACAGTACTCCCTCAGCCTTCTTTCCTTTTCCCCGCCGAAGCAGAATCGTCCCAGCGGCCTGCCTGTCAGTATCCCGTCAATTACTTCCAGCCCGGTGCATAAAGTGTCATCCATTCCCAGCAATTCCGCCATTCTCCTGCAAACGGGTTCAACGGTTGAGGACAGTATCACCAGCCCTGCATTTTTTTCACGGTGCTTATCCAGCTCATTCCTCACCTCATCGTAAACTGCAGGTTTGAGTATCCTGTCCGTTACTTCCATGCAGAGTTCATCGATGGACTCAACGGTCATTCCCTTCACCCATGATCCCATTTTCGCTATTGCATTCTCAGGCAGGAGAAGCTTCATCCTGTAACCCAACGAGAGCCAGATCGCACTTATCAGGTCGGAGCGCTTCATAAATCCTTTCCTGTGTGCAGCCAGGGCTAGTTCTCTTCCGCTTACGGTTCCGGCTATAGTATGGTCGAGATCAAAAAAGGCAAAATAGCTTTTGCCTCGATCACTGTCTTTTGAAGAAGTGGTTGCCATCAGGGTTGTAAATGATGTTGAGTGCTCCGGGAATTACTTTGACACTGAAGCTTTTCGCGAAATTAAGCTCTCCGTCAACATGGAAGGGCACCTTTTCCGCAAATTCAATTTCAAGGGCAGGGGTTTTGAAGTAGTGCACCATTTTATCCCTGATATGTTCGCCTTTCGGGACTTTCAGCAGCAGCCTGAACCTGTTATAGAGGTTCAGCTTCCTGATCGAGCATACATCGAGCAGCGCGTCATCGGCAAGTGCTTCGGGTGTGAGGAAGAAACTGCCAGCGAATCTTCGTCCTATGGAGATGGTATTTATGAAACAGTCTGTTTCATGCTGATCGCCCTCGCTCAGCAGCTTCATTTTCTTTTCCCTGAAGAAAAGCAGCACCTTGATGATCTGTAGGATATATTTGTAAGCGCCGCCTTTCTTTACCTCGCCTGTCTCTGTATAATTCTCTGCGGCGACCTCAGCGTCAAAGCCGAGCCCCATTCCATTGAGGAAGATCATGTCGTTAACGGTTCCCGCATCCATCTTCCTGGTATTTTTTCTGAAGAATATTTCCCATTCTTTTTCCCCGAATCTGCCGGGGAAGCCCAGGATCTGTATAAAATCATTGCCCGTGCCGGCAGGTATGATGCCAACCACCACATCCTTATTGTTCACGAGCGGCCTGGCCATCTCATTCAGTGTCCCGTCGCCGCTGACGCTGATGAAATATTTATAGCCTTTTTCCAGGAATGATTTTGATAGTTCCGTTGCATGACCGATACGTTCCGTGAATACAATCTGCCCGTCGATGCCATGACGGGCTATCTGTTTTTCTATTTCAGGAACAAGAGTTCTGGCAAAACCGTTCCCTGCTATCGGGTTTACTATGAAGATCCACTTTTCTTTTTCCACAGGCTTTCGTTGTTTTCATCCTTTGTGCCCCTTTGTGGCAGAAAGATTCAACCACGAAGGGATACGAAGGATCATAAAGGGTTAGTTATGGTTATATGCAGATTCAATAACATTCCTGATTGAATCGATTATTTCATCATCGGTTTTATTTATAAGTTCTTCTTTCGGAATGGGTTTGTGAATTTTCACACCGAGCCTGCAACCAAAATCGATGTAGGACCTGTTCTTGGGCTTGAGATCGTAAAATCCATTAAGGGTTACAGGCATCACCCCGATATCAGTCGTCCGGAGCAGGTATATGAAGCCTCGGTAAAAGGGACTTATCTTGCCATCTTTTGTGCGTGTTCCTTCGGGGAATATTGCAATGGAACGGTCCCTGGTTTTATCAACCAGCTGCCCGAGCATCCGGCGGGTGTTCGTTATTGTTGGTGCTTTGAAAGGGATATAATCAATGAGTTTAAGGTAACGTCTGAAAACCGGGATCTTCATCAGCCTCTCATGTCCGAACCATGATACTTCAGGATAAAATGAGACGATGGCCACGATATCAAAGAGACTCGAGTGATTTGCTATAAGTATGTATTTCCCTTTTCTGTCAAGGTTTTCCCTGCCCTCGATACGGATTCTTTTCATCATTACAAGAAATACCGACTTTGCCCAGTACTTAACCATTATCTGAACCGGTTTACGGGCATTCAGGTACGACAGGGGAATAACGAACAGCACACCAACTGCTGTGTATAAATAAAGAAATCCAAAAACCGGAATTGTAAGAACTTTATTTATCCCCGGGGACAACCTCATGCGCTCAACTTATGGAGGCAAAGTAAAGTAAATTTTTACAATCTGGGTTTCCTGGCTTATATATTACATATTTCTATCTACCCGAGTTGCTTACGAAGGCAATATGACGGCTGTCGGGTGCCCAGGAGGGGACATTGATTGTCCCCTGTCCGCCGTAGAGGTAGGCTATCACCGAAGGTTCGCCTCCTTCGGCGGGCATCAGTCTCAGCATCACTCTTTTGTATGCAGGGTGAGAGTTGGGTTCTACATAGGACGGGAAGGAAAGAAAAACGACCCATTTACCATCAGGTGATACGTGGGGGAACCAGTCGTTGTACTGGTCATCAGTCATTTCCTCTCTTCCCGGGCCGCCGGGTTTCATGCGCCAGATATGCATCTTCCCGTTATGGTTTCCGTTGTACCATATATACTGTCCGTCGGGGGAATATTCGCAGCCGTCTACGTGTTCGCCCTCCTTTATATCGGTAAGGGCTGTTTCCCTGTTGCCCGTTATCGAATTCCTGTATATATTATATAAAGGTATATCGTTTCTCTGGGCTACATAAAGCACTTCCCTGTTGTCGGGTGACCATCCGTGCCAGTATGAAGGAGTGTTTTCCGTTACAATCCTTGGTTTGCCGCCTTTCAGGGGCAGTACATATACTGTCGATCCTCCTCCCGGCATGCCGTCGCGATGGTGGCTTATCGCAAGAAGCCTTCCGTTGAAAGAGATCCCATGGTCGTTGTTGTTCCTGTCGGCAAAACCGGTGTTTAGTTTCTTTATTTCTCCTCCGCCGACGGGTATTGTATAAAGAGATCCGTCCATGTTGAACAGCAGCTTTTTCCCGTCGGGCATCCAGTTGGGAGCTTCAAACCTTCCCTGCTTTTCGTAGATGACAAGTCTTTTCCCTGAGAGAACATCCATCGTTTCGAGCCGGCTGCCGGGGTAGCCTTCTTTCCCGGGATCATAGTTGTCAGGAACAGGCTTGTCGATCCTAATGTTCCATATGGTGGCTTCTTCTATCACTTTAGGGTCATGAGAACACACGAAAACTCCGGCGAGCACCTCATCGGGAAGGTTTTCCATCTCATATGAACCGATGTCTTCGATGGGTTCTCCCTTTCTTCCAGCCCTCATATATATTATTTTGCCGGCACGTTCAATCTGGAGAACCTCATATCCTGATCCCCCTGCAAACACCTGGTCTTCGGGATCTTTCATGGAAGCGCCCTCCCAGTCCCTCCATTGCATCACTGTCAGCCCGTCGCCGTGTAACACGGCTGAGATATGTGCCGAACTGTCATTTTCCGATTCTCTCAGCATTATCCCGGTTTTCCTGTGGGCGTTTGCACCTTTTCCTTCAAGCCTGAAGTTCGCCGTGATCATGAAATCCCCTTTCAGCCTGTTGTACATGTAATGGAATTCATCCCTTTCAAACCAGATGTTGTAGCCGGAACCCCTCATCAGGTATGACTGTTCCCCTGGATTGTACACATATGAACCGGGATTTGCCGGTTTCCCGATATCATTTTTATACCTGAATATATCGGAAAGCTGGGCGTAGGAGGAGCCAAAGCCTGCGAGGGCAGACATAACCGTGATCAGCAGAAGCCTTTTCAGAACCATTTTCTGTGAATTATATTGATTTAAAGGGGGTATGAGGATGGCCAATAAATATAAAGATAAGAAATTTGTTCCAGAATCTGAAGGATAAATGGATTGCAATCGGTTGCATGGCCATTTATGGAAGGGGTTATACCACATGCACAGTGACTGTTTTAGTTCCCTTTTGACTATCCGGGTTTTTAAAATAATTTTAATTTTATACTTTTCTATCTGCAACCGGTTGTAAGAAACTATTTAATTCCTTATGCTGAACAGGACGGATACAGTTGATGATGGCCTTCTTGTTGAACGGATCAGGCAGAATGACAAGGATGCATTCAGAATACTGTATAATCGTTACAGCAGGAAGATTTACTGCTTCTCGCTGAAACATCTTGGCAGTGAGGCTGAAGCGGAGGAACTGGTTCAGTCGGTGTTCATCAGGATCTGGGAGAAACGTGAGTTGCTCGATCCCGCCTGGCCGGTGAAAAGTTATATCTACCGGTCAGCAGTAAACTACATCTATAATTTCCTCAAGAAAAAAACAATTCACAACAGGTATGTTGAAGCGCAGGCTGCATCAGGGATTCTTCAGTATGATCCTACCTACGAACAGGTTTTCTTCAATGATCTCGAGAATTCCATAAACTCCATATTAAATGTTCTGCCGGAACAGCAGCAAAGGATCTTTCAGCTCAGCAGGAACGGAGGTCTTTCCAACAGGGAAATTGCCCGGAAGCTTGGTATTTCGGTAAGGACGGTGGAGAATCAGATCTACCGTGCAGTAAAAACAATTAAAGCTGCCCTGAAGAGCATTTATTTCCGGATCTAGGTTTTCCCTGCTCCATCAGGTTTATAAACCGGATCATTTTTCGGAATTTAGCATTTTTTCTTATGACTCAGTGAGTATTTCCTATGTGAGGATTGTATTATATGAATTAACCACAATTATATTATGACAATCAGAAGTATCAAGGACCTGGATTTTTTAATCGGAAGGTATCTGGAGGACAAGTGTACGGGTGAAGAGAAGAATAAGCTAATTGAACTGCTGGGATCTGTGAAGGACGAAAGATCGTCGAAGGAAGAGCTGCTCTCGCAGCTGAACGACTTCCAGGAAGCAGGAGAAAACATCAGCCGGGTTGATTTTGAGAGGATATACACTGAGCTGATGAATGAGATAAATCACAGGGATGAGCAGGAAAAGGAAAAAGAGAATGAGAACAGACGGATCAGGGTTAGAAGACTGGTTATTCAGGCTGTTTCGGCGGCTGCGATCATCTGTTTCGGTTTCTTCCTGGGAACTGTTTTCAGCCCGGCTGGCAAGGTGACCGTTACCGAACAACCTGTAAGCGCGGCATATATCGAGGTAAAGGCTCCGCTGGGAGCAAGGTCTGAGGTAAGACTGAATGACGGGACAGAGGTCCTGCTCAATGCCGGAAGCATGATAAAATACAGGAGCGATTACAACCTGAACAACCGCGATCTGACGCTCGAAGGCGAAGCGTATTTCAGGGTTGCAAGCAATACAGATCTGCCCCTGGTGGTAAATGCAGGTAATATAAACATCAAGGCTACGGGCACTGAATTTAACGTAAAAGCATATTCGGAAGAGGGTATAATTGAAACAACGCTCGTCGACGGTGAAGTTGAGATTTCACATAAAGGGAACAGCGACAAGGATAAAGTGCTGATACTTAAACCGAATCAGAAGGCAATATATGCCGAGCAGTCTGACCTGCTGACACTGGAAAAGATAAAGGAAATAGAACCACAGGCTGTTAAGATCCAAAAGATTGAAACTGCCGATCTGCTGGTCTCGCCTGAAACCGATGTTGAACAGGCGACTGCCTGGACACAGAATAAACTGATAATAAGAAGCGAAAACCTCGAAAGTCTCTGCACCAAACTTCAGCGGAAATACAATGTGACATTTGTTTTCAGCAGCAGTGAAATCAAGAAACACCGCTTCTCGGGTGTACTGCTTGACGAGACCCTGCAACAGGTACTTGATGTGATAACTCTCACCGCACCAGTTGATTATCTGCTTGATAAAAAGACTGTTCTGCTTTTTCCAAGCAAGGAACAACCGGAGTGAAATCAGAAAGCCAGAATATTAACAGAACACATTATTAACCGAAGTCTAACCTAAACCAGCCTGCCTATGAAAAGTCCACCCTCCCTCCATTGAAAAGAAGGGGAACTAGTTCGCGGCTAATTCCCCCCTGATGAAGTCAAAGTTAATGCCATGCAATTACCCAGTGATAACTGGGATAAATAATGTTTAACTCCAACTAACGTCGCACAAAATTATGAAAATTAAACCAGGTTCTTTTTTTTCTCAAAGGAAAAAACGTAAAATCCTCCTAATTATGAAACTTTCAGCCATTATGTTGGTGGTTTTCACCCTGAATATTTCAGCAACGGGATTTGGACAGTTTTCCTTCAAAGCCGAAGGCAAAACGGTCAGAGATGTCTTCGACATCATTGAGCAGGGGAGCAATTACCGCTTCTTTTACAATGATGAATTCGAATCTGCCAGCAAGGTCATCAATCTGGAGGTAAAAAACAGGGACATAAACCAGGTCCTTGACAAAATCCTCGAATCCACAGACTATACTTATAAGGTTTTTGAAAACAACCTGATAGTAATCTCACTCAAAAAGAACATCCGTGAACAGGCCGATCTCCAGCAGAATATAGTCAGGGGTGTTGTTACTGATGATAAAGGTGTTCCGATAACAGGGGCAACGGTCGTGATCAGGGGAACCACCCGTGGAACAACAACCGACATGAACGGTAATTATGTACTGGAGAATGTACCTCCCCAGGCCGTACTCCTGGTGTCCTTTATCGGATACCAGACACAGGAGATCGCAGTCGGGAACAAGGCAGAGCTGAATGTTTCCCTTCTGCAGGAGCTGACACAACTGGAAGAGGTTGTTGTTGTGGGTTACGGTACTCAGCGCAGGGAAGCTGTTACCGGATCTGTGGCTTCAATAGGCGGAGAAGCACTTCGCGCCATACCGTCGCACAGCTTCACCCAGTCGGTGCAGGGAAGGCTCCCGGGCGTTGAACTTACCCAGACATCAACACGTCCCGGGTCAGCCCTGCAGATAAGGATCAGGGGTTCACGCTCACTCACGGCAACAAATGATCCCCTGGTGGTGCTCGACGGAATTCCGTTTGTCGGATCCATCAACGAGATCAACAACGACGATATCAAGAGCATCGATATCCTTAAGGATGCTTCGGCAACAGCTATCTATGGGTCACGGGGCGCAAACGGTGTTATCATGATCACCACCAACAGGGGTGAAAAGGGGCAAAAGGCAAAAATCACCTACAGCGGACGCCAGAGCATAAACAAGATCTTCTCCAAATACCCAATGATGGAAGGATCCGAATTCGTTGCCCTGCGTACGGCTTCTGCCAGGTATACAAACGGTCCTGATGAATTAGACGATGTGAATACCGACTGGCAGGACCTGTTTTTCAGGGACGGATTCCAGGCGAGCCATGATATAAGCCTCAGCGGAGGGACAACAAACGGAAGCTATAATTTCGGCTTAGGATATCTTCGCGACCAGGGCGTTATCCCGACCAACAAGTTCACCCGTTATTCCCTCCGCGGCGCAATCGACCAGGAGGTGGGCAAGTATTTTATGTTCGGCTTCAATACCAACAGCAACTATAACCAGACAGAAGGCAACCAGGTAGGCCTGTACGGAGTGTTAAGCCTGTCACCCATATCCGATCCTTACAATACGGACGGTACATTGAAAAGAGTGATCAGGATGACGCTGGACAACCAGTTTAACTATACAAGGTCCATTGTGGAAGGACTGGAGGATGAATGGCTGAGCCAGAGCAGGGGATATTCAACGTATAATTCGATATACGGTGAAGTTAAAATCCCATGGATACAGGGCCTGAAGTACCGTTTCACCCTCGGACTCGATTTCATGCAGGACAACAACGGCAGCTTCACCGCAACGGGCGTCGGAAGTGATAATCCTACGACCATTTCGACTGCATCCATCAGCAATTATCATAATTACCACTGGAACGTCCAGAACCTGCTGAGCTACGATCATCTGTTTGCCGGAAAGCACCGGGTGAACGCAGTTGCGCTCTACGAAGCCGACCAGTTCACTTCCTTCAATTCGGGGACCGCTGCTAAAGGGATCCCGTCCAATGCTTTCCAGTTCTACAGCCTTGGGCAGTCGCTGGGCGAGATCACAACAAATCCCGGAGGTTATGCTCAGAACGGCCTGCTTTCATATATGGGACGCGTGATGTACGAATACGACAACAGGTATATGCTCACGGCAACAATCCGTGCAGATGCATCCTCAAGACTTGCAGAAGGACATAAATGGCATACATATCCCGCTGTATCAGTGGGTTGGAATATCGGCAATGAGTCATTCATGAAAAACATCTCTTTCATCGACAAGCTGAAGATCCGTGCCGGTTACGGGCAAACATCCAACCAGGCTGTTGAAACTTACAGCACCCTCGGCCGCCTGAGCTCCAGGGACTACAACTTTGGAGATGCTACATATGCAACCGGATACTATGTCACACAGCTGCCGAATCCGGCACTGGGATGGGAGTATTCCGAAACCTGGAACCTGGGTCTTGATTTCACCTTGCTCAAGAGCAGGTTGTCGGGAACAATTGAGTATTACATCTCGAATACTAAGGATCTCCTGCTTGGTCTCAGCCTGCCGCGGACATCAGGTGTTAGCAGTTATACGGCAAATATCGGAGCTACCAGGAATACAGGGATCGAATTTGCACTCAACGGAGTTATTATTGAAAGTGAAGGCGGACTGACGTGGGAAGCCGGGCTCAACCTTACAGCAAACAGGAATGAACTGGTATCACTTGCTTCAGGGCAGACCCGTGATGAAGGAAACGGTTGGTTCGTGGGCCATAACATAAACGCAATCTACGACTACGAGAGGATTGGATTATGGCAGGCAGAAGATCAGTATCTGAGTATCCTGGAACCCGGAGGAAATGTCGGCATGATTAAGGTGAAATATACAGGAGAATTTAATCCTGACGGGACGCCAACCCGGCAGATAAATTCAGACGACAGGCAAATCATGGATGTCGATCCGGATTTCTGGGGAGGATTCAATACCCGGGTAGCCTGGAAAGGACTTGATCTGAGTGTTATAGGCGGTTTCCAGCTGAACGGCATTCTTGTCAGTACGCTGAACGGGCCCAGCAGTTACCTCAACCTGATGACAGGCCGAAGGGGTAATATCAAGGTTGACTACTATACAAGTGAAAACACTGATGCCAAGTATCCTGCTCCGAGCGGTGTCCTCGTAGGTGATAACCCGAAGTATCTGAGCACCATGCAATACTTTGACGGCACATATATGAAGGTGCGCAGCATTTCACTCGGGTATGACCTGAATAAGAATCTGATCAGGACTCCTGATCTTAAAATGCGTGTATACTTCACTGTTCAGAATCCTTTTGTTCTGTTCTCAGAATTCAACAAGGAAATGGGAATGGATCCGGAAACCAACTCTTACGGAAACCAGAACGTTGCAACAGGAGGGCTCAACAGCCGTATCTTAACGGTTGCCTTTAATGCACCGTCAACCCGGAACTTCGTGTTTGGAGTAAATCTGACCTTTTAATTAGCTGCAAAATGAAACAAGTACATATAAAAAAGATAATAAGAGCAACTCTACTGATGTTGTTTCTGTCAGCCTGTTCTAATATTCTGGAAGAACAACCGCGAAGCTTATTTGAACCCGGATTCTTCAAGACCGAACAGGGTGTCAATGGAGGACTGACTTCGCTGTATGCACATCTTCGCTATATCTGGGGGAATGCATACTGGTACAACACGGGTGTCACGGGTACTGATGAGGCGACCTACGCCCAGAGTGCTGATGCGAACTTCAAGGTTATGGATGTCAGCGGACAGGGGAATATCACTCCAACAGTCCCTGGCGGTACTAATACTCTGTGGGATAACGCATTTCCTGCAATCAACACCGCAAGCGGGATCATCGAAAATGCCACCGACGTAGGGCTCGCAGCCTCATTGATAGCCGAAGCCCGCTTCTTCCGTGCATTCGATTATTTTATGCTGGTGCAGACCTATGGAGGCGTGCCTCTGGATATGGGTGCAGGGGAACTTAAGTTCAACATCAATCCTGCAAGGAACTCAGTGCGGAACACGGTACCTGAAGTATATACCAAAGCCGTATTCCCTGACCTGCTGACGGCTATAGCCGATCTTCCTGAAACAGGAAGGTTAACAGGTACTGTGACCAAGAATGTGGCACGCTTGTTCCTGTCAAAGGCATACCTGACATATGCATGGTGGCTTCTGAATCCCAACAACATACCAACTTACCCGGTAAGCGACAGGACCGATCCTGATGGCCATAATGCCGCATGGTATTTCCAGGAAGCCTACAATGTAGCAACAACGGCCATCGATAACCCAGGACCTTACGGCCTTATGCCGACGTTCTATGAACTGAACAAAGGGGGAAATGACCGCAACAAGGAAATGCTGCTTTATGCGGATCATACCCAGACAAGCGAGAAATACAACGGCTCGAGTCTGACATATGGAGGAGGAGGCGGTGCTGACAATTTTGCCTGCTGGATGATGACATGGAACTATACTGAGATACGCAGCGGCAAAAATCCTGACGGTTCAAGCCTGACACCTGTAGTTCTGCGTGAAGCATCCCAGGACCTCGGACGTCCCTGGACACGTATGGCGCCGACTATTGAGGCATTTGTAAATACTTTTGCAGATAAGACAAATGACTCAAGGTTTGACGGCACTTTTACAACTGTTTACAGAGGCAACTGGCCCAAAGGCGGAGATGCCACAGCATTCTACTATGGTGCCAACGGATTGCAGGTTTATCCCGGTGACGCAATACTGACTTTTCTTCCCGATGAACCCGCAACGCCGATCACCTATCCGACAGGAGCAGGTCCGAGCAATGTCGGCGGAGGCGTTCTTCCGGGGAGAGCTGACTATGTGGTTTCTCCTGCAGGCATCAGCCGTGTGACTTACCCGGGTACCTGGAAAATGAGTACTTACCGGACCGACAATGCCGGGGGATTGGGACAGCCCAATGCCGCAGTCACCAGGCCTTTCAACATTGCCAAATTCTCCGAATTCTATTTCATAGCTGCTGAGGCAGCTGTTCAGGGAGCAACGACCCAGGCAGGTAAAACAGCAAGGGACCTTATAAATGTCATACGTAAACGTGCCGGAGTATGGAAATGGGACAGGGCAGGTAATGTAGCTAAAGTTGTGGACCACAGCACTGATATGGAAACTGCAACACCGGCTACAATAACCCTTGATTATATCCTGGCAGAACGTTCGCGTGAATACTATGGCGAAGGATGGCGCTGGTGGGACCTGGTACGCACGCAGAAATGGGGCGAAATAGCTGCTACCTACAGGATAGCATCCAGTGTGAAAGGAGACCATAACGCGGTAACTGTTACACGCAGCATACAACCATACCTGTATCTGCGCCCGATCCCGCAGTCACAACTCGATGGCATGGAGGCGACCCCGGAGGAAAAAGCTGCATACCAGAATCCGGGATACTAACTGATATATGAGGAGGATGTCTCAGGGCAAATAAACCTTAACCGCGTGATGGCTTACATGATGTATGCTGCGGTTCTCAGGGCTCCTGAGACATCCTCATCTCTTTCAGAATACTTAATTAAAGACTTTAACTGCAATGAATCTGAAGATTGCCCTGATTGTTCTGCTCCTGTATCTTTCGTTCGGATCAACCTCATGCAAAAAGGAAGAACTTACTGAGGAAGAAAAAGAATGGGAACAGGACCTTCACGAATACGATACTGGAAATCAGGGACTGAAAGATCACTTCAACAATATTGATTATTTCGATATGGGAGTGGCGATCCCGGCATCATTTGTCGATAATACAGCCAAAACGGCGCTCATAAAACGTCATTACAACAGCATAACCGCCGAGAATGACATGAAATGGTCGAGCCTTCAGCCTCAGGAGGGGAGCTTCAACTACACCAATGCAGATAAGATTGTTTCTTTTGCAGCGGCTAACGGAATTAAAATCCGGGGCCACTGCCTCTGCTGGCATAACCAGGTCCCCGACTGGGTGTTCAAAGACGGAACTGCCCTGGCAACAAAGGAGCAGATCCTTGAACGGCTGCATACCCATATTACAACGGTGATGACCCGCTATAAGGGTAAGGTATATGCCTGGGATGTTGTGAATGAAGCAATTGACGACGGATCTCGCACCTACAGGCCTTCACAATGGTATTCCATGTGTGGAGAGGATTACATAATTGAGGCTTTCAGAGCTGCCAGGGAAGCAGATCCCGATGCCCTGCTTTTTTATAATGACTACTCGACGATAGTTCCGGCGAAGAGAGATAAAATCTACGACCTTGCTGTGAAACTCAAGGCTGAAAACCTTATCGACGGGTTAGGCCTCCAGGGGCACTGGAGCATCAGTTTCCCTTCCGATGACCTGATAAAACAGGCCCTGGATAAGTTCAAATCACTTGGGCTGCAGATCCAGATAACGGAAATGGATGTTTCGGTCTATCCTTCACCTTCAGATCCTGAAAGCGAATACACTGCAGAAGTGGAACAGCAGCTCACAGCTGCCTATGACAGGTTCTTTACTGCTTTCCGGTCATACAGTGACGTTATTACCAGTGTCACTTTCTGGGGACTTGCCGATGACAAGACATGGCTCGATAATTTCCCGGTTGCAGGACGGAAGAACTACCCCCTCCTTTTTGATACCGGGCTCAGACCCAAAAAAGCATATTTCGAAATTACAGACTTCTGAGGGATAGGTTGGTTAGTTGCGCATATCCCAAAGTGGTGATCCGGGTTAGTTTTGCAGGGACCTGCCTGTCGTGGGCAGGTCCCTGTTTTTTAATATATTTTAAGTTTGGAATATGAATTTTCAAGGTATATTTACAATCGGTTGAAATTATTAATAACAATATATTTTATATACCATGAGCGAGATACTTCAGCAGCTTTCGCATTGTGTGGAGTTCGGTAAGATAGATAAGGCTTCTCCCTATCCACCCGACCTGAAAGGCCAGGACGGAGCCGATGAGATAACAAAGAGAGCGCTTGAGGAAGGAATAAAGCCAGGAGACATTCTCGAAATGGCACTGATCCCAGCCATGGCCCTGGTAGGCGACAAATTCAGCAGGAAAGTTATTTATGTGCCGCAGATGCTTATGGCCGCCAAGGCCATGAGTGGCGCCATGAAGCATCTTAAGCCCTTCTTTCAGTCGGGAGAGACACTGAGAAAGGGTAAGTTCATTATCGGTACTGTAGCAGGAGACCTCCACGACATTGGGAAGAACCTTGTGGCAATGATGATCGAAGGCGCAGGCTGGGAGATAATAGACCTGGGCGTTGACGTGAACACAGAAAAGTTCCTTAAAGCCATTAATGATAATCCCGGAGCTGTGATCGGACTCTCGGCACTCCTGACGACCACTATGGAAAACATGAAAAAAACAGTTGAGGTGATACGGGGGAATTACTCCGGACTTAATGTTCTGGTCGGCGGTGCACCGGTAACTATGGAATATTGCCAGAAGATCAATGCCGACTTCTATTCGCCCGATCCACAGGGAGCTGTGAATTACCTGAATCAACTGTCCTGATCCTTCCCCTTCTTCTTCCTCCCACCTCGGGGGGCGGGCAGGTGGGGGGTCATAAAGCAATAAAAGTATGAAGACAATTCTACGCGGTACAACCGGCGAGGTTATCATAGACACATCAGGTCCTGTGATCATCATAGGTGAAAGTATAAACCCGACCAGGCGTAAGAAGCTTGTAAGCACACTCCAGGAAGGGAATTTCGGATTAGTCCTGGAGCTTGCAGACACCCAGATAAAGGCCGGTGCCGATGTACTTGACGTCAATGTGGGATTTCCGGGGGTTGAAGACGAGAAGCTTCTGCCGGAAACGGTGAAAGTCCTGCAGGAACATTACGATGTGCCGCTTTGCCTCGACTCTCCTAATCCCAGGGCGATAGAAGCTGCCCTGAAAGTTGCATCCGGGAAATGTCTTATCAACTCCGTGAACGGGGAAGAAAAGTCCCTTTCTGCACTCCTTCCCCTTGCCAGGGAATACGGGGCTGCGATCATAGGCCTTTGCATGGATGATGATGGCATCACGCACGATCCCGAAAAAAGGCTTTCGATAGCAGAGAAGATCATCGAAAGGGCAGTAAGGGCAGGAATTAAGGCTGAAGACGTGATAATCGATCCCCTGGCAATGGCGGTAAGTGCAGACCCAAATGCCTGTCTCGTAACTCTCGAGACCATAAGGCTGGTCCACACGAAGCTGGGACACAACATTACCCAGGGAGCCAGCAATATTTCATTCGGTCTTCCGGACAGGGAGTCTCTTAATGCAGCTTTCATGAGTCTTTCGATCTATAACGGGCTTACATGTCCCATAGCAAATCCCGAAAAAGTAACTGCAGCCGTGAGGGCTACCGACCTCGTGCTCGGCAGGGATGATTTTGCGGTGAGATTCGTTGAATATTTTCAGAGCAGACAGCAATAAAACGGAACATGTCGTCGATTAAACCTGCACGCAGGTGGCAGCCTGCTTTTTACCCGTTCAGGAGAGAGCCCTTATCAGGGCGACTGCTGGCAAAGCTGGAGCTTGCAATAAAAGGCCCTCTTTTCGGATGCAGGATGTGCGGAAACTGCCTTCTCCAGGAAACAGCTTTCATCTGCCCCATGGAGTGTCCGAAAGGACTCAGAAACGGTCCCTGCGGAGGAGTGACTCCCGAAAAGAACTGCTATGTTGATGAAACCAGGAAATGTGTATGGTACGCCATATATAAAAGGTCTTTCAAAACAGGAAGACAGGAGAAGTTACTTGAAGTGCTGCCTCCTCTCGACTGGAACAGGGTGGGTACGGAAACCTGGGGAGATGTTGTACGACAGGTACGAAAAGTCGGGACCGGTAAATTTATCCGTGGTGTGCTTTCAAAGGATAAGGAGAAACATAATTCAGTGTGGGACAGTGTCTTCCGGACTGTCCGCCAGCCTGGCTGGTGGAGCGGAGATTCGGATTACCATGCCGCGCCGGAACATGAACCTGCTTCAAACCTCGAAAAACGACTCCGCAGCGGAGAATTTGTTATAGCCACTGAAGTTACTCCTCCGCTGAGCGCCGGTTCACTGAAGCTGGTCAGGGATATAGAACTTGTCAAGCCTTATGTGGCCGCAATAAATTTCACGGATTCATCATCGGCAAATCCCAAGATGTCAAGTGTTTCGTGCTGCAAGGTGGCAACAGATCTCAATGCTGAACCGGTCCTTCAGATAGCAGCGAGGGATACAACAAGGACAGGTCTTCAGTCTGCAGCGATCGGCGCTAACAGCATGGGAATCAGAAATATCCTATGTATTACGGGTGACAATCCGGTTGTTGGTCCCTCACCCATTGCAACGATGAATTTTGTCGATCTCGACTCTGTCCAGATGCTGTGGGTTCTGAGACGCATGAGGGATGAAGGGATATATCTTGATGGCAGGAAAATTAAAAATCCTCCGAAGCTGTTTCTCGGAGCAGCAACATCGCCGTTCGCATCAGATCCTGAAATGCAGGCGATCAGGGATCAGAAGAAGATGAACGCCGGTGCACAGTTCTTCCAGACCAACCTGATCTTTGAACCTGAGCGTCTCGATGCCTGGCTCGAGCAGCTCGACAGGAGGGACGTCCTGGGTAAGGTGTACATCCTGGCAGGAATAGCCCCGCTTAAAAGCTTTAAGGTAGCGCGCTACCTTCATGAAAAAGTTCCCGGTGTATTTCTTCCGGCATCAGTATTGAACCGGATGGAAAAAGCTGGAGATGGTGCAGCAGAAGAAGGTGTACAGATAGCTCTTGAGGTGATCGATGCGGTGAAAAGGAAAACAGGGATCAACGGCATACATATTATGACGATGGGTTGGGAAGAGGTTGTGGGAAGGATTGTTACGGAAGCGGGGATTATCGGGAATGTTGCTGGCGCCGATTTGTAATCGGTGCCTTTAAAAGACACGGATTACACTCCGCTTCGCTGCTGACCCCCCAACCCCCCTAAAGGGGGGCTGTAGACCCTGTGAACAGATGGATTTCAACCCCCCTATAGGGGGGCAGGGGGGCGTGAAGAAAGAATGAGTATTGACATTATGATACATAAGACTTTTCTTTTTGACTTCAGGGATCTGAATCTCACAGTGGAGCAGATTGAAAGGGCTATGGGTTACCCCGAAGGCGAGTCTCATGAGCCAATATATGATATAGCAGCAAGGGTGATGAAGGAAGCTGAAGCCATATGCGATCTGAAAGCTGAGTACAGGATATTTGAGAATATAACATTTGACCCGACCAACAAAAAGGTTACAATCGGTGAAGTAACATTCGATATCGGTAAAATTATTTTTGGTCAGATCAGGAAAGCCGATTCACTGGCCCTTTTCACGTGCACTGCCGGCAAGGGCATTGGAGAAAACAGCCGCCGTGCCATGAAGGAAAGTGACCTTCTCGAGGGGTATATCTATGATGTGATCGGAAGCGAAGCCGTCGAGGCAGCTGCAGACCTGATGCAGAATGAACTGGAAGTGGAAATGTCGATGGAAGGAAGGAAAATAACAAACCGCTTCAGCCCGGGATACTGCGGCTGGGATGTTTCGCAGCAGCACAGGCTGTTCAGCCTGTTACCCGGAAATTTCTGCGGGATAAAGCTTACAGATTCCGCACTCATGGATCCCGTAAAATCCATCAGCGGCATAATCGGTTTAGGCCCGGATGTGAGGAGAATGCCCTATACGTGCAGCCTTTGCGACATGAAGGACTGCATCTACAGGAGGAAGGGGTGAGTATTGAGTGGTGAGTTGTGAGTTGTGAGTGGGTGAGCTGGAGAGTACGGATCCCCCGCTGGGAGATCGGAACGAAGTGGAGATTCCGCGACAGCGGAAGCCTGTCCCGCGAAACTTCAGCATAGCGGGAGGTTGGGGTGGGTTTATTTTAGACAAAGCCAAAGATAAAATACCATCACAGAAGACCAAAGAAAGGATGAAAGAGAGAACAAGGAGTAACAATCAAGAAAAACATACTATCATGAATTCTGAAAATTGGAACAAGATATTGAGAGGATTAGTCGTGCTGGTCCTGATGCTTGTGACTGTGGCTTCAATAAAGGCACAGCAGAAATATGAGTTTCCTTACCAGGACCCGGCGCTTTCAGCCGAAGACCGTGCAAGCGACCTTATCAGCAGGATGACGGTGGATGAGAAGATCAGCCAGATGATGAACACTGCTCCTGCAATTGACAGGCTGGGTGTACCTGCTTACGACTGGTGGAACGAATGCCTTCATGGTGTTGCAAGGGCAGGTCTGGCGACAGTCTTTCCACAGGCTATAGGCCTCGGTGCCACATGGGATGAAGACCTTATTTTCAGGGTAGCCACAGCCATTTCCGACGAAGCCCGTGCAAAACATCATGAGTTTATCAGGAATGGCCAGAGAAGAAGATACCAGGGTCTTACCTTCTGGACTCCCAACATCAACATTTTCAGGGATCCGAGGTGGGGGAGAGGCCAGGAAACTTATGGCGAGGATCCTTTTCTGACCGGGAAGATAGGTGTCCAGTTCGTGAAAGGTCTCCAGGGAGACGATCCCAAATATTTTAAAACCGTTGCTACTTTAAAGCATTATGTGGTGCACAGCGGTCCGGAACCCGAAAGGCATTCATTTGATGCCGTTACCGATGAACGTGATTTCCGTGAGACCTACCTGCCACAGTTTGAGATGGGAATAAAGGAAGGGAAAGCCTATTCCGTAATGTGCGCTTATAACAGGTATAACGGCGAAGCGACCTGTGGAAGCGAAGATCTTCTGAACGGCATTCTCAGGACAGAATTCGGATTTGACGGGTACATTGTGTCTGACTGCGGCGCAATCAACGACATCTACCGGGGTCATAAACTTGTTGGGACGGCTGCCGAAGCATCGGCACTGGCGGTAAAAACGGGCACCGATCTTGAATGCGGTTCGGCATACAGGAACCTGAAGGAAGCTCTTGAAAAGAAGATGATCACGGAAAGAGAGCTCGACATAGCCCTGAAGAGGCTGTTCGTTGCAAGGTTCAGGCTCGGAATGTTCGATCCTCCCGAAATGGTTAAATGGGCCAGCATACCGTACAGCGTCAATGATTCAGAACAAAATAAAACCCTTGCAGCTGAAACCGCACGTAAGTCGATAGTTCTGCTTAAGAATGACCTTAACCTGCTCCCCCTGAAAAAGAACATCAGTAAGGTAGCTGTGATAGGACCCAATGCAGACCAGTCGTTTGTGCTCCTGGGCAACTATAACGGAAATCCATCCGACCCGGTTACGCCGCTGAGAGGTATCAGGGAAAAGCTTGGCAGCAATGCGGAAGTGCTGTATGCACAGGGCTGCAACTGGGCCACTGGAATGACCAGCCAGAAGCCCGAAGCCGAATTGAAAGCTGAAGCCATGGAAGCTGCAGGGAAGGCAGACGTGGTTATAATGTGCATGGGCATAACTCCAAGGCTTGAAGGAGAGGAAATGAGGGTGACCATCGACGGATTCCGGGGCGGCGACAGGACGAGGATTGACCTTCCGGATGTTCAGCAGGAGCTGATCAGGTCAATTCATTCACTGGGCAAGCCTGTTGTGCTTGTGCTGCTGAACGGAAGTGCCCTGGCAATAAACTGGGAGAATGAAAACATCCCTGCTATAATCGAGACATGGTACGGAGGACAGGCAGCAGGACAGGCTCTGGCCGATGTCATTTTCGGGGATTACAACCCTGCCGGCCGTCTGCCTGTGACCTTCTACAAATCGGTAAATGACCTTCCCGATTTTTCCGATTACAAGATGGATAACCGGACATACCGCTATTTCAGGGGAGAACCCCTTTATAAGTTCGGGCATGGTCTGAGCTATACCACTTTCGGGTACAGCAAACTGAAGGCTCCGAAGAAAGTGAAACCGGGCCAGGCACTCAGAGCCTCTGTGAGGATACAGAATACGGGAACTATGGCAGGTGACGAAGTCGCACAGCTGTATGTTTCAAACCTCGACGCTGACGTGCCGGTGCCGATACGATCATTGAGAGGTTTCAGGCGCATTCATCTGGAACCGGGGGAGGCCAGGACAGTGACCTTTGAAGTTGCAGCTGATGCTTTTACAGTTATTGCCAAAAACAACAAAAGAGCAGCTGACCCCGGTCAGTACATGATAACAGTCGGAGGAAGGCAGCCTTCGAAGGTGACAGCTGATGAAGAGGCTGGTATACTCAAGAAACTGGTGAAAATAATATAGTCCGGCAAACCGGACTATATCGTCTTATCAGGGTCGGTATGAGGGTGAGGTTATTTTGTAATCCTGTATTTTTCAAAGTTACCCGCAATATCAGCTTCCCTGTGTGACCCGCCGTGGACGAGCACCCGGTAGCGCAGAAGGAGTGTGGTACCCTTCTTCATCTGGGTGTCGGTACCGTTCTGCGGCCAGTACATGGGTGTGGGTGACATGAAACCGTAGTCGCGTGTAAACCATGGCGAAGGATACCATGGATTTGATGGATGCTGCAATATTGCAAGTCCTTCCGTCATCGTTCCCCTCTTTCCGTAGAAATCTATCCAGGGTGATCCCTTGCCGAAGGTTCCTGGTTCTCCGAGCAGTCCTTCGGCATTTATCATCGTGCCCCCGTTCTTAACTGACAGATCAGCCGCCATTCTGGCACTGAAGAGCGAATGGTTTGTCTTTTTGATAACCACATCGATGAGCATCTCCATGGTTATCTCAACATCGATCTGTGTCATGGAACCCGAAGGAGCTGTAATAGTGTACTTTCTGGTATCCTTTACAGGTGATATTGCTCCCGGTCTGCTCCAGATGCACTCATCGGTGATGATCACTGTATCGCCGCCCTGCTTGATTATCTCGGCATTGACAGAAATGATCCTTCCTCTTTCCAGTCCTTCCTGCCAGTAGTTGCCTCCGTTCACCAGGTCGCAGCCGAAGAAAAGTGAGCTGTGGTGGGGATACTCTGCATTTCTCATTGAGGTAACAGAGCCACCCGAAAGAGGGCCGTTCACCGGATAAAAGAAGGGATACTTCTCATCCTCTGAAAAGATATACGAGGTGAAGTATTTACCATTGATGGTAACATTGATCTTGGAGCCGACTTTAACAGCGGTGATTTTTGCTCCCTGCAGGGGCAGAGTTATTACAGCCCCTGACAGGAGTAGCAAAATGCCTGAAAGCAGTTTTCTCATATTCCTTTGATATAGTTCGTCCCGTAAGGCGCTCTCTGCGGCCTCGACAGCATGGAATTTGCTTCCTTGTCGTTTATGAATTTCTCGGCTTTGGGATCCCAGTTCACTTTCCGGCCGAGTTTCATTGCTACATGAGTGAGAAGACAGACTGAGCATGCATAATGTCCGATTTCGACAGGAGAAATCGGTTCCTTGCGCGATTTGATGCAGTCGAGCCAGTTGCCCTGCTGGTTAGTGCTAACATAAAGATGAAGCTCGTTTTCACCTATCGGTGACATAAGTTTGGGATCGCTGGCCGAAAGGGGAGGATTGCTCTGTCCCTGTGGTATCGGGTCGCTGTCGGTGGCTCTGTAGTTGCCGCGTGTAACAAAGATCCATCCGTCGGAACCCTCATAGCGCACACCGTTGGGGAATCCGCCGCTTGTGTACATTGTTACTCCGTTGGCATATTCTGCCTTGGCCATGAAATCGCCGTGTACATCCCAGAGGCCTGATTTCGGGAATTCTGCAACTGCCTCATAGGATATCGGTGTGGTGTGCTCGGTGTCCATGCCCCACATTGCCGAATCGTAATGATGCTGGCCCCATCCTGTTATCATTCCTGCGCCGAACTGTTCGCACCTGAGCCATCCGGGACGGTCGAATCCCTGCTGCGGATGAACCCTTATTTCGGTATAATAAACTTGTGGTGTTGAACCCAGCCACATGTCGTAGTTAAGGGTTTTGGGTACAGGCATCTCCGGTGCTTCCGGTCCGGACGGATCTCCGGGAAGGCCGATCTTCACCGTATGGAGCTTACCTATTCTGCCATTTCTCACCAGTTCTGCAGCTACCCTGAACTGGGCGCTGGATCTTTGCTGTGTTCCGACCTGCAGAATGATCTTTTTCTTCTTCACCACTTCAACCAGCTGGCGTCCCTCGGTTATTGTAAGCGATGTCGGTTTCTCGAGATATATGTCCTTACCTGCGAGAGCTGCTTCGATGGCAGGCTGTGAATGCCAGTGGTCAGGTGTGGTGATCATGACGGCATCTATCGACTTGTCGAGGAGCATTTCCTTGTAGTCGGCGTACATTTTTACATTCGAATAGCTGCTGTTGCCGGTTTGCCTTCCGTAGAAATCGTCGATCATTTTCTTTCCAAGGGCCATCCTGTTTGAATCGACGTCGGAAACTGCCACGAACATGCACGTATCAAACCTGAGAGTTCCCATAACATCTCCTCTTCCCTGGCGGCCGCAGCCTATCCACCCGATGTTGATCTTGTCGCTGGGAGGATTTTTCCCAATAACGCTTGCAGGGATGATGGTAGGAAATCCTGCCATGGCCACTCCTGAAAAGAGTGTCGCTTTGGCAGATGTGTCGAGGAATTTCCTTCGTGAAATTTGTTTCTTTGAATTTTGCATCGCTTTCAGATTTAGATTGGTTTTGCCTTATTTCAGGTTTTTGAGATTATAAAAGTATCCAAAGCAATCCATAACTACAAAAGATTTCATCATTTTTAACATTATTTTGCAACCGATTGCAGATTTTAATGGATTTATTTCAGAAAATCAGCGATTATGATAATTTTGCAGTATCATAATACACCCGATGAAATCTGGCAGGGATATAACGATATATGATATTGCAAAGGCAGTACATCTCTCTGCATCCACAGTAAGCAGGGCTCTCAGCAATCATCCTCACATCAGGAAGGAGACCAGGAAGAAGATCCATGCCGTCGCAGCTGAAATGGGTTACAGGCAGAACAAGTTCGCCAGCAACCTCAGGCAAAAACATACCTATACCATTGGAGTCATTGTTCCGCGTCTCGACAGTTATTTCATGGCAAGCGCCCTGGCCGGCATAGAAAAGATAACATCAGAGAACGGCTATGGCCTTATCATAAGCCAGTCGCAGGAATCTCATCAGAAAGAAGCCGCCTGTGTCACAACCTTGTTCAACAGCAGGGTAGACGGCCTGCTTGTATCTCTGGCCCTGAACACGAAAGATATAAGGCATTTCAACATACTGTCGGACAGGGACATACCTGTGGTCTTTTTCGACAGGGTTGCGGATTGTCCGAAATGCATAAGTGTCGTCATCGACAATTTCAAAGCGGGATATGAAGCAACTTTGCATCTTATTGAACAGGGCTGCAGAAGGATAATGCACCTTGGAGGCAATATGCTTAGAAACGTCTATTCCTAAAGATACAGGGGGTACAGGCAGGCTCTGAGCGACAATGAAATTGAGTTTGATCCCGATCTCCTGATAACCGGGAACATGAGCAGCCTGGACGGGAAGGAAACCGGCAGGAGAATTCTCAGGATGAAACAAAAGCCCGACGGCCTGTTCACCTCCAACGACACTACCGCAGTTGCAGCAATTATGGAGATGGAGAAGGGAGGGATCAGGATTCCGGCAGACATAGCTGTTGCAGGATTCAATAACGAACCGATAAGTAATGTCATAAAACCAAACCTTACAACTGTTGATTACCCGGCAGGGGAAACAGGGGAGATAGCAGCATCGTCGCTCATAAACAAGCTCCGCAATTCATCGCAGGCAGGGCTCAGCTCAATCATTCTCAAACACAGACTCATTGTCCGGGAATCTTCACTCAGGCAAAAAACCAATAACACAAAATTACCTGGTTAAAATCATGATACACAAAATTTTATTGGCTCTCGTGCTGGCGTTCTTTTCTGTCTCCCTTGAGGCAGAAGACGGTTATAAACTTTGGCTGAGATATGAAAAGATCGGAGACCAGCAGCTTCGTGAACAATATCAGAAACAGATCAGCGGAATAATGATTGTTTCCTCATCAGCTGTTGCGGCGGCGGCTTCATCGGAAATGCAGGCCGGACTCGAATCAATGCTCGGGATCAGTATCCCGCAGGTTTCAAAATTGCGTAAAAACGGCGTAATAGTTGCAGGAACACCTCAAAGCTCGCCTGTAATTGCCTCTCTCGGAATAGAAGAGAAGCTTGCCGGGGCAGGGAACGAAGGATACATTATTTATACTACCGCATACAAGCGCAGGAAAATAACAGTGATAGCCGCCAACAGCGATGCAGGAGTGCTGTACGGCACCTTTCACTTCCTGAGGCTTTTACAGCTGCACCGCGACATCGGCTCTCTTTCTGTCGAAAGCTCTCCTAAAACGATGATAAGGCTCCTCAACCACTGGGACAACCTTAACAGGAGCGTAGAAAGAGGATATGCCGGGTTGTCGCTGTGGGACTGGAAGGCACTGCCCGATTCTGTCGATACCCGTTATAAAGATTATGCCAGGGCTAATGCTTCGGTGGGAATAAACGGATCAGTTCTCACAAATGTAAATGCCAACGCACTTATCCTTACTCCGGAGTACCTGGTAAAAGTTGCAGCAATAGCCGATGTTTTCAGGCCATATAATATTAAAGTGTATCTCACTGCACGTTTCAGCGCTCCCATTGAGATAGGGAAACTGAAGACGGCCGATCCGCTTGACACGGAAGTCAGGGACTGGTGGAAGAAAAAGGCGGATGAAATCTATAAAGTAATTCCTGATTTCGGAGGATTCCTTGTAAAAGCCAACTCGGAAGGACAGCCAGGTCCTCAGAACTACGGCCGTTCACATGCCGACGGGGCTAACATGCTGGCAGATGCAGTAGTTCAGCACGGGGGTATAGTTATGTGGAGGGCATTCGTATACGACAATAATGTACCCGACGACCGGGCAAAACAGGCCTACAATGAATTTGTACCTCTCGACGGGAAATTCAGGAACAACGTTCTGGTACAGGTGAAGAACGGTCCGATTGATTTCCAGCCAAGGGAACCCTTTCATCCCCTCTTCGGGGCCATGCCTCAAACACCTGTTATGCCTGAATTCCAGATCACTCAGGAATATCTTGGCTCGTCGGTTCACCTCGTTTTCCTCGCACCTCTATTTGAGGAGTGCCTTAAATCGGACACCTATGCAAAGGGCGAAGGATCCCTGGTAGCCAAAGTTGTTGAAGGCACTCTGCATAATTACAGGATAACGGCTATGGCTGGTGTATCAAACATCGGCAACGTGAGAAACTGGACCGGACATCCGTTTGCCCAGGCAAACTGGTATGCTTTCGGCAGACTTGCATGGGATCCATACATAAGCTCAGAGGATATTGCCGATGAATGGATCAGGATGACCTTCACAAATGAATCTTCAGCCCTGGGGACAATAAAAAAGATGATGCTTGATTCGAGGGAAATCGCAGTCAACTACATGACACCCCTTGGACTGCACCATATTATGTACTCGGGGCACCACTACGGTCCCGGTCCATGGGTCGACAGAGGCAGAAGCGACTGGACTTCAGTCTATTATCACAGGGCTGACGCACAGGGAATTGGATTTGACCGTACCTCAAAAGGCTCAGATGCAGTATCGCAGTATTTCAAGCCAGTAAGGGATATGTATGAAAACCTTAATACCTGTCCGGAGAACCTCCTGCTGTGGTTCCATCATATGCCGTGGGACTACCGGCTTTCCTCAGGAAAGACATTATGGGACGAGATATGCCTTCGTTATGATGATGGTGTAAAGTCAGTAAAGAGGCTGCAATCGGATTGGAAGAAAACAAAAGGGATCGTGGACGGGGAAAGGTTTGATCAGGTGTCTGCGCTACTGGTGAAGCAGGAAAGGGATGCTGCGATCTGGAGAGACGGATGCATACTTTATTTCCAGACCTTCTCAAGAAAGCCGCTGCCTGCAGGTGTGGCACAGCCGGAGCATGACCTTGATTATTACCGGAATTACAGGTATACGGATATTCCGGGGATAAGCAGGTAGGAGGCCAGAAGAGGAGAAGGATTGACGTAATAAATCCCCTCCTGGGAGATCGGAACGGAGTGGAGATTCCGCGACAGCGGAAGCCTGTCCCGCGAAGCTTCAGCGTAGCGGGAGGTTGGGGTGGGTTTTTTGAAGAAGACTGAAGACAAAAGAGTTGAGTAGTGAGTGGTGAGTAGTGATTAATAGATTGCTTCACTTCGCTCGCAATGACTTGGTAAATAGAAAGTTTTTAGAGAAGACTATATGAAGAAAGTGGCGGTAATAACGGGAGGAGCTTCAGGCATAGGGCTGGCCATAGCAAAAAGATTCATCGCCGGAAGCATAAAAGTAATCATTGTGGGCAGGGATATTGCCAGGCTGAAAGCTGCCTGCAGGACGCTCGGAGAGAATTCAGACTTCTTTAGCTGTGACCTTGCCGACCTGCATGCTATACCTGCTATGGTACAAACGATAATTGACCGACATGGGCGCATAGATATTCTTGTGAACAATGCGGGAATAAACCTGAAAAAACCGATGCTTGAGGTAACTGATGATGAATACCAGAAGATAATACTGACGAACCAGACGTCGGCATTCTGCATTTCAAGGGCTGTGGCCGGAATCATGAAGGAACAGGAAGAGGGATGCATCCTTAACATCAGTTCAATGGCATCTATTTACGGCCTCCCGAATGTTATTGCATATACAGCTTCAAAGGCAGCGGTTGAAGGTATGACCCGCTCAATGGCTGTCGAGCTGGCTCCCCTCGGGATAAGGGTGAACTGTATTGCGCCGGGATTCATCAGGACCAATATGTCTTCGGTTGCACTCGACAATGACCCCGGGAGAAAAAACCGGGTGCTGGCAAGAACTCCAATGGGAAGGCTTGGCAAGCCTGAGGAAGTTGCAGGTGCTGCATATTTCCTGGTATCGGAAGAGGCTTCATTCATTACGGGAGTGGTACTGCCGGTGGATGGGGGGAATTCGATTGGATTTTAAGACCGAAGACCGAAGACGGAAGAAAGAAGAGGAGAAGAGTGAGTTGTGAGTAGTGAGTGATGAGTGTTGAAGAGTGAGGAGATCTGCGGGAATCAGCGGGATCTGCGGGAAAAATGAACTTGCAAGTAAGACCAAAAAGGAAAAAGGAGTGTTATGAAAATAACAGATGCAAAAGTGATAGTCTGCTCTCCGGGCAGGAACTTTGTAACGCTTAAGGTTTTTACCGATGAGGGTGTTTACGGACTGGGGGATGCCACCCTGAATGGAATGGAGAAGGCAGTAGCCTCTTACCTCGAAAACTATTGCGTCCCTGCATTGATTGGAAGGGATCCACGTAACACGGAAGATATCTGGCATTATTTTTACCGTGGTGTTTACTGGAAGAGGGGTTCGGTAGCCATGACAGCTCTCTCCGCCATCGACATGGCCTTGTGGGATATAAAAGGGAAAATGCTGAATACACCCCTTTACAATCTTTTGGGAGGAAGAAGCAGGGACAGGGTGCTGGTTTACTGTCATGCCAACGGGAGGGATACGGAAGAGACTCTCGATAAGGTAGGGGAGAAAATAGAAAAGGGTTTTCGTGCGATAAGGGTTCAGTCGGGCATACCAGGCATAGAGGATACTTATGGTGTTCCCAAAGACGGCAAGCCTTATGAGCCTGCTTCAAAAGGCATTCCCCATGAGGAATACTGGGATACATCGAAATACCTGAGTTTCCTTCCATCTTTATTCGGAAAGGTAAGAGAAGCTTATGGCGAAAGCATTCATTTACTTCACGATGCACATCACCGCTGCACCCCGGTTGAGGCTTCAAGGCTGGCCAGGGAACTCGAACCATTCCATCTTTTCTGGCTTGAGGATCCTGTTACAGGTGAGCTCCAGGAAGGCCTCAGGCTGATAAGAAGTCATTCAACAACACCCATAGCCATTGGCGAAGTTTTTAACTCGGTATACGACTATACTACCCTGATCACGGAGCAGCTTATCGATTATATCAGGATGCCCCTGGTGCACGGAGGCGGCATAACTCACCTGCTCAAGGTGGCAGCTATGGCTTCAGTGTATCATATCAGCACCGGTTTCCACGGGGCCACTGATCTTTCACCGGTGAACCTTGCCGCAGCCTTGCACTTCAACACTGCAATAAATAATTTCGGGATACAGGAATACATGCCGCACCAGGAGATCGTGAATGAAGTATTTAAAATTAATTATAATTTTGACGATGGCAATCTGTACATTGACGATTCCCCCGGCATAGGC
>JALONU010000106.1 GCA_025454775.1 Bacteroidales bacterium | reverse complement strand
TATAGCCCCCCTTTAGGGGGGTTGGGGGGTAAAAAAAAGGAACACGGGGGGTCGGGGGGTAAAAAAAAGATCCAGGGCTTGGGGTGTTAAGTCTTTCAGAACTTCAAATAGAAATCCCTTGTGAGATTTTTGTACGCGTCAGTAAACTCATGTCTTTTGCCGTGCTCGATAGTGAGCCAGCTCTCATGAAGGGGAGTCTTTTCACCCGAAAATGTAAGTATCAGCCTTCTGACTTCACTGGTCGGCAAAGGTCTGATTTTAATTATCCTGTTACAATACAGGTCATATTCCGGGGCTTCTGCCACCAGGATGCTCCCTTCCACATAAGGCATGATAATCTCCAGCCTTCCTCCTTTAGCCAGCAGCCTCTTCGACCCGCTCAGCAGTTCTTTTCCTGATAGCGAGTCATTATGTCTAGCCAGGGCTTTTACCGGATCCGGATTCTTCAGGGAATCGCTGAAGAAAGGCGGATTCGAGACAATAAGGTCAAATTTCCGGCTGCCGGGATCAAAATCCTGAAGCGTCGTTCTGAAGATCTTTATCCTGTCTGCCCAGGGGCTCATGGCTGCATTGCTGCAGGCCTGACTGTATGATGAGGGATCCGGCTCGATTGCGAATATCTCCGCCGTGGTTCTCTGTGCCAGCATAATGGCGATCAAACCTGTCCCAGTACCTATGTCGAGTATGCTGCCGGAATCAGTAACATCAGCCGCTGCACCAAGAAGGACGCCGTCGGTCCCCACCTTAAAGGCACAGTTCTCCTGGTAAATAGCGAACTGCTTGAAAGTGAAACTGTTGCCGGTCATAATTCATCTTCCCTCCTTTTTACAGGGGAGATGACAAATTAAGCTAATTTTCTCTTTATTCCAGGCACCCGCATAGACAGGATTAATAACTCCGGGCTACAGTGAAAAGGCTGATAAGGAAAAGAGTCTTATCTTTGTAATCCCCGGAAAGCAGGGAAAATTGCATAAGCTTCTTTTAAACAGGCAGGCCTCAGGAAAGGATTTTAGAAATGGAAGTGGTCGTAATAGGAATGCTGATATTACTGAATGGCTTTTTTGCCCTTTCGGAGATAGCTCTTGTCTCAAGCACAAAGTCGAGGCTTGAACAGATGAAAAATGAAGGACGCAGGGGATCCTCCTCTGCCCTGAAATTACTGGAAAACTCCGATAATTTTCTTTCTGCCGTGCAGGTAGGAATTACTCTGATCGGTATTGTCACAGGTGTTTATGGGGGGCTGAACCTTGCTGAAGACATTGCTCCTGTTTTCGAGAGGATAAGTTTTTTCAGCAGCTCGGCTGATGAAATAGCGATGACAATAACTGTCATCACCATTACTTACTTTTCAATTGTTATAGGGGAACTCGTGCCAAAAAGCATAGCTCTCAACAATCCCGAAAACGTAGCTGTGAAGATCGCTCCCCTGATCTATTATTTCAGCAAAATGTTCTACCCTTTTGTCAGGCTTCTTGCTGTCTCGACGAATTTAACCACCAGGCTCATCGGTATCAGGAAAGGACCGACCGGGATAACTGAAATGGAACTCCGTCATATTCTCAGAACAGCCACAACCGAGGGGATCATTGAAAAAGAACAGAACCTGATCCATGAAAAGCTGTTCTACTTTGCCGATAAAAAAGCCAGGCACCTGATGACACACAGGCTTGATATTGAGTGGATTGAACTGGAGAAGCCGGATCACGAGATCAGATCGGCCATAACAAATTCGAGACACAGCAAGGTGCTTTGCTGCAGGAAAGGCCTGGATAATTTCATTGGTATCCTTCATGTAAGGGATTATCTGTCAGCCCTGCCCAGGAATGAATATGTGAACGTTTGTGATCTGCTTATTCAGCCTCTGGTAGTTCCTGAGAGTATGGAAGCTGTCAGACTGCTGAGGCTTTTCAGGCAGAAGCATCTCTATATTGCTGTGGTTGTGAATGAATACGGAAGCCTTGAAGGCCTCATCACCCTTCACGATATCATGGAAAATATTATCGGAGAATTCCCTGATGAAGGAGACGACCTTGATCCCGACATCTTCCTTCGCGAGGATAAATCCTTCCTTATCAGCGGTGATGCCCCGGCAGAGATACTGGACGGCATAATTGAAGGATTTGTTATTGATTTTGAAGAGGTTGAATATTCGACCGTTGCCGGGTTTGTACTCAGTAATCTGAATAAGATCCCTCAGACAGGCGATAAATTCGATTTCAGAGGTTACACTATCGAGGTAGTCGATATTGACGGTAACAGGATCGATAAGATCCTCGTCACTAAAAAAGATCCTGATTCTCCGAAGAACAGTTAAATCGTATAATTTCCATATCCGGGAGATGGAGTTTAGAAAACATGAGCTGAAAGAATTCCTTGATGAAAAGGCTGATTTATACAACCGGCCTTCTTTTATCGGGTCCGACCCGATAAGCATTCCCCATCGATATTCTGACAAGGGCGATATCGAGATAGCCGGATTCCTTGCTGCAACAATTGCATGGGGAAACCGGAAGATGATCCTCAGAAATTCGGTAAGGATGATGGAGATCCTCGAGGATTCTCCTTTTGAATTTATAGTGAACTCCAGCGACTGCGAACTCGATCAGGCTGTGCGTTTCGTGCACAGGACATTCAATTCCGCCGATCTTGCATATTTCCTTAAAGCTCTCCGGCATATCTACAGGAACAGGGGGGGCCTTGAGGCAATTTTTAAAACCCAAAAAACAGTCGATTCACTGCAGCCTGCCATCCATGAACTGCACAGGATATTTTTCGAACTGCCGCATGAAAAAAGAACTGAGAGACATGTTTCGGATCCTTATAAAGGTTCGGCAGCAAAAAAGATAAACATGTTCCTCAGGTGGATGGTGAGGAAAGACAATAAAGGTGTGGACTTCGGCATCTGGAAATCAATCTCACCATCGGTTCTTTCCTGTCCTCTCGATGTTCATTCAGGTAATGTAGCCAGGAAGCTGGGGCTGCTTAAACGAACACAAAATGATGCAAAGGCTGTCGCTGAGCTGGATAAGGTATTAAGAAGCTTTGATCACAAAGATCCTGTCAGGTATGATTTTGCATTATTCGGCCTAGGTGCCATAGAAAAATTTTGACTAAAATTATGACTGCGCTAGAATCCCACAATCTATATTCGAAAATCACCTGGCGTCTTATTCCGCTGTTGTTTATATGTTACATTATAGCCTATATCGACCGCATCAATGTCGGCTTTGCAAAGCTGCAACTGCAGGAAGTACTTGGCGTTGACGAACGTGTTTTCGGCAGTGTGTATGGTTTGGGTGCAGGGCTGTTCTTTATAGGCTATTTTCTTTTTGAGGTACCCAGCAATCTTATCCTGCAACGTATTGGAGCACGTATATGGATAGCCCGTATTATGATAGTATGGGGGATCATTTCCTCTTCCATGATGTTTATTCATAACATTAAAACTTTCTACCTGGTGCGATTTCTCCTGGGTGTTGCTGAGGCGGGTTTCTACCCCGGTGTTATCCTCTATCTTACCTACTGGTTCCCTGACAAGGAGAGGGCGCGCACGGTAGCCCTTTTCGCTACAGGGACAGTCATTGCGGGAATCGTTGGTTCGCCTCTTTCAGGGGCTATACTTGAACTGCACGGTTGGGCCGGACTGGAAGGGTGGCAATGGCTTTTCCTTCTTGAAGGCATACCGGCTGTAATTATGGGCCTGGTTGTTTTTATAGTGCTGCCTGACCGTCCTCAGAATGCAAAATGGCTCTCCTCCTCCGAAAAAGACTGGATCTCTCTGCGACTCGAAGAAGAAACGCTTCAGTCAAAAGGCAGGGCTCATTTTCGTCTGTCCAAAGCTCTGACCAGCGGCCGTATATGGCTTCTCTGTCTGATTTATTTCCTTCTGACAGTCGGAATATACGGCTATGAAATGTGGCTGCCTTCGATAATAAAAGAATTCTCGCAGACGAATTATTATGTTGTAGGGTTGATTAATGCCATACCCTACCTGGCAGCTGTCGTAGTCATGCTCATTATAGGATACCACTCTGACAAAACAGGTGAAAGACGCTGGCATGTCGCCGGCCCGGCCTTTGCTGCAGCAGCAGGTTTCGCCCTGAGTGCATACCTGAAAAATCCATACCTGGCTATGATCGCGCTCATGACAGCCCTTGTCGGGTTGAAATCAGCCATGGGGCCTTTCTGGGCGCTTTCCACGACTTTTTTAAGCGGAACGGCAGCGGCAGGAGGTATCGCACTTATCAATTCCGTAGGTAATCTGGGAGGTTTTGTTGGCCCGACGCTTGTCGGGATAGTTAATGACAGGACCGGGAGTATTGTAATGTCTCTCTGGATACTTGGAGCAGCTCTTTTGCTTATGGGAGTTCTGATTCTGACCATCCGGCGTACCCGGCTGAAGGCTCCTGCCTGAGAACTGAAGTTTAAGGCCTCACTTTCGCCGCGGACTGAAAAAATATCAGACGGAATATTAAAATAATTACCCCTTGAATTATCTTTGAATGATCATTAAGCTCCCCGGGAAAATGCATTCTGCCAGACTGAGATTATTCATACTATGGATTTGTGTCGCATGGTTGTCAATAACAGCTAACGGCCGACCATATTACTTCAGGCATTACCGCAACGACAACGGATTGTCGAACAATACCGTCATGTCGTGTATTCAGGATCAGAGGGGATTCCTATGGTTTGGAACCAAGGAAGGTCTTAACAGGTTTGATGGTTATCAGTTTAAAGTATTCCTTCACAATCCGGCGGACTCCAACAGTCTTAAAAGCAATTTCATAAGTGCATTATGTGAGGACAAAGACGGCTGGATATGGGTCGGAACTCCTGAAGGGATCTGCTACTATATCCCTGAAAGCGATTGTTTCGGAACAATCCGCGTTGAGAACACGGTAGTCAGGGGGATGGTTGTCGACATAAAGGCTGACAATGAGAACTATATATGGATTGCCACTTTCCCCGGTCTTTACAGGTATGATAAGAAGAACAACAAAATAAACTTTTACTCTTCAAATACATCGTTCAGACCCCTCAGGATTAACCTGACGACTGCAGGTGATATCTGGATCTCCGCCTCAGACGGGAGTATCTATAGATATAATGCACGAACTGATGATTTCACAGGTTACAGGATCCTTACCGACAAGGAGATCTCCTCTTCCGTTACCCTTGGGAACATACTGGATGCAGGCAGCTATGGTTTGCTGATATCAAGCAGTATTGCCGGAATCAGGCAATTTGATCCAAATACGGGTAAAGTCACTGATTTCTTCGGAGACGACGATATCTGGAATAATATCCTGATCAGAACCACCTTTCTGTACAGCGATGATGAGATCTGGATAGGGACAGAATCCGGGATCCACATCTTTAACCTGAAATCGGGTTATGTCACAAACCTCCAGAAGGTCACTACAGACCCGTTCTCAATTTCAAACAATGCAGTCCGTACAATTGTAAAGGATAAGGAAGGAGGTATCTGGCTGGGAACGTTTTACGGTGGTGTGAATTATCTGCCACAGCCTAACAAAACCTTTGAAAAGTATTACCCGACAGGTTTGCCCGGGGCATTGAACGGGAATGTGGTACGGGAGATCCATGCAGATCCTTATGGCAATATATGGATCGGTACTGAAGATGCCGGACTGATAAAACTGGATCACCGGACTGGCTTGTTCTACAACATCACGGAAGGCAGCAACCGTATAAAAATCGACAGCAGGAATGTTCAGGGGATCCTCGTTGATGGTGATGACCTATGGATAGGAACATACGATAATGGCATATACATCCTTGATATTCCGCGTCAGGCAATAACTGATCATTTTCAATTCAATGACAGCCGAAGCGGACTCAGGACAAATACGTTCATAACCTTCCTCAAAACAACTGACGGTACGATTTATGCTGGAAGCTCAAGCGGACTGTACCAGTTTGACAGGAGGAATTCATCCTTTACATTCATGGATGAACTGCCAGCAGGATACTTCATCCATTGCCTGTATGAGGATAATAAAGGGAACGTCTGGATAGGAACATACGGAAGAGGACTATATAAATACAATAAAGCGGCAGGGACCTTAAATAAAATCCTGTACACGAAAGGGGATTACGAAACCATGGATTATGAATGGGTTACTTCCATCTTCCAGGATAACAGCCAGAGGATCTGGTTTACCACGGAAGGTAACGGATTCAGCTATATTGACAATGAAACGGAAGAGATAACAAGATTCGTTCCGGGCAGGGATGTAAGTTTCGCTATTTACTGCGATATGCTGCAGGACGGAAATGGAAACCTGTGGATTACATCAACGAGAGGTTTGCTGCGTTTCGATCCTTCAACAAATAAATTTACAACCTTCACAAGGGATGACGGCCTTCTGGATAATACATTCAGCTACAACTCGGCCTACCAGGATAAAAATGGCAAGATGTATTTCGGAACAATGAGCGGACTTGTATCATTCTATCCGGCTGACATCAGGGAAACTACCTTTAATTCTCCTGTCTATTTTACAGGTTTCCAGGTAAATGGCCAGGAATATTTTGTCAATTCAGCAGGATCTCCTTCATTCCAATCGCTGCTTGTAACAGATCATATTCGCCTGAAACATAATCAGTCTTCATTCGGAATTGACTTTGTATCACCTACTTACACCAGTCCGAATCTTACCAGGTACAAATATAAAATGGAAGGCTCTGACCCTGACTGGGTTCTCATCTCAGGGAACAGAAAGGTGTACTATACCAATTTGTCTCCGGGCGGATACAGGTTCAGGGTCCTCTCATCCACTGACGGTGTAACATGGAGCGACGATGAATCCATTCTCGACATAAGGATATCTCCACCCTTATGGCTCTCGGTCCCGGCATATATTCTTTACATATTAATTACAGCTTCAATAGGGTACATGCTGATATCATTTTATTTAAAGAAGAAGTCCCTTGAGCATCAGAGGAAGATAGACATCATCGAATCCAATAAGGAAAAAGAGATACTTAATGCGAAAATCAACTTTTTTACCAATATAACTCATGAGGTTCGTACACCCCTGACGTTAATAAAAGGACCTCTGGACAGGATACTTAAATCGGGGATAAACAGCTCACATAGTACAGAAGAAAATTTTTCAATAATCAAAAGGAATACCGACAGGCTACTGAATCTGACAAACCAGCTTCTCGATTTCAGGAAGACAGAGAAGGAAAAGTTCAAGCTTAATTTTATTAAAACCGACCTGTATGAACTGATAGAGTCGACATACAATCTATTCCTGCCTTCCAGTGCGGAAAATATGATATCGGTACATTTTAATTCACCGGTACATTACTATAACCTGGCTGTCGACAGGGAGGCAATAACCAAGATATTAAGCAATCTTTTATCAAATGCCCTGAAATTTGCCGAATCGAAAGTTGACATATACCTGGAACCCGAAACAGAAAAGGATAACATAATCAGGATCCGTGTAAATAATGATGGAAAACTGATCCCGAAGGAGCTCAGTGAGAAAATCTTTGAACCCTTTTACCAGATAGATTTCGACAAGCCGGGGGAGAAAGGGACCGGTCTCGGCCTTTCACTTTCGCGATCACTGGCAGAACTCCATAACGGAAAGCTTTATCTTGACACAAGTGTAAGGAATTTAAATTCATTTGTCCTGGAACTTACAAAATACCAGGAAGAATCGATCTCGCGCCCTGTGGAAGAGTCTGAAGGGTCGTTCGCCGGTGAAAATCACAAATTTAAAATATTCGGTTCTCTCGAAAATTCCTTTCCCAATGTCCTGCTCGTTGAGGATGAAATTGAAATGGGCAAATTCATAGCCAGTGAATTATCGGGTGATTATAACGTCATTCTGACCTACAACAGCGACGAAGCTTTAAAAGCCCTTAAGAGATATAATATAAGCCTGGTAGTCAGTGATGTTATAATGCCTGTTACAAATGGTTACGAACTCTGCAGGATGATCAAATCTGACATAGAATTCAGCCATATACCTGTTATTCTCCTTACTGCAACCATCCATCTCAATGCAAGGATCGAAGGGCTTGATTCAGGTGCAGATGCTTACATTGAAAAGCCATTCTCGACTGAACTCCTGATTGCCCAGATCCAGAATCTGATCAAAAACAGGAGTCTCGACAGGCAAAATTTCGTCACCTCGCCTCTGACACATTTCAAATCGGTAGCCCTGAATAAGACTGATGAGGAATTCCTTAAAAAACTCAATGTTGTTCTGATGGACAATATTTCCGAAAACGACCTGAGGGTAGAAAAGATTGCTGATATAATGGGGATAAGTGTTTCAACCCTTTACAGAAAGGTTAAGGCATTGACGGAACTGAATTCAGTTGAATATGTAAAGCTGGCAAGGCTTAAGAAAGCCGCTGAATTATTATCGGACGGAAATTACAGGATCAATGAAATATCTTATCTCGTCGGATTTTCGTCACCGTCATATTTTGCCACGAGTTTCCAGAAGCAATTCGGGATCTCACCGTCACAATTCGTCAGAAAACTCAAATAGTAATTGCGGATAAGTACTATAAGATTAAATCCATTAACCGCAAAGGCCGCAATCCCGAGTACTCGGGAACGCAAAGATCGCAAAGTGTTACTTTTCAGCCTTTAAACTTTGCGTCCTTTGCGTGGATTTACCCGCCGGAGCTTTCCCAAAACTATGAGGCTTTAGGGCAGTTAGTAGCGTAGGCGGGCTTTGCGCACTTTGCGGTTAATATGATCTATAAGACGTCCTCGCTATATTGATCCAGGGTCTAATTTCAGAATTTTACAACTTCCCAGAAAGCTTTCTTGGGCTTCAGGTTCGTGTCGAAAAGAAGAGGATAGGCTTTGCCGCCGGGATTTCTTCTGTCGAGCCAGCTGCCCCTGTCAGAGACATTCCAGAAGGTTACCCCGGTGATCTTATCTTTCTTCTCCCTGAAAACTTTAAATACCATCTTGTACTGGTCAATCTGTTTCTGTTCCCTTTCAGGAGTGAATCCTGTGTCTATTGTATCGTTTCTTCCTGAATAGATCGGAATATCGAGCTCCGTGAACTGTACTTTCAGACCCAGGGATGAAAACCTGTCAATAGACGCGCGGAGGTTCTCTTCTGTAGGATTGCTGATGTTCCAATGTGCCTGCAGGCCGACTCCGTGAACCGGAACACCCTGTGCCAGAAGCTCCTTAAGCATGTTGTAGATCTTTTCACGCTTGATGGGATTCTCGGTGTTGTAATCGTTGTAGAACAGCTGGCAATCAGGATCTGCTTCATGAGCCCATTTGAATATCAAAGGAATGAAATCAGTGCCGCAAATCTTAACCCATGGAGAAGACTCCCGGTAGATCTTTGTTGCAGAGGTGTCATCAACAATAACCTCATTAAGGACATCCCATGCGTAAACCTTACCCTTGTAGCGGGTGACAACTGTTTTTATGTGCTCCTCCAGCCTCTTGAGCGCCAGTTCTTTTGACGCGGGCTTGCCATCCTTATCGAGGAACATCCATTCTCCTGTCTGTGAATGCCAGCAGAGTGTATGTCCGCGAACCTTCATCCCGTTTGCCACCGCAAAATCAACGATCTTGTCGGCAGGTTCCCAGTTGAAGGTGCCTTCCTGGGGCTGGATGAGAAGTGGTTTCATGACATTCTCGGCCGTGAGGCTGCTGAAGTGCTTTTTGATCATCTCACCCGATTCACCATCGAGGCTGTTGGGAGTGACAGCTACTCCCATCGCGAAATAATCCTTGTAGAAATCCTTCAGCCCTAAGGTGGAGTCCACTTCGCTGGCCTTACCGCCTCCTCCGCAACTGCTGGACAGCATCAGTGCTGAGGTTAAGGATAACACTGTAATTGCTGTAAACAGTGTTGAGAAAATTGATCTGGTTTTCATTCCGGAATGTTTTAGATTTAAAGACTGATTATGAATTAACTATGTAATTGCAAAATAGTATTTTCTGCCCTGAAACTGACCTCAAAATAATTAAATATTCTGTTAAAAATTATTAAAGCGACATGATGTTTCTGCTATCCCGTTAAATTCTCTTAAGTTTCACTTCAAAATACCGGCTCGCCCGGGCTGTTTTCACGTAATTCCCTCTACCTTGCATGGATACAAATAACTACTGGAAGCCGATGATATTGTTGTGATTTATTTCCTCAATATTATCGCTATATTTGGAAATACGATAACATATTAAATATACAATCCATGAAGAAATTCGGTTCGATCGCTGTCTCGCTTTTAAGCCTGATATTTTATATTCCCGACAGTCATGCAGGTACACGGGAACCTGTTAAAAAGGATTCGCTTGGCAGTCACAATGGCAGAAATGTTTACCTGTTTACACTTACCAATAAAAACAACAATGTTCTTAAAGTAACTAATTACGGAGCCAGGATTGTAAGGATTGAAGTACCCGACAGGAGCGGAGCCAGGGAAAACGTTACGCTTGGTTCAGAAACATTCGACGGGATAATCAGGGGAGACATGTATGGAGGTGCGGTGGTTGGCAGATTTGCCAACAGGATAGCCAACGGTAAATTCACGCTCGATGGTGTCGAATACAGCCTGCCTGTGAACAACAGACCGAATACGCTCCACGGAGGAAGAAACGGATGGTTCTCTAAAGTATGGGGTGCTGAAATACCTGAAAAGGGGAAATCACCAGCAGTTAAACTTTCATATAGCAGTCCGGA
>JALONU010000105.1 GCA_025454775.1 Bacteroidales bacterium | reverse complement strand
GAGACATTACCGGAAGATCCATTAACCCGGCTTTCACCGAGTCGGCAGATCCCGCAACTGCCATAAGCTCGGGATCCATTTCATAATCAGCGATTGCCGTACCTGAAATCGCAGTATACGGTCCCCAGGTTGAAGGATATCCTTCGGGATCATTCGGCTGAAGTACGATGTCGCCGGAGAAAAGAAAGGTAGCTGTGGCAATCTTCCCGGCCTTCCCGTCTTTTATCTCAGCGGCCCGTAAAACCGTAATGGTATCTATGTACAGAGGAGTTGTATAGGAAGCCCCGTTGCCTGGCCCGGGTTCACTCCCGTCGGTCGTATACATTATCGATGAACCTGTTGCCAACGGAGTGATTGCCAGATTGAAAGGAGCGTTGTAAAATCCATGCCTGTGGCTGAACAACGGCTGGCCCGAGAGAGTATTGATGAAAAGAAGAAATATTAAAACCGGACTGAAATACTTCATTGCGGAAAATAAGTCCCAAAAGTAGTTAATCCGGCAAATAGTACAATCCGCCTTTCCAAGGTTTTATGATTTCCCATCCTTACAGATTTTTTAAGATACCTGGATTTTGTATCGATGTTGAAATTATCTTTGATGTTCTTAACCAAAATGGGATTTACAATGTTCACACTTGCTCTCCTTCTGATCATAACATACTTTTCTTCTTCGTCACCGGCTGATGATAAGAATTCGGTTTTCGAATTCAGGGGGAAAGAAAGGACCGGAATATACCAGGGTACAAACCTGCTCAAAAGCTGGCCTGAAGAGGGCCCGCGTGAAATAATGACTGTGGACAACCTTGGCAATGGTTTTGTTTCACCTGTATTCACCAGCGATGGATTTTACGTTACCGGCGAGGAGGATTCCACATGTATCCTCTTCAGCTTTAACATGAAAGGTGAAAAAAAATGGCAGACTACCCTGGGCAAGGAGTGGACAAAAGGTTACCGCGGCGCAAGATGCACCCCGACGATCGCCGGCGACCACGTTTATGCAGGGACAGGCATGGGAGACCTTTATTGTGTGAACCGTAAGGACGGAAAAATTGTATGGTCGAAGTATCTTGGGAAGGATTTCGGAGGCACCCCTCCCCTTCACGGTTTCTCGGAAGCGCCGGTGGTTGAAGGCGACAGGGTGTTCTGGACACCGGGCGGCAAGGTTTACAACGTGGTGGCCCTCGACAGGATGACTGGTAAAGTAATCTGGTCGAACAAGGCTTTCGGGGAAACGTCAGGATATAATCCGGGGAAGCTTATAACACTGGAAGACAGGAAGATATTTGCCACCTTCTCCATGTATCATTTTCTCGGTCTGGATGCAAAAACAGGCGAATTGCTGTGGTCGCATGAGCAGGATAATTATCCCCCGGAAAAGAGAGGTCCGGGTTATGGCGACTCTCACTGCAATGCAATAATCTACGAAAACGGAACCATCTGGTATACGGAGGGCGACGGCAACTGCTGCGTGAAGCTCACTCTTTCTCCCGACGGAAAAAAGATAACGGAGGTATGGAGGAACAAGTCATTCGATTCGTACATGGGCGGAGTGGTTAAGCTTGGCAATTATATGTACTGCGGCGCCAACGCAAGGCCGCAGCTGATATCGATAGATGCTGTGACAGGTCAGCTTACAGACTCGCTGAAAACGGCTCCCGGGGCAATCATCTCGGCAGATGATATGCTTTACTACTATAACCAGAAGGGCGATATGATGCTGCTCAGCCAGGATTATGGAAAGATGAAGCTGGAAAGCACTTTCAGGATCAAAAAGGGCACTCTTCAGCATTTTGCCCACCCTGTGATTCATGAAGGTGTGCTATATCAGCGACATGGGAAAGTGCTAATTGCATACGACATCAGAAACAAATAAAATGGTGAGAATAACGAAATCCACTCTTGCTTTCCTGTCAGACCTCGGGAGGAACAACAACAGGGAATGGTTCAACAGCAACCGTACACGCTACAATGAAGCAAAGGCAAATTTCGGGGAGTTTATCCAGGCCCTGATAGATGAAATCATAAAATTCGATCCCATTCTTAAAGGGCTCGAAGCCAAAACCTGCATGTTCAGGATCAACAGGGATATCCGCTTTTCTGCTGATAAGACAATTTACAAAACCCACATGGGAGCTTTCATCGTGAAGGGAGGAAAAAATAACGGTGACCGCTATGCAGGTTATTATGTTCACGTTGAACCCGGAGGGAGAAGCATGGTGGCCGGAGGAGCCTATGTTCCGCCCATGCCATGGCTCACTGCCATCCGTGAAAAGATCGGAAGGGAGAGCAGCAAATTCCTGAAGATCATCAATAACAGCGAGTTGAAGGCATTCTATGGAGGCATAGAAGGTGAAAAGCTTAAGAGCGCTCCAAAAGGGTTTGCAAAGGATCACCCCATGATCGAGATCCTCAAAATGAAGAGCTACCTTGTATCCAGAGAGCTCTCCGACAAGGAGATCACCGGTGACGGAGCATTTGATCTCATTTTAAAAGGTTGCCGGCTTATGAAGCCCCTTAATGATTTTCTGAACGATTACTGATCCTGATCATAAACTGCAATGACAGGCCTGGAAAGAACCCTTGCATTCCTTGATGGAGCCACATACGACCGGCCTCCCTTCCACCCCATCATCATGCGCTGGGCAGCCCGCTATGCCAGCGTGACATACAGGGATTTCTGCACTATCCCTGAAGCAAAATGCTTTGCCATGATGAAATGTGCCAGGGATTTCGGGATCGACTGGGTGACCGTCATGTCGGATCCCTGGGCGGAAGCGTCGGCTTTCGGGATCGAAGTTGATTATCCTGAAGACAGCCTTCCTGTTGACAGGAGCGGACATATTCCGGATGCCCGGGCAGCATCGCTTCTGAAAAAGTACGATCCTCTCGGAAACGAAAGATGCAGGAACCGCCTGAAAGAAATAGAAGAATTCAGGAGAAAGTGCGGCGATGAATTCTTCATTGTTGGATGGGTGGAAGGATCCATTGCCGAGTACTGCGACCTGAGGGGAGCTTCCAATGCTTCAGTCGACTTCTTCACAGATCCCGCATCAATGGAAAAAGCCCTTGATATAATAGTTGAAGCTGCTATCGGATTTATAAGTCTCCAGGTGAAAGCCGGAGCTCACTGCATAGGGATCGGCGACGCCTTCTGCTCACAGATAGGACCTGAGCTGTACAAGGAATTTGCATTTAACAGGGAAAAGATACTTGTTGACCACATTCACAGTGAGGGAGCTCTGGCGAAGCTGCACATATGCGGCGACACATCCCCGATCCTGCCTTCCATGATACAAACCGGTGCCGATATCATCGATATAGATCACCTGGTGCCGTCGATGGCCCTGTATGCGGGACTGCTCGGAAAGGGGCAGGTCTTTTCGGGAAAGAGCGATCCGGTTACCGTTATCCAGGATGGAACGACGGAGTCCATAAACCGGTCAGTGGAAAAGGATTTCGAAGAATCCGGCTACCGCTGCATTGTGTCAGCCGGTTGTGAAATCACTCCCGGGACATCATTGGACAATATGAGGGTATTCAGCCGGTCAGCCCAATTGCTGAGCCATGGTAATTAATGATAAAAGGGCTTAAAATCAGTTTGTAAAGAAAAAATAGCTTATATTTCGTTGCTAAACCAAAAAAAGGAAGTATGAAAAAGACATTCTTAATCCTCCTGTTAACCATCCTGGCAGTCAGTTATGTCAGTGCACAGACGGGAACCAAACTCGTAATCGGCCAGAAGGCTCCTGAATGGACGTTCACTGATGCCGACAAGAAGGAATTCACCATGAATTCATGGCCCGGCAAGGTACTCCAGATAAATTACGTCGATCCGGATGAATCGGACCTCAATGATCCCTATAATGATGCCATCGACAAGGCTACCGACATCGACAAGCGGATAAACAAGGATTTCTTCAAGGGCTTCGGGATTGTTGACTGCAAATCGACTTGGAAACCGAACGGACTGATCCGCATGATAGCAGGAAATAAGGCCAAGAAATACGATACCACCATATTATTTGACTATGATGGTGTTCTTCAGAAGGATTGGGGAATGCCGAAGGACAGCTACAGCGTTGTAATAGTCGATAAGAACAGGATAGTAAGGGCCGTTTACAGTGGCAAGATCCCGGAATCAGAGAATGAGAAGATCATCCAGCTGATCATTGATCTGACCAAGGAATAGAAAGAAAATTCCATTTAATTGACTCTGTGGTCCTCCGTGGTCCTCTGTGGTCCTCTGTGTAAGAAAAAAAGAAATTACACCGAGAAAATCCGGAGAACCACAACTTGTCCCGCCTTAGGCGGGAGAGAGCCACAGAGTTTTTTTGAATGATACTTCCCAATCTTCTTCTTATAGCCGGCACCGGCAATAAATCAGGCAAGACAACTTTTGCATGCAAGGTTATCGGACAGCATGCAGGTCAGGGTATTGCAGGGATAAAGATAACCCCGCACTTTCATGAGACAACCCCGGGGCTGGTTCTGCTTGCAGAGACAAAGGGATCTTCGGTTTATGAGGAAACAGATCCTGAAACTGGCAAGGATACTTCGAGGATGCTGAAAGCCGGAGCTGCAAGGGTTTTCTTTGTAAAAGTCACTGATAACAACCTTCTTTCAGGCTTCAAAAAGACGCTGGAATACATTCCTGCCGGAGCGCCGATCGTATGTGAGTCTCCTGCCCTGAGGCATTATGTCGAGCCCGGACTGCTTGTGATTATGAGCTCAGAGCATGCTCATAACAATAAGGATATAAGCAAACTACTGCAATTACCTCATGTGTCGTTCAAACTTGATGAAGTCTCAGCCATGAAAGCAGTTCCACTGAATTTCCAGGAAGGGAAATGGGTGTTCACCGGTAACCGGTAACCGGCAGCCTGTAGCCGGCAGCCAGCTTAGTTCTCCTCCTTTATATCCGTAATATCCTTCCCTATTTTCGCCTTTATTCTTTCCAGGTCGTTTTTCATTGCAGCCACTGCCTGGATAAGGTGTTTTTCGGGCAGCACCGGTTCGGGAAGCTCGCTGCTGATATAGTTCACAAACCTCCATATTTCCTTGACCTCGTTTATATGGACCTCATAGGGTTCGTAGACAGGGTTGAGGGAATACAGGACAAGCCTGCCGTCGGATTTCAGGTTGTTCTCGATGATCTTGAACACTATACCGTCATTTATCGTGAAGACAACATAGGCATTTCCGCTCTTTATTTCCCGCCAGTCCTGCACAAACTCGCCGGTAACCCACGATCCGTCGGGAATCGGGAGCATGGAATCGCCCTTAAGCTGGAAAGTCCTGTATTTTCGCTTGTCCGACAGGAAGGGGAGCCTGAACCTGGGAAGCTCGCCAATGTACTCGGGATCGGCGTAACCGGTTGTATAACCGGCTTTTGCCTTCTCGGGCACCAGTTCGATGTTTTCCTCGTTGTCGGGATTGACTGTAGTGGTAAGCACTCTCAGGTTGCTTCCCTTCACATAGGCATCATAGCCTCTCTCCAGTTCGCCAAGCTGACTTTCGGAAAGCCTGGTCATGTCGATCTTTAGCAGGGTGTCGATTGACATGTTGAAATAGCGCGAAAACGATACCAGCACTTCTATTGCCGGTTGCGCAACGCCGTTCTCATACCCGCTGAGGGTGGAACGCTTCAGGTTAAGGGCAACCGCAACATCATCCTGAGTCCGGTCCCTTCTTTTTCTCAAAAATTTTATGTTCGATGCGAAATACATGATTGAGATTGATTATATTGTAGTCATAGATTTGATTAATTTCTAGTCAAATGTAAAAGATAGTTTTGAAACAAACAAATTATTTATAAGAAAAAATGAAATCCATTAACCGCAAAGGCCGCGAAGATTCTACGCAAAGGGCGCAAAGAATTCAATGTAAGGTTCTGACTTTGCGTTCTTTGCGTGGATTTACCCACCGAAGCGCAAGCTAAGGTGGGCTTTGCGAACTCTGCGGTTAAAAAATAAAATGTTTCTAGCAGGCAACATAGAACGTTCCATACTTCATCTCGACCTCGACACCTTCTTCGTGTCGGTGGAGAGGCTCAGGAACAGCAGGCTTATCGGCAAGCCGGTAATAATCGGGGGCTTGTCGGACCGCGGGGTTGTTGCCAGCTGCAGCTATGAGGCACGGAGGTACGGGGTGAACTCGGCCATGCCGATGAAGATGGCCCGCCAGATGTGTCCCGAAGCAATAGTGATACGCGGCGATCACGAAGCTTACAGCAGCTACTCAAGGACGGTTACGGAGATAATCGCTGAAAAGGCACCCCTCTATGAAAAATCGTCGATCGACGAACATTATATCGACATGACAGGGATGGACCGCTTCTACGGATGCGGCAAATGGTCGCACGAGCTGCGCGAATATATAATAAAGGAGACCGGACTGCCAATATCGACAGGACTTTCAGTAAACAAGACCGTATCAAAGATAGCCACAGGTGAGGCGAAGCCAAACGGCGAGAAGGAAGTGAGAAGAGAGCTGGTCCTCTCCTTCCTCGACCCTCTCTCTATAAGCAAGATCCCGATGATAGGGCAGAAAACATACCATGTGCTCAGGTCGATGGGCATAGCTACCATATACACCCTCAGGAACATCCCGGCAGAGATGCTCGAAAAGCTCATGGGCAAGAACGGCATCGAGGTGTGGAAAAGGGCCAATGGCATAGATTCCACACCCGTTATAAGCTATTCGGAACAGAAATCGATAAGCACCGAGCATACCTTCGATACCGATACCACCGACATGGCAAGGCTGAACCAGCTCCTGGTAAGCATGGTGGAAAAGATCGCATACGACCTGAGGAAGCAGGAGAAGCTTACCTCCTGTGTCACGGTGAAGATAAGATACTCGAACTTCGACACCCACACCCTCCAGAAGCGGATACCCTACACCGCCTTCGACCATGTGCTCACTGATGTGGCCAAGGAACTCTTTGCCAGGCTCTACCAGAGGCGCATGCTCATACGCCTCATAGGTGTAAGGTTCAGCAGCCTGGTGCGCGGAGTGCAGCAGCTCGACATGTTCGACGACACTCCAGAGAAAGTGAGCCTTTACATGGCTATGGACAGGCTCAGAAAGCGTTTCGGACGTGATGCGGTCCGCAGGGCTGCAGGCGTGATGACCACAGTCGAACGGGAGGAAAAAGCACGCCGGCAGGTCGAGAACGCCCTTAAAGAACAGGAAATGATGGAACAAAGGTTAAGGGGATATTATATGTATGGATTCGGACATTGATACCACTGCATAATTAATGAGATTGCTTCGTCCCGCACAAGGCGGGACTCGCAATGACAGTGACTAAAGCCAGTAACCAGCAACCAGAATTTGTACCTAAACTGCCACACATATTACAGCCTCCGCTACGGAACCATGTCAGTTGAACAAATGGTTCAGAAGGCAAAAGACAACGGCCTTGATGTCATTGCTTTAACTGATATCAATAATTCCACTGCCGTACCTGAATTCGCAGGCGAATGCAGGAAAAAAGGCGTAAGTCCGGTTGCCGGAATAGAGTTCAGGAACAGTAACGAATTCCTCTACGCAGGCATTGCCAGGAACAACAGTGGAATGAGGGAACTCAATGAATTCCTTTCCCTGCATAACTTCGAGAAAACGGAGATCCCCTTCCCTGCCCCCCGCTTCCGGGATGCCTATATAATATACCGTCAGTCAAGGCTCCCTGACCGTAAGCTATATGATAATGAGCGCCTGGGCGTAAGAGCTGCTGAGGTCAACAGGCTCATCTCCACCACAGCATCTCAAAGGTCGAAAATGGTAATGCTCTGTCCGGTCACATTTTCGGAACAGGAGGATATCTTCATTCATCGCAGCCTCAGGGCTGTCGACAACAATATCCTTCTGTCGCACCTTACTCCTGCCCGATGCGCCGGGGAGGATGAGTTCTTCGTTCCCCCCGAAAATATCGAAAACACCTTCGGAAGCTACCCCGGAATTATAAATGAAACTGTTAAGCTGCTGAAAGATTGTAATTTATCAATAGACTTCGACAGCCATAAGAACAAGAAGCTCTTCTCTGCAAGCAGGTACGACGACAAACTGCTCCTCGAAAAACTGGCCTGGGACGGAATGATATACAGGTACGGCAAAAACAACAGTGAAGCACGGAAGCGCATACAGCATGAGCTTGAGATAATTGACAACCTCGGCTTTTCAGCATATTTTCTCATAACCTGGGACATCGTGAGATACTCCATGGCGAGAGGCTTTTACCACGTCGGACGCGGAAGCGGGGCAAATTCAATAGTTGCTTACTGTCTGAAGATCACTAATGTTGACCCCATCGACCTGAACCTTTACTTCGAGAGGTTCATAAATCCGAAGAGAAGCTCTCCTCCCGATTTCGACATAGACTATTCCTGGAAAGAAAGGGACGAGGTTATCGATTATATCTTCAAAAGGTACGGTTACAGCCATACCGCCCTGCTGGGGACCATAAGCACCTTCAGGGGCAAATCGATCGTACGGGAGCTGGGAAAGGTGCACGGACTTCCAAAGGAGGAGATTGATGAACTGATAGACAATCCCTCGGCAGAGACAAACCGTAACGAAATAACCGACATCATATTCAAAACAGGCAGCCGGATCGCCGACTTTCCCAATATGAGAAGCATACATGCAGGCGGCATCCTTATATCGGAAGAACCGGTATCGTGCTACACCGCCCTCGACATGCCGCCTAAAGGATTTCCCACAACACAGTGGGACATGTACACTGCCGAGGAGATAGGCTTCGAGAAGCTCGACATACTGAGCCAGCGGGGCATAGGCCACATCCGCGAAAGCGCCGAGATCATACTCAGGAACCGCTCAATAGATGTTGACGTACATGCCATCCAAAAGTTCAAGAACGATCAGAAGATCAAGGAGTTCCTCAGGAGCGGCGAAACCAAGGGCTGCTTCTATGTTGAGAGTCCGTCTATGCGCGGTCTCCTTCAGAAGCTGAGATGCGACGACTACACCACACTTGTCGCCGCCAGCTCGATAATAAGACCCGGCGTAGCCCGCTCAGGGATGATGAGGGAATATATCTTCAGGTTTCATAATCCTGATAAATTCAAGTACTTACACCCGGTAATGAAAGAACAGCTTGAGGAGACCTTCGGAGTGATGGTATACCAGGAAGACGTTCTGAAAGTATGCCATCATTTTGCCGGTCTCGACCTTGCTGATGCCGATACGCTCCGCCGGGCCATGAGCGGGAAATACCGTTCACGGCAGGAGATGCAGAGGATCGTCGACAAGTTCTTTTCCAACTGCCGCGAAAGAGGATACAGCGATGAACTTACAAAGGAGGTATGGCGGCAGATAGAATCATTCGCCGGTTACTCCTTCTCAAAGGCTCACTCTGCTTCCTATGCCGTGGAGAGCTTCCAGAGCCTCTACCTGAAAGCACACTACCCCCTCGAATTCATGGTCGCGGTGATAAATAATTTCGGGGGCTTCTACCGCACATGGGTGTATGTACATGAAGCAAAGAGGTACGGCGCTGCCATCCAGCTTCCCTGTGTGAACAACAGCAATTACAAAACAACGATCTATGGGACAAATATCTACCTCGGGTTTATTCATGTAATGAGCCTTGAGGACAAACTGGGGATATCCATCGAGGAAAGCCGGCGTGCCGAGGGTTCCTTCAGGGACATGAGCGACTTTGTGACAAGGCTTAATCCGGGACTGGAACAGATGATACTTCTGATCAGAACAGGTGCATTCAGGTTCACCGGGAAGGCAAAAGGCGAGCTGTTATGGGAAGCTCACATGCTCATGAACAAAAGCAAACCGGAGCCTATGAGGCGGCTCTTCTCCCCTCCTGCCAGGGATTTCACACTTCCCAGGCTCGAACACTGCAGCCTCGATGATGCATACGACGAGATCGAACTGCTTGGTTTCCCTGTATCGATGTCGTGGTTCGATATGCTCGAGACCTCTTTTCGCGGTGAAGTGAAGGCAAGGGATCTCAATGCATATAAAGGCCGGATAGTAAGAATGGTTGGGCACCTTGTAACGATAAAGTATATAAAAACAATAAAGAAGGAATGGATGAACTTCGGGTGTTTCATCGACCACGAAGGCAGCTTCTTCGACACCGCCCACTTCCCTCAATCGCTTGTGCATTACCCATTTAAGGGAGCCGGAACCTATCTCATACTCGGCAAGGTAGTCGAAGAGTTTGGCTATGCATCCATCGAGGTGGAGAAGATGGCCAAACTGCCAGTGAAACCCGATAAGAGATATGGATAAAATATGACTAGTTATTCTGGCGGTTTACCTTTAAGATCCCTTTTACCGACTGAAGCTTCTTCATGATGCTGTACAGCACGTCGTTATTGGGAACGAGAAGGCTCAGGGTACCTTCAAACATACCATCTTCCATGCTGTAGTTGAAATTCCTGATAGTCACGTTGTAAGCCGAGATTACATCAGCAATTTTGTTAACAATGCCAAGATCTTCCACCCCCGTAATCTTAACCGAGCTTATGAAAGAAGTAAGGCTGGCTGTTTTCGTCCACCGGGCTGCCACAACCCTGTACGGATACCTTGAGATCATATTATGCGCATTGGGACAGCTCGTACGATGGATCTTTATGCCCTCCGAGATTGTGACAAATCCAAAAACGGAATCACCGAAGACCGGGTTGCAGCATTTTGCCAGCCTGTAGTCAAGACCTTCCACCCTGTCCTCGAT
>JALONU010000104.1 GCA_025454775.1 Bacteroidales bacterium | reverse complement strand
CGTTGGGTGTATCTTCCAGGACACCGGGTTCACCATTGTCCCCGGTGTAAAACAGATTCTTTTCAGCCCATACATTGCCATAGATCGAGAACAAAAGTACAGGTGAACCATCAATTCCTGCACCGGCAATTAATATACTGTTTTCAGATAAAACAACCTTTTTGAAGATGCTCTGACTGTAATAACCCGAATAGACTTTATTGAAATCAAGGATACTCCAGTTTATAGCATCAGCAGAATGGATTATTTCACCTTTATCGGTAACACCGTAACATTCTGATGCTCCTGCCGACAATGAAACGATGTTCCCCTTCAGTGCCAGATTAACTTTTCTTCCGGGCCCCTTTTCTTCTGGAATGATAATTTCGCCATCGTCGGCACCTGCTATAATTTCCCCCTTGAAAAAGGAAACTGAGTTTATATTCTTTCCGGTACCGCTGTCGATCTTTCTGAATTCCCCTCCGTCGGAGGACATCATGATGGTACCCTTATCTCCTGCGGCAATTACCAACCGATCAAGGGAAAATATGCAGTTGAAAGCTTCACCTTTATAGAATTCGGATTTCACTACCTCTCCTGACAGTGAAATCCTGTCTATGCGCCCTCCTGAAGCTGCCGCGATGAATCCGTCCTGATAACCGGTTACGGCAATGTATCCCTCAGGGTTGATAAAATTCACCAGAGAAAAGCAGAGCATGCTTCCAAAGAGGACCAAAACAGTCCGGGGAACCAGGGAATACATGGCATTTACGAATTAAATCACTTTATCATCAAACCATCTTATTTCAGGTTACTGCTGCATGATCCAATCCAGCGGAAGATGATCACCAAGCTCCAGATGAATATCCACGAGGGTATTCTCCGTTAAAAGAAGTTCACAATCAGCATTGCCTTTTCTGAAGTTGCGGATGACTCCGGCAGGTGCAGAAATATTCTCTATTCCATATCGTGCAATCAAGGTAATATACTGTTCTTTTAAAGATGTGATCGTTATGTCAACGGTTCTCTGCTGCATATCCCAGCTCAATCTATTTATCCTTGCAAAGGTACGGGCTAACAGGCCATATATAGCTCCTTTTGGTATTGAAGATGGAAGAGCAGGAAGAACTTCGATTAATCCTGGTCTTGAATAGGCGATCATTTCCATTATTATAGCCGGAATTCCACCCTGCGCATCCGGTATTGGAATTCCATAGGGTTCCCGTGAAGACCGTAGTGTAGTACTTATATAACCCTGTTCAATCAATTGCCGCAGTTGATTGTCCACAATGATGTTGTCTTTGAGCCTTGCCCCGACCAGAGCCTGGTGGCATCGTGTATAAGCAGCTAAAGTCTCTCCTGCGACAGCTGTGGACATGGTATCAAAAGTGTGCTTACGGTTGGCAATCTCAGCAGAAAGAGCAAGTTGAGGTGTCCGGTCAGGATCGATCTCATCACCAGGCCAGGTACCATAGAGATGAGAAATATGTCTGTGGCTGTAATGTTCCTGCAAGGGTGGCCATGCCCATTCCTTCAGAGTACCGTCAGGTTCGGCCAGGTAGGGAGGCATCCTGGTCAGCATCTCATTCCATTTCAAAACATTATCGGATTCTATACCCAGGGTCTCGCAAGCTGTGATCAGATTGGTCAGGACTTCCCTGCACACTGAAATATCCATTGTGGCATTGACCATCGTTGGTCCCTGGTAAGCCGATCTTGCAGGCATATTCTCCGGCGAGAAGGAAGGAACAAAAACATAATTCCCTTCCTGATCTGTGATGGTAAGGAAATCTTCATAGAACTTCGCTAATTCTTTATAGGCAGGTACCATGCGCTCACGGAGAAAATCTTTATCTCCCGTTACCAGATAATGATCCCAGAAGTGGCGCAGCAACCAGCCGCCGGCAGAAATCCAGTATGGCCAGATGCCTGTTTCAGTGGCGGCGGTGTAATAGAAACTTACACCTGTTCCCTTATCAGGAAATAACGGGTATGATACACCTCCGAGACCAAAAATGTTACGGGCATTAATCCGGCAGTCCTGTACGATTTCTTCCATCCATCTGAAATAGGCTTCCATGCCCTCCCTCAGGTCTCCCTGGACAGCCCCGGCTGTTTGCAGATTAATTGTGGAATTGATCCTGGATGTGATGCCAGGATACCTGCCGCTGTTGAGGATGAACCAGTGGCGTCCCATTTCAAAGATCTTTTCAAGTAATGCGGGAGAATAGCCGGGCCTGGACTGTTGATCAGACAAAAGCTCCTCGGCAGATATACCATATTGAGACATTCCCCCGAAATCAACAGTAACACGGTTGAGAATTTCCGACTGTATTATTTGATGTCGCTCCAGCAGCACCGGGTAGTCGGGTGTAATTTCAAAAACATCCTTATCAAGAGCATCGACAAAATCCTCTTTATAGTCGGGGTAATATTCGATGCGTGTCAGCAGAAGCAGCGAATATGTGTTCTCAATATGCAGGGTATTTCCATCTGTCCTCACTGAACCGCCATTTAATATAACACGCGTCAGACCGGCATAACCGCTATTGTCCACTGAAGGATCGAGGCGGCATCTGTATACAAGGTGCTGTTCACCGGCGGTTTGTCTGACTTCACATACCTCTATCCCTTCAGGTGCAAGTTTTTTCTGTACCTCTGCAAGCTGAACAAATGCCTTCATATCAGGATCTGTGGTGCCAATTCCCCGGCGGGCGCCCCAGTCCATTCCTGAAGCCATACTCCATTCCCCTGACTTCTGCAAAGAGATCCTTACACTCATAGTCTTACCTTCCGGGGCAGTCAGCCTTTGGGCAACAATATTATCCGGACGGCTAGTAAAAACCTCCCTCAGCCATTCTCCGTTTTCGTCAGTCCAGATAACCTTTAACTCGCTGTTCTCGAAATTTACTGTGCGAAGATAATTCCTGATTGTTCCTGTGCGGGGAAGATCGATCTTCATAAGAAAGGCCGGTATGGTAAGATGTGGTTCGGTATCCTGTTTTACCGGGCTTTCATTCATGTTTTGCAGGGCAAGCGTTATGGCTTCATTGGTTTTTCCCTCCAGCATCATTTGACGCACCTGTGGAAAAATACCTGCTACATTTGGTGCCTCCAGGGGCTTTTTCCATGGTATAAGAAGGCTTTCATGGCGGAAGAGGATCTGTTCAGAACAAGGATCGCCCAAAAGCTCTATGGTCATAGTGCCATTGCCAGAAACAAGAGTCTCCCTTACCTGGGTTCCGGGTGTTATGCTGCAAAAGCCTTTTTGCGGTACAATCTTTCTTCTTACTCTCTCTTCCAGTGGCATTGGTGATACCGGATAAGACTTTCCGTTTTCCGGCGGGTCTGGAAGGAAGGGATCACCCTGAACACGATCAAGGTAATCTTCAGGACGATTATCTCTGTCAGGCGTTCCGGTTTTAAGTGTATCCTTTGCTGGCGCAGCAAGCATAGGTGACAATTCCAGTGAACCTAACAAACCGGCAGCGACCGTACTTGTTTTGACGAATTTTCTGCGTTTCATGTCAGTATTGTTTATTCTTGGTTGTCAGATCCAATTAATCCAATCAAGCGGATTACGCTGACCAATATTAAGATGTATTTCCACAGGTTTACCTTCTGGCAGGTGCAATTTACAGACAGCTTCTCCCTGTACGGGCTTTGTATCCAGCGCTCCGGAAGTGGCAGAGATCTCTTCTATGCCATACCGGGCAATAAGATTCACATCCTGTTTTTTCATGGAGGTGATGGTCAGGTCAACAGTCCGGTCCACCATATCCCAGGACAGTTTATCCAGTTTTGCACAGGAGCGAAGGAGCATACCATTAATGGAACCCTTCGTCAGTGCAGGAGGAAGAGCAGGAAGCACCTCAATAACCCCGGGGCGGGAGTAGGCAAGCATTTCCATCATGATAGCCGGAATTCCACCCTGTGCATCAGCTATCCGCATAGTGGTATAAGGGTCGTGAGGGCAAATAAATGTGGTGCCAACAAATCCCTGTTCAAGAAGTTGTCTTAATTGTGTGTCAACAACAAAAACGTCCTTTAGCCTTGCTCCAACCAGACCTCTCTGGCAATGACTATGTGCTGCCAGCCGTTCAGGTACACGTTTCCGATCTGCCAATACTGCAGCTTTTGCCAGTAATGGTGTACGGTCCGGATCTATTTCGTCGCCCGGCCAGGCGCCATAGCACTGTGAAATATGCCGGTGATTATACCGGTCTTCCAGGTCGGGCCAGGCCCACTCCTTCAGAGTTCCGTCCGGGTTGGTCAGATATGGTGGAAGCTTTTCAAGCATAGCCTTCCATTTAGGAATATTACCGGCTTCTATCCCCAGTAACTCGCAGGATTCCACCAGGTTAGCCAGGACTTCCCTGCACACGGAAATATCCATGGTGGCGTTAATCACCGCCATGCACCCGGGATCCAGATTACCAGGATTATTTTCCGGAGAGAAGGATGGAACAAAAATATAGTGCCCGTCCTTGTCGGTAATCGTGAGAAAATCCTCATAGAACAAAGCCAGGTCCTTATAAAGTGGCACCATACGGTTTCGAAGGAAATCCAGGTCACCTGTTACAAGGTAATGGTCCCAGAATGGTCGTACAACCCAACCCCCTGCGCTTATCCAAAAAGGATGCGGCCATGTCTCCCCGGTATTATCAGCATAGTCAAACATATTAAAAACACCCGAGTCTTTTGACGGCGCAATAGGGTAATGGGCGCCACGCATGCCGTAAATGTTCCTGGCATTATTATGGTAGTCGGGGATAAGGCTTTCGACCCAGTCGAAGTAAGCCATCTCTCCTTCAATGTAATTTCCCAGGCTTATCGGAGCTATCTGCAGGTTGGTATTGACATTTGTCAGTGCCGAAACGCTTCGATATTTTCCGGTGGTTACGATGAACCAGTACCGGCACATCTCGAAAAAGGTCTTGAGAAAAGCGCCTGAGTAGCCTGTACAGGACCGTTGATCAGAAAGAAGTTCTTCTGATGAGAAGCCATACCTGTCGGGGCCGCCAAAGTCAACAGTAATACGGTTAAGCATCTCTGACTGGACCTTTCCAGCCTTCTCCAGCAACACGGGGTAGTCGGGATCGAGGCCTTCAAGCGACTGCAATACTGCTTCTACCTTTTCCTCACTGTAGTCGGGGAGATATTCAATTCGGGTAAGCAGCATCACGGACAATGCGTTCTCGATAACCAGAGTCTCTCCGTCTAGGCGGGCTGAACCTCCATTCCGGACCACCCGGGTTATATTTACAAAGCCCCTGTTATCAACTGAAGGGTCCAAATGTCCCTTGATAATCAGACGCTGCTCATTAAAGTCTGACCGGCTGAGCCCGGACTGGCTACTATTACCCTGAACTACTGCCCGGCTGCGTATCCCGGCAGAATCCTGTCCTCCTCTCATACCCCGGCCTGCTGCTGCTTCAGACATCCTGATACGGACGTTCATTGACTGGCCTTCAGGAGCTGTAAGCCATTGGACCACTACATTATCAGGTCTCGATGAAAATATACGTCGTACCCAATCGCCTCGCTCATCAGTCCAGTGTACTTTAACCTCGGCACTTTCGAAATTTACAGTACGCAGATAGTTTTTGACCGATTCACTCTTCGGTAGTTCCAGGAGCATGGAAAATCTTCCCCCTCCAAATCCACCTATTCCCCTGGTGACAGAATTTTTTTGCCATTCGTTGTAAGCCAACATTACGGCTTCATGGTATTTCCCGTCGAGGATCATCTCCCGCACCTTCGGAAAAACATGAGCGATTCTTGAAGTTTCCGATGACTTTTTCCGTGGCATGAACAGGCTTTCATGACTGAAAGGAATTTGCTCGGTGTAAGGATTGCCGGCTACCTCGATGTTGACAGCGCCATTGCCGGAGATAAGAGGATCGCCACCGGGAGCCAGGCTGCAAAAGCCCCTTTTGGGTAAAATCTTACTCCTTACGCGTTCCTTCAGCGGCATAGGTGTTATCTGCAGTCCGGATGATGTCGGGTTGAAGCCTTTTGATTTAACTGGTTTAGGTAAATTCTTTTCCGATCTTACCTTTTTAAGATAATCCCTTGAGCGGATTTCCTTATATCCAATACCTGAAGACCCGGAAATCCGGGAAGAATTGTGAGAGGAATCCGTACATGCAGCCAGGGGGAGCAGCGTACCCGGGATGCTTACAATACCGGCAGCTACTGCACTCTTTTTAAGAAATTTTCTTCTTTCCATTGGTTTGTTATAATAGAGACGGCAATGCCAGAATAGTTTCATGCAATCGAAACAGATTGATCATGAACAACATTTTTACATTCGAAATCCTGACAGAATAACGATACTGTCTGATCCTGATAAAGATCCCCATCATCATTTAATGAGGACAACGAAGAATACTGTTTATTTAAGTCCGCTGTTTATAATCCTGAAATAGTCAAACGATACAACAAAGGGAGAAGGCGGTTTGGTAGTGTCAGAATTGAAATAGTAAGTACTCGTCATGCTCTGTGTTATTATTCCGTCGCATGCCATCAATCCTGCCCGAATATCCTTTAATAAGGCATCACCAGTGCCCAGGGCCTTGTATTCTTCTCCTCCGGCAGCATAATAGGCTGTGTATTTATTTCCTTTCTTTTCCAGCTTGAGGGACAAGGTATTATCACCGGTAATTGGGTTTCTCAGGTTAAAGTTTGCCACTGACTTGGCAATACCGTTCTCCTCAATGAGAAAATCCACTGTACCTGGTTGTTCTCCTGTCTGCCTGGTAGTTTTTATTACTGCCCTGAACATGAGTTTGACAAAATTGTCATCGCTCCCGTAAGCAATAATTCCTGCATTCTCAGGCTGGGACGGAGATCTCGAACATACCAGTCTCGTCTCAATGGTCCAGTCATTGTTTGCACTCTGAAGCAGGATGTTCCTTGCATTGTTGCTGCCTTCTGAAACATCACCGGGTTCGGTGGTTATGCTCAGGAAGCCCGGTTTTGCCGACATGCTGTGGTTAACCTTGTTCTCTCTTATCCATCCCCACTGATTGCCGGGAGTTTCATTATTGAACTCATCGCCGGATGAAGCGACATCGAAATTAATGTGATATGTATTCTTCTCCATTGTATTGTTGTCAACGAAGACAATCACTGCAGTTCCGGGAACCGATTTCGCCTGGGTGATCTTAACCTCTATGTTTTTATCTGCTGCCGCAGCTTTGACCGCCGGAATTTTTGACTTGTCCTTCAGCAGATAGCTGTATGCCTTCGAGTCAATGCTGAAGCCTGTTATCTTCTTTCCGCCTACCGTGACTTCAGCAGGGGTAAGATCAGGCATCACCTTGAGGGAAATGCTGTTTGATACTGTCGTTCCCTTGAAAGTGACATACGCATATACCGATGCTACTCCTGGTCTGACAGCTGTGATCCTGCCACTGGCATCTACACTTATCACTTCAGGATTATTGCTCTGATAAACGATCTTTGCCTGGCTGATGTCAATAAAGCTGTCGTCAGAAAGACTTGCAGTTAAGGATGTCTGTCCTGTGTCGCCCGGACGGAAAACTATCTTATTGCAGTCGATAACTACAGTTTCCAGTTTTGCGGTATATTCCCCGCTCATGACTGCCTCTGTTTTTCCTTTTATATCCTTTGAAGAAGCACCGATCTCAAAGATATACCTGCCTTTGTCAAATGATATTTTCTCATTTGCGGCATCCCAGAACCAAAGGTCGGAGCAGTCGATATCTATCGCGACCTTCCTGGTCTGACCTGCGGGGATTGTCACTCTCCTGAATCCTTTCAGCCTTTTTACCGGTCTTTGCAGGGCAGAAGGACTATCCGGGGTGCTTACATAAACCTGTGCGATCTCATCTCCGTCGACATTACCGGTGTTTTTAACGTCAAAGGAAACGGTTACATGATCGTTGGGTGTAATGTTGGTTTTACTTATCTGAAAGTTGCTGTACCCGAATGTGGTATATGACAGGCCATAGCCAAACTCATATGATACATCCTTATTGAAATACCAGTATGTCCTTCCGTTTTTGCCATTTCCTGAGCGAAGCGTATAATCGTTGAAATCGGGGAGATCCCTTACCGATTTATACCATGAAAAACTAAGCTTCCCTCCGGGATTCACTTCACCGAACAGTATTTTGGCTATCGCCGTTCCCTGTGCCTGTCCGTTGTACCCGGTCCAGATCATGCCGGGAATATTCTGGCTGCTTTTGAATTCTTCCACTTCAACCATGCCCATTCCCTGCATCACGACGATGGTATTTGGATTAACGGCAGCAACAGCCTTGATAAGTTCTTCCTGGTTTCCCGGCAGTTTAAGGGAAAACCTGTCCGATTCTTCCCTTCCTGTAGTCTGGTCAGTACCCACAAAGACCAGTGCAATATCTGCTGAGGTCGCCAGGTCGAGAGTTTCCTTGTCGGTGGCCGGAGCCTGGGGTTCACGATAAACAAGTACAATAGTCTGAGGTCCTGTTATTCCAAGCGTATTGATCCTGGTCGAGACGGTTGTTGCTCTTCCGCCAAATCCCATGAATCCTCCCTGGGCTCTTTGCGCGGGCGCTTCAAATTTCTGTGAAGCGATAATATTCCCCGTTGCAGAACCCACCCTTGCTTCAATAGTCCCGCCGGCGGCTACAGACAATCTGAATTTTATGGAATCGAGATCGGTTAAATCAATGTTATCATATGCTGTCCAGTCCCCGTCTTTGATTCCCCTGAGCGAAGCCCCGCCCATTCTTGAAGAGGTTATGATACCACTTGCTGATGCGTTGAATTTTGTGGCATCATATTCCTTTGCCGTTCCGTTCTTTGCAACGGTTGAAAACCCGTTCAGCGTCAGGAAGTCTGTCCTTCTTCCGGTATTCCCTCCCTGGCTGTATACTACTTCAATATCAAGTCCGTTTTCTTTGATATAATTCCTTATTCCTGCCAGGGGAGTGATTTTCAATTCAGGTATTACTTCGCCGGAATAATCTCCAAGTTCCACCCTGTCGGCCTGTGGACCCAATACGGCAATCTTTTTGATCCCTGTTGTATTTAAAGGCAGGGCTTTCTTTCCTGTTTTTAATGCGATTTCATTTTTAAGCAATACCGGTGTTTTTGTTGCAATCAACATGGCAAGGTCATTGTGTGAGGGATCGTTGATTATGGCTGGTTTGATACCTGCATACGGAACATTTTCCTTAGGATCAAATTCGCCTAATCTCATCCTGATCGTGAAAATATTAATCAGTGCCCTGTCAATATCGGCTTCAGTTATCAGCCCTTTATTGAGGGCAGAAACAGCGCTCGACTGATACACGCTTCCGCAATCGGTATCCACGCCTGATTTAAGTCCGAGAGCCGTGGCTTCTTCATTGCTTTGTACATAGCGATGTCCTGACCGCATATCGCTGATAGCTCCACAATCTCCTGTTACATAGCCATCAAGACCATAGGTTCTCCGGGCTACAGTATCGACCAGGAATTTGCTGGCAGAAACCGGGATCCCGTTCACTGCGCTGTAAGCGGTCATAATTGCAGGAAGATTGTCTTTTTCAATAAGTGATTTGTAAGGTGAAAGGTAATATTCTCTCATATCCCTTTCATCCATATTGGCACTGCCCGAATGCCGGTTGAATTCCGTATTGTTTGCGAAATAATGTTTTCCGCATGGTACTGCTTTAAGATAGGTTGGATCGCTTCCCATCAGACCGCGGATAAATCCGCTGCTGATCTGCGAAACCAGGAAAGGATCCTCTCCGAAGGTCTCAGCCGTTCTTCCCCACCTGGGGTCGCGGGTTGGTTCAACAACAGGCGACCAGTAAGTTAGTGTAAACAACAGACCGTGATTAAAACCCCTTGCTTCATCTGCGACAACCGAGGTCTCCCTCATGATCAGGTCAGGATCCCAGGTCGATCCGACAGCAACGCTGTTCGGAAAGGAGGTCGCTGTTTTACCGCTATTGTTGTTTCTCCCCATTATCCCGTGAAGCGCCTCACCCCAGACGTCGTATTTGTTTATGTTCAGCCTCGGGATGGGAGGCATGGTGTTGCCCAGCTGGCTTTGTTTTTCCTCAGGAGTCATTCTTGAGACCAGATCAGAAGCTCTTTCCCTGAAGGAATAAGATGTATTCTGATATATTGGCTTTTTGCTGGTTGTATCATCCCTTAAAAAGGACATGATAGCGAAACTGCAGAAGATCAAAGTCAGGATTCTTAAGGTTAAAGTCTTCATTTCAGCTTAAAGTATTAAAGAATTTTTTGGTTAAAAATGCTTAAACCCCGGTCAGGTACCCTTAATTACGATTGTTTCACCCTTTGCAAGGCTGTATTCAGTTGTTTTTCCGTTAGCTCTTACCACAAGAGGATTTCCGAGCAGTGATTTTATTTCGGCACGGGTAAGAGTGCCGTTATCCCATTCCATGCTGACCTCAAATCCACCCCTTGCCCTTAGTCCGGTTACGGAGCCTTTTTTCCAGCTGACGGGCAATGCAGGCAGCAGGGATAATTCTCCGGCATGGCTTTGCAGGAGACATTCAGCGACGGCGGCAGTATATCCGAAATTGGCATCCGACTGGTTACTTGATGGATTATGAAGGTTATTGCCTATTCCGCGTCCCCCCATCTGGAAATTTCCAAAGCTTCTTCTCATTGGAGGAACACGAAAGAACTGTCTTATTGCAGTATCGGCCCTGACACCATTTTCAAGACGGGCCCAGTCGCATATATCCCATGCGCTTGTCCAGCCTAACCTTGCAACACGAGGTTCGAGCCACTTCTGAATTGCGGCGGCAATTTCCGGATCTCCCCTCAGCGTAATCGAGTT
>JALONU010000006.1 GCA_025454775.1 Bacteroidales bacterium | reverse complement strand
ACGTGTCGGTGACGATATAAGGTTACCTGTCCTGTATGTTCCGTCTGGATTTGCCAGCGGATTGATCCATATTTCAAGGTTATCGACCAGGTTCCTGATCCTGGATGAGGTTCCGTAACTCTTCAGCAGGGTATCTGCCAGCCTGAGCATGAGGATGAATCCTCCTGTCTCGTCGCCGTGCATAGATGAGGTATAAAAGACTTCCGGCTCGGGTTCATCGGCAAGAGGGTTGTCAGAGATTTTGAGAACAAGCACCTGTTTCGAGTAGTTTGTCGTACCGATGGTATCGAGGATGCAAAGTGACGGATAGAGGGATGCAAAGCTCTTCAATACAGAGTCATACTGCTGGTATGACGGATATGTATTCCACTCCATGGCTTCGTTCAGGTTCTTTGAACTGACAAGCCCTTTAAGCTCTTCATCATTTTCGCTGATGGAATAGTCATATTTCCCCGAAATGAACCATTCAATGGTACGAGGTGATATAACTATCTCAGCTTTCTTTCCCTTTACGGATGCAACCGAGACAGTCCTGGATAACAGGTTCAATTCCCCGTAAGCAGGTAAGGGAATAGTTACGGTAGCCTGACCCCTCGTTCCGGTGATATGCCTGAGGAGATCATCCCTGGCGGGATCCTGGGCCGAGGACCAACACGGCAGGAGGACTGCAAGAAACAATATAGCTGCCCGTTGCCTGAACATTATACATTGAATCGGATATGCAGTATATCACCGTCGCAAACCACATAGTTTTTGCCCTCTATTAAAAGCCTGCCAGCTTCCCTGCAGGCATGTTCCGAGCCAAGGGTGATAAAATCGTCGTATTTCATTACTTCCGCCCTGATAAATCCCCTTTCAAGATCGCTGTGAATAACTCCTGCAGCCTGGGGTGCTGTCATTCCCATTTTTATCGTCCAGGCCCTGATCTCCTTCGGACCCACTGTGAAGAAGGTCTGAAGGTTCAGCAGCCTGTAAGCAGCTCTCACAAGCTTATCGACACCCGGCTCATCAAGCCCTGCATCTTTCAGGAACGCCAGCCTGTCGTCGGGATTTTCCAGCTCGGCTATTTCAGCTTCAACTGCCCCGGCAATCACAAGTATCTCGGCATTTCCATCCTTCAGGAATTCCTTCACCTTTTCGACATAAGCATTTCCGGTGATCGCTGACTTTCCGTCGACATTGCAGACATACAGAACAGGCTTCATGGTAAGAAGGAAAAGATCGTCGATGTATTTCCTTTCCTCCTCTTTAACCTCCAGGGTACGGGCATTGCTGAATCCTTCTATATGTTCATGGAAACGCTTCAGGACGGCCAGGCCATGCACGGCATCCTTATCGCCTGCCTTTGAAGCTTTCTGCAGTCTTTCAATCTTTTTCTCCACCGATTCAAGGTCCTTAACCTGGAGCTCCAGGTCGATATTCTGAATATCCCTGACGGGATCAACCGAACCGTCGATATGGGGAAGGGCATCGTTGTCGAAACAGCGGAGAACATGAATAAGCGCATCGGTGTTCCGGATATCGCCGAGGAACCTGTTTCCGGCACCTTCACCCTTGCCTGCCCCCCTGGCCATGCCCGGGATATCCACAATCTCCACGGTGGTATGAACAATTTTTTCTGTAACCTGATGTTTTTCAAGTTCATACAATCTGTTATCAGGAACCTTCACCAAACCCATATTGGATTTTGTCGCACTGAAGGCAAAAGCGTTGGTCTCAGCCTTTGTGCTGGAGATGCAATTGAAAATCGTGGTTTTACCCACATTCGTAATTCCTATTATGCCGCATTGAAGAGCCATCAGACATCAGATTAGGTAACAGCTGCAAATTTAAGTATTAGTTTGTCATATACGCGGATTAAACCTTTTCCCTTATCTTACATCCAAGAATGGGAGGTTATTGAAACCGGTTTGACTGATCAGGAAAAGGATATTATCGGGCTCTTCAGGAGCGACGTGGAAAGGGGCTTCAGGATGCTGGTAGAAGCATACAGCAAAAAGCTTTACTGGCACATCAGGAGGCTGGTAATACTCCATGAGGATGCCGACGATGCCCTGCAGAACACTTTCATAAACGCATGGAGAAAGCTGAGTGAATTCAGGAGCGAGAGCTCACTTTACACCTGGCTTTATTCAATAGCAACAAACGAAGCCCTTACAATCATAAATAAAAGAAAAAGGGACAGGGCGGTATCATTTGAGGATATAGGGAGCATCCTGGCTAATTCTGCCGAGGGCAGCACATGGTTCGACGGTGATGAAGCCCAGGTGAAGCTTCAGAACGCCATACTGAAGCTGCCTGAAAAGCAGCGGATCGTCTTCAACCTGAGGTACTACGAGGAGATGCCCTACGAAGAGATGAGCAGGGTGCTGAAGACCTCTGAGGGTGCCCTCAAGGCATCGTACCACCATGCTGTAAGGAAAATAGAAGAAATGCTCGGAGAAGGTTAAACTTTCATTAACTTGTTACATCTATAGTGAAGATGAAGGATTTAAAGGAAATATCAGGTAAAGATGCGTTCAAAGTACCCGACGACTACTTCGGGAAGCTGAATGACAGGATCATCTCTGCAGCAATGAAAGAAGAAAGGCCGCCGGCAAATAAGGGTAAATACCGGAAAATCAGGCCTTTACTTGCCATAGCTGCATCAGTTGCCATCCTGGCAATGATCGGTTTCGGAGCTTTAAAGATTTTTATCCCTGACAAAAAACTTCCCGGGTTCCCTGAAATAAGCCTCCAGGAATTCACCGAAAATTATCTTGATGACATTGATATTTTGACACTTGAAGAAGGAGTAGCTCCTGTTGCCTCCTTTGAGAAGGTTCCGGATCTGACCAGCGACGAAATCATAGATTACCTTATTCTTGAAAATATTGATCTCAGCGATATTTATGAAATACTCTAAATACATTATCATGAAAAGAGGATTTATTACTATGGCGCTGCTGTTAACACTTGCAGCACCGTCAATTTTAGCCCAGGGGCAGGCCAGGGAGAGGATGGAATCGTACAGGATAGCCTTTTTTACACAGAGGCTGAAGCTCACGCCTTCTGAAGCTGAGAAATTCTGGCCTTTGTACAATGATCTACAGGAGAAGAAAGCAAAGATCCAGGCTGAAAGAATCCAGATAACCCGCAGGCTGAATCAGGAAGTTGAAACACTGAGCGACCAGGAACTTACTGTAATGGGCGACAAGTTCATCGAGCTTAACGTGCTGGAAACCGAATTATCAGTTAAATTTCACCAGCAGATCAAGCATGTTCTTCCGCCAAGAAAGGTCCTGAGGTTTTACCAGGCTGAGAACCAGTATAAAATAGTGCTGCTTAACCAGCTTCAGGAAAGACGGGAGGAAAGGCTAAATCCCGGCCAAAGGGAGAAGTGACTCCAGTTCCTCAGCCCTGATCCTCCTCTGTTCACCGGTGGACATCGATTTAAGAGTGAGCTCACCTTTGCCCATCTCCTCCTCTCCTGCAATTATAATATAAGGTATCTTCATGGTATCGGCATATGACATCTGCTTTTTCAGCTTTACAGGATCAGGATAAAGCTCAGCCCTGACACCCTTTTTCCTCAGCAGGTCGAGGATACCGATAGCAAATCCCAGCCCCGGATCGCCAAAATTAACTATCATAATCTCAGCGGGGCATACTGATATCTCACCGAAAAGACCGAGCTGTTCCATGACATCGTAAATCCTGTCGGCTCCGAATGAAACCCCGACACCTGATACCCCGGGCAATCCGAATATTCCTGTCAGGTCATCGTAGCGTCCACCGCCGCAGATGCTCCCAATGGCCACGTCGGCTGCCTTTACCTCTATGATGGCCCCTGTGTAGTAGTTAAGCCCTCTGGCAAGCGTAAGGTCCAGTTCAGCAACACACGAAAGGGGTCCAGTTTCAATATAGGAAATAAGAGTCTTCAGCTCTTCAACACCTTTCTTTCCGGCTTCTGATCCTGAAAAGAGCTCTTCCAGGCGGCTTAGTTTCGCGGAGGCAGTGCCTTTCAGTTCAAGGACGGGAAGGAGCTTTCTTACAGCTTCATCAGAAACACCCTTCGTCCTGAGTTCTTCATTTACTCCTTCAATTCCAATTTTTTCGAGCTTATCAACGGCCACGGTAATATCTGTTATCCTGGAGCCTTCTCCAAGGTATTCAGCGATACCAGCCAGGACCTTCCTGTTATTTATCCTGATGCTGATCCAGTGAATTGCTGCCGATGACGTCTGCATCGCACTGGAAGAATTCCCTGTACCTTCCTTTCTGCGGCCTGTCGGCACGCCAGACAGGCTGGATCTGGTATCTTTTGAACGGAAAGTTTATTTCATCACGATGCTGCACGACGTACCTGGCAAAGGGGACTGTAAGGTCGTACCTTAATCCTTTTTCGCTTATCCTGGAAGATAGTTTCTGAGAATCCCCGGCATTAAGCAGTGCTTCATCAATGCCAGACAGGTAATCACCGGAGTTCAGTATCCGGAAAATAAGCTTGTCTCCTTCTTCCCCATACTTCCCAAGCAATGTGGAAAGGTTTTCCATTGCAGGGGTTTCTATCGGCTGATAACCATAAAGGCGGAAGAATTTCCGTATGGTGTCGAAAATATATTCGCGCTTCTGCATCTCTGAAGGAGAGAAATCTCGGGTTCCTTTTGGTATGGCAGGTTTTGAGGCCATCTCTTAAATGATAAGCGGTAAAAGTAAGAAAGATTTTATTAAGTCGTGCAGGTCATGCAGGTCGTGCAGGCTGAGGTGCGCAGCAACGAAGTCCCGCTCTGCGGGATCGTGCACGACTATTCAGTATTTTTCCGGTACGAAGGTCTGGTCCGTGACCGGAGGCCTGACGTATGCAACGTCGTGCTTCAGGGGCGGGAGTTTGAAGGGTTTGGGTGTCAGGTCTTTGTAGGGTATCAGCGACAGGAAGTGGGATATTGCGTTAAGACGGGCTCTTCGCTTGTCGTCGGCGCGCACTACATACCACGGCGACTGCTTTGTGTCGGTGTAGGAGAACATTTTATCCTTAGCCATTGAATATTCTACCCACTTATCGCGTGATTCTACGTCCATCGGGCTTATCTTCCATCTCTTTGTAGGGTCTTCTATCCGGTCCTGGAACCTCTTTTCCTGTTCATGATCGCTTACCGAGAACCAGTATTTAATGAGGGTTATCCCTGACCGAATCAGCATCTTCTCAAACTCCGGGCACGACCTCAGGAACTCTTCGTACTCCTCGTTGGTGCAGTATCCCATCACTTTCTCGACCCCTGCCCTGTTGTACCAGCTCCTGTCGAAGAGAACAATCTCCCCGGCAGCCGGGAGATGCGTAACGTATCTCTGGAAATACCACTGTGTCTTTTCCCTTTCCGTCGGGATCCCCAGGGCAACGATCCTGCAGATCCTTGGGTTCAGGCAGCCGGCGATAGTTTTAATTGCACCTCCCTTGCCCGCAGCATCGCGTCCTTCGAAGATAACCACTACCTTCATTTTCTGAGCTTTAACCCATTCCTGGAGCTTGACCAGCTCAATTTCAAGCTTCAGGAGCTGTTTTTCATACTCCTTGCGGTCGAGAGTGTCCTTCTTTTCCTGTTTTACATCGTGATAAAGTTCTTCCTTGCTGAACCTGGTAACGGTTTCTTTCTTTTTCTTTTTCTTGTTGTGAGAGCCCATGGGAGAAAAATAAGGGTGAAGAAGAAAGATAATAAAAAATCCCGGATATTATGATATCCGGGACGTAAAATTTCTGGATTAACAGCTATTGTATGAAAGGTATGGAAAGGGGATATTTGAACATTTCTCCCTTTGCAGCCTTTACGCTGGCAATAATTATGCAGATCACCTTTAACACCCATAGTAATCCAATAATCATGAAACCCACCAGGATGAAGCACAGGGGGATGACCAGCACGGAATAAAGCAATATGGATAAGTTGAAGTTCATTGCGGCTTTCCCGTTTTTATCGACCCATTGCGATTCGTCCTTTTTGGATAGCCAGCAGACCAAAGGTCCTATAATGGCCCCGAAGGGAAAGAAAAATCCGGCAAAAGCCGAGAGGTGACAGAACATAGCCCAGTTCCTTTCAGATTCCGGGAGCAGCCTTGGCTCACCGCTGAATCCTTCTCTCTTTTCTTCCATAATTATCCTGTTTATTCAAAAGACGTTATTCTTTTGCCAGTGATGCATCACCATTTCCTCGCGAGGCGCTTAAGATCGGAGGGCAGCAGTCCGTTAGGATTTGATTTACTGATTGAATGAAGGTCGTAATAATATATTTTGGCATCATCGGTACCAAGGAACATTTTAAAGCAATAGCCCTCACCTCTCCTTTCTCCCACAGGACCTACCTTATGAAGGAATACCGTATCTGCAGCCTTCGAAAAGATGGCGTTCATAATTTCATCCTCCGACGCTATGACGAACCTGTAGGGGCATAGTGCCTTTATCCTCTCAATTGTTCCGATGGAAGGCACAAGGTCTTCCTGCCTTACAAGGATAGTCTTGTTTGTTATATCGGGGATATTCTCATTGTAGTATTTCAGGTAATCCCTGCCAGTGCGTAACGGATCTTCCTGAAGCAGGAGAGCGTGCTTTTGCATGAATTCAAGCAGGGCTCCGAGCTTATAGCTGTACACAAAGTCATCTTCGCCGGCATATGAAAGTGGAACAGCGCATATCTCAGGCATCTGTGCAAGGGTCTCAACATCCTTGCCCTGGAGAAGATTGATGAAGTTGAAGACAGAATTCGTTTTATCGCTTTCAAAGTTCGTTTCGGTGAGTACAATAAAGGAATATGCAGGATTGAGACGCCTGACATTGAATTCCCTTCCGTCGATGATCTCATAGGGCGTAAGCTTCCAGAACTTACCGACAGCATCCTTTACATACTGATTATAAGCTGAAAAAGTGTCGTCTTCAAGTACAACACATGTTCTTGATGCCATAAACTGCTTTATCTCCTCCTTCGTCGGCATCGTTGCCTGCGCTGAGAGCAATAAAGATAAAGTGAGTGACTGAAACAGTAACAGGTATCTTTTCATTGTAGCTGATTTACGGGCAGGAGAAGTGGATTTTTTTCGTTGAATTTCCTGATATACACGAACATCAGGTCCTTCCTTTCCTTTCGGGGAAGCCTTACATATTCCTCATATATCTCTGAATCCCTCATCAGAAGCATCTCAGTATTCTTCTGGTCAAATTCCAGGATCTTGCCGTTTTCAAAATCGATAAGGTACTGCTTCACCTCGCTTCTCGACATGCTCCTGCCATATGGCGAGTAGTATGAACCGTAAGGGGAGTAGTAACTTCCGTAACCGTACGGAGAATAATAGTAGGGATCGTAATAGCTTCCATATCCGTAGGGAGAATAATAACGGTTGTCGTAAGTGGTCACATCAGCAACGAAGTGACAAATGCTTCCCACAAAGGTTATACGGTTGAAGTTATTCTGAACCTGGATGTACAGAACGCCATTCCTTGAATATCCCCAGATGCTGCTGACGCTTATCTCCTGCCTGATGCCCATACCGTCGTAATAGTAAATCTTGTCGGACTCAAACAGCTTCTTGAAGAATTCCTTGTCGTTATAGTCATTTGAGGTGAGTATCTTAGCCTTTGGGATAGGGCTGTTCTGTTTCACCTGGTCGAAATTCACATAAATACCCTCCCTGAACCTGAAATCAGGAGTGTATTTCACCATTCCTTCACTCTCCTGGCCCTGGGTGCTGAAAACATTCAGCGCCTGGAAGATGACGGCACCCGAAAGAATCATCCTGACGTATTTCCTCATAGCAATAACAATTTACCTTTTACGTTCAAATATCGTACCGTGACGACAAATTTAACCATTCCCCCGATTGGGTAATAACCCCGGCTGACATATATTTATTATATATTTTGCTTACTTTTACGGAATTCAAAGAAACCGGCATGAGCAGGGATGCAAAAGACGATCCCGGGAAAACCCTACAGGAAGAATCGGGGAAGAAATACGAGATGATACGGAACAGGATCCAGACTGCAGCATATGCAGGAATTCTCGCATTGCTTATAAGTGTTATTCTTATTATTCTTAAGCTCTACCTGCCGGCAGGGATACTGGTGATCCTCACAGCGATCCTTGAGCTGAACCTTGTCAGGGCCATCCTGAGATCAATGGATGATGCGAATAAATCGCTCAGGGATGTGTCGTCGTCAAACGACAGGAAGGTTGATGTCATCTCCAGCTTCTCACACAGGATAAGAGAACCCCTGAACAACATTGTTATTATCACCGACCTGCTGATGGAATCGGGTCTTCAGAAGAAGCAGAAGGAATTACTTGAAACCTTCGTTGCCTCAACAAAGAACATGGTGACCACTGTTAATGAATTAACAATGCAGTCAGCCGGCGATATCAGCTTCGAAGCCCGAAAGCACATCAGGTTCAGCCTTCTGCCGACAATCCAGAACACAATTGAACTTTACAGCCTTAAGGACAAAGCCAACATAGATTTTATATTCAACAAGAAGGAATTCACTGATTTTGAATGCTTTGGCGATCCTATCATCCTGAAGCAGATATTTCTCGACATCTTCAATACAATAGAAAATAACCATTCGGAAAAAGCCACTAAAGTTAACATAAGCCTCAGGAAGGAAAGAGAAGCTGATAATGAGAATTTTGTGGGGCTCAGGATCCAGACCGACCGCAACATGATTCTGATAGATGACAATGAACAGTCACCGAGCCTGTCGGCAAGGCTGATCCACAACAGCAAGGGAACCTGGTCACAGGAATCGGGAGCTGATTACACAGTTCTCAATATAACACTGCCTTTCACCAAAGTCGTCAGTGAACCAAAACACAAGCTCGCATCGAACAGGATAGAGGAACTCATCCAGAAGGAAAAAGTGCATAAAGAGCTGAAAGACATCAGGATCCTTCTTGTTGAGGATAATCTGATAAACCAGAAGATCACGCACCTCACCCTGAAACCGCTGGTGGCAAGCATCGACACAGCATCGAACGGGAAGGAGGCACTCGACAAGTTCGGATCTGCCAAATACGACCTGATACTGATGGACATACAGATGCCGGTAATGAGCGGCCTTACCGCTGCTGAAAAGATAAGGGCACTGGAGTCGAGCACCAACACCCATGTTCCTATCGTGGCAATCACGGCAAATGCAATGCTGGGAGACAAGGAGAAATGCCTGTCGGCCGGTATAGATGACTATATCAGTAAGCCATTCCAGCCATCCGCACTGATAGAGAAGATCAAGAAATTAATTTAGAATCACCTGACAACGGCTTGAATCCCAGCACCATAATATCGTCAAGCTGCGGATTCCCGGCCATCCACGTCTTTATATTCTCATCGAGAACCGATTTCTGATCACTGAACGGGAAGGTGTGAATCGTTGTGAGAAGATGCCGGAACCTCCTGTACATGAACTTCTTGTTTTCCGTACCCCCGAACTGGTCAACATAACCATCGGAGAATATGTAAACTATATCTTCCTCCATCAGGTCAATCTCATGATGAGTATATTCAAGGCCTTCAGGGTTCATGCCTATTATTATCTTGTCGCCCTTTATTTCCGTGAGCGAACTGTCACGGAAAAGGTAAAGAGGAAAGAAAGCTCCTGAATATTCCATTTTCCTTCTCTTCCTGTCAATCATGCAGATTCCTATATCCATTCCGTCGCGGATGATAGTGCCTATGTTCTTTTCCCTGCTGAAGGTCTTCTCCAGTGCATGGTTGAGGATAGCAAGAATTGTGGAAGGCTTCTCGAGGTTATCCTCGTTTATAGCCTTGTCGATTATCTCAAGACCTACCATCGACATCAATGCCCCCGGAACGCCATGGCCTGTGCAATCGGCAGCGACAACATAGATCTTGTTTCCCCTTTCCCCTATCCAGTAAAAATCGCCGCTTACTATGTCCTTGGGGCTGAAGAAGATAAAAGATTCAGAAAAGTGGTTCCTGAAATAGTTCTCCGAGGGGAGCAATGCTTCCTGTATCCTCTGGGCATAAACAAGGCTGTCGGTAATATTCCTGTCGCGCAGTTCAAGCTCCATCTTCTGTTTCTCAATCTGCGTCAGGGCTGCCTCCTTTTCCCTGAGAAGCTGACGCGTCCTGTAGAGAATCCTTGTCTGCGTGATTATAGAGGCAAGCAGGCCTGCAAGGGCGATATACAATATTATCTTCAGAGAGTATGCGGGAAGAGCATACCTTTCTGCATTGATGATCCCTGCTGGAAGAACTGCAGGTAATGAACATATCAGACAGCCATATCTGAGAAATTGCCTCATGCCGTAAGCAAAAATAGTCGAAATTGAAGATACCGGATATAACCCAGGTCAAAATGTGGATCAGAAATTCATATTGACCTTCGCATCGCCGGAAAGCAGAAGGGCTGAATTAGATACCGAGGGTGACTTAATGAAAGGACCGGCGCCGAGTGATTCCCACATTGTATCGACCGCGGCGATCGTTTCCGGAGCAGAAACAACAACATTCGGCCATCTGCACGGGTAGCCAGGTGAACGAAATACCTTCGGGGTGCCGTCGATGAAAAGCAGGCCGGTTGAAAGGACAAATGCATCCCTCCGGGGGTCAGAGTTCCCCAGCACCTGCCAGGCAACCTGGTTCATATTGCCGGCATCCACAGCCTTGTCGACAAGCACAACGATTTTCCTTCCTTCTCCTCCATAGCGAGCCTCAGCTTCCTTTACTGCTTTTTCAACACCCTCCGGACCTTCTGCCAGATCAGCTGTCATTATTTCAATCCCTGAACCTGTACTGCTGACGACTTTTTCACCCGGTGACAATTCACCTTCAATCTTCTCAGTGGCATCTATGCCGAGCTTGCCCCCCAGGGCGGGGATTGCGGTAGCATGATCGAGATCATCAAGCGGCCCCGTAATTGATATCAGATCCCTGGTGAAAGAGGTGTTTCCCAGAACATGTTCCAGCACCTGCCTGTAATTCCTGATATCCACATCGCCGCTTACAACCACAAGGTATTTGGTGAACATCATCTGGCCTGCCCCGAAAAGAGAGCTTATCACTTTCTTTCCCTGTCCAGGCCAGGTTTTCGTGATTTTAACTATGAGCAGGTTGTGGGCAACGCCTGCGGCCGGCATATGGAAATCCAGCACTTCCGGCACTATCACCAGCCTGAGAGGAGAGAGAAACATCTTTTCCGTTGCAAGTGCAAGCCATTTATCCTCCATGGGAGGAATACCGACGATTGTAGCAGGGTAGACGGCTTCCTCCGAATGTGTTAAACAGGTAACATGGAATCCTGGGTAGAGATCCTCAAGGGAGTAGTAGCCTGTATGGTCGCCAAAGGGTCCTTCGGTTACCGGATCCTCTGCCGGATCGACATATCCTTCAATAACTATGTCGGCGTCGGCAGGAACATAAAGGTCGTTCGTAAGGCATTTTACCAGTTTAACCTTTCTCTTTCTCAGAAATCCCGCAAGTATATATTCGTCGATATTCTCTGGCAAGGGAGCCGTAGCTGCGTAGGTATAAACCGGGTCTCCCCCCAGTGTAACGGTGACTGGCATCTTCATCCCTGTCTTTTTCCATTCTGCAAAATGGGCTGCACCTGTTTTATGACGCTGCCAGTGCATGGCTGTTGTCCGGCTGTCCAGGATCTGCATCCTGTACATTCCGACATTTGTCCTTCCAGTTACAGGGTGCACTGTATGGACCAAAGGAAGAGTAATGAAACGTCCGCCATCAAAGGGCCAGCATTTTAACACAGGTAGTAAAGACAGGTCGGGATCGTTGTGAATGATTTGCTGGCACCTTCCCCGTCCCCTTCTCCGCGACGGAAGGAGGTGCCTGATCCTCAATAGTGAAGGTATCGAGGATATTTTTCCCCGTAGCCCTTTCGCAGGACCGCTGATCAGTGAGAATGTTTCTGTGACCTCACGGGCTGCATCGTCCAGGTCTTTCCTGCCTGTTGCAGCTGCCATCCTTTTTTCGGAGCCGAAGGCATTGATAAGGACAGGGAATGAAGTACCCGTATTTTCGAAGAGGAGTGCTTTACCTCCTGATTTTGAAATACGGTCGGTGACTTCTGTTATTTCCAGTACAGGATCAACAAAAGACCTTATCCTGAGTAGTTCATTCTGCCTTTCGAGGGCTGCGATAAAACTGTTTAAACCTGAATAAGACATAAAAAGACAAAAGATAAAAGATAAAAGACCCAGGACCCAGCACCCAGGACTCAGGACCAAAGATAAGAGATAAAAGATTCAAGAAAGAAAGATAAGGTAATGAAGAGACAGATTGCTTCGTCCCGCCATTGACCACCGTAGCTTTAGCGAAGGTGGTGGCGGGACTCGCAATGACGGTTTAAATATTAAGTTCTTACCTGTGGGGGGTATAAAACAATAATGGGAACTATTCGCGAGGAGTAGTTCCCATTCACCGTTTCCGGCCGAAGCCGTTAACGGCGTCGGGTTACTGTTATTCCGGCCGGTTGCATTACAGGTCTTACGATCTGGTTTTGCAACCCCTGGCGTTCCAGTCCTGCTTTTTATGGCAGGTCTTTCCGGCTGTCCTTTTGTTCCCGTCTTTCGGCGGGACTTTCCGGGACGAAGTGTCCTTCAGGCTCCGGTGGCCGTTTCCCGGAGGATCCGGCACCAGTTTCAGTTCACTCAGGGCCGAAGCCCTTTGTTTCCCTGAGGCCCTGTGACCCAGTCGCTGAAAGAACGTTTCCGGTTTTCTGCGACCTGCTGAACATCCGGGGCTGGTCGGGGACCAGGTTCCTTTTGTCCAGGCTTCGGCTCTCTTGATGCGCAGACCCGAAGGTCTGAATGAACCGGATCGTATTTCAGTTAAGTAATCTTTTCCGGTTCCACATCGTTCGAGCAGCCCTTTATCGCTCACCCGATAAGTCAAATATAATCCAGGAATCCTTAAAAAGCAATTTAAGGTGTTCCTTGTTGTAAACCCGATATGAACAGGAGTTATCAACAATTGTTGATAACGTCGGAATGTTTGGATATATGATTCTATGCTTTATCAGGATATGCTAAAACCTTGTCCATTTGAGAGCTATCGACCCTTGCACTGAATCCGGGCTACAATTCATCAGGAATAACTTGCCGGGAGGAATCTTTATCTCCTGGTTGTCTTACCTCTCCCCCTAAATCCCCCTCTCCCAAGAGAGAGGGGGACTTTAAATTTCGAATAAGTTCTTAGCCCCTCCCTCCTGGGGGAGAGCTTGTCCCGCCTCAACGGGAGGTTGGGGAGAGGTACGAACCACAACGAACCAATACCGAATTATTAACTAAAAGATTATTAAGAAATTCCCCCAACCTGGATTACCAGGAAGGGGGAATACAATGGTGTGAATAGATGTTATTTCTTATATCCGTAAACAGCCAGATCGCCCAGCATTTCCTCTATTCTGAGAAGCTGGTTGTATTTGGCAATCCTGTCGGTGCGGCTGCATGAACCGGTCTTTATTTGTCCCGAATTTGTAGCCACAGCTATATCTGCGATGGTTGAATCTTCAGTTTCACCTGATCGGTGAGAAGTAACTGTTGTGTACCCTGCCCTGTGAGCCATCTCGATACAGGCAAGGGTTTCAGTCAGCGAACCTATCTGGTTGACCTTTATGAGGATAGAGTTAGCACATCCCATGTCGATGCCCTTCTTCAGGTATTCGACGTTAGTGACAAAGACATCGTCGCCCACTACCTGGCATTTATTCCCTATCCTGTCCGTAAGCATCTTCCAGCCATCCCAGTCTCCTTCAGCCATACCGTCTTCAACAGAGTCGATAGGATATTTGCTGATCAGCTGTTCTAAATAGTCAACCTGCTCCTTTGAAGTTCTCCTGGCACCCTTGGGTCCCTCAAATTTTGAGTAGTTGTAAATTCCGTCCTTATAGAATTCGGATGCAGCGCAGTCGAGCGCGATCATTATGTCGGAACCGGCTTTATATCCGGCCTCCGTAATAGCTTTTATGATAGTTTCCAGAGCATCTTCAGTACCGCCCAGTGTCGGAGCAAAGCCACCCTCATCACCTACTGCAGTGCTCAGTCCGCGTCCCTTAAGCACTTTCTTCAGGGAGTGAAATACTTCTGCTCCCATCCTGAGACCTTCCCTGAAATTCGGAGCACCCACAGGCCTGATCATGAACTCCTGGAAAGCAATAGGCGCATCGGAATGCGAACCTCCGTTAATGATGTTCATCATCGGCACCGGCAACGTGACTGCATTTGAACCGCCGATATACCTGAACAGGGGAAGTCCGTGATATGTTGCAGCTGCCTTTGCCACGGCAAGAGAAACGCCGAGGATTGCATTGGCTCCCAGATTACTCTTTGTTTTGGTCCCGTCAAGGTCGATCATTTTTTTGTCTATCCCGGCCTGATCGGTGACGTCCATTCCAACTATCTCTTCAGCAATTACATTATTTACATTATGAACTGCCTTCAAAACGCCTTTTCCAAGATAACGTGCTTTATCACCGTCTCTGAGCTCAAGTGCTTCGTTTTCGCCTGTCGAAGCTCCGGATGGAACGGCAGCTCTTCCGAAATAACCGCTCTGAGTTTGTACGTCAACTTCAATGGTAGGATTCCCGCGAGAATCTAGAATTTCACGGGCATGAACACTAACTATTTGACCCATAGGTAATTAATTTTATATTAAACATCCATGCAATATACAAAAAAAGGGATAACGACCATAATGGCCTATCCCTTTCAGCGTAAATATTATTAAGCCTATTTTTCCTCTTCAGGGGCATTTTCCGCAGCCGGTGCTTCGCTTTCGGCTGCAGCTTTGGCGGTTACAGCTGTCTTTTCAGCATCGCCGGCCTCAGCTTTCTTCTTGCCCGAAGCTCTCCTTCTCCTTGTGGTTTTAGCTTTTGCAGCTTCACCGGTTCCGAGCATGGCTTCGTTGTAGTCAACCAGCTCAAGGATACACATTTCGGCATTGTCGCCGATCCTGTTTCCCGTCTTAAGGATACGTGTATAGCCCCCGGGTCTGCCGGCTATCTTCGGGGATATTTCCCTGAAGAGTTCGACAACCGCCTTCTTGTCCTTGAGGAAGCTGAAAACCTCTCTCCTGGAGGAGGTTGAATCTTCCTTTGACTTTGTTATCACGGGTTCCACGTATGTCTTGAGGGCTTTGGCCTTGGCTGTGGTAGTGGTGATCCTCTTATGCATGATAAGCGATACGGCCATGTTTGCGAGCATTGCATTCCTGTGTGCGCTCGTTCTCCCCAGATGATTTATTACTCTTGAATGTCGCATTGCTGTATTCTCTTCCCAATTATCAGTTTAATCTTTGTCTAACTTGTACTTGCTTACATCCATACCGAATGAAAGGCTCATTGATTCAAGCAGTTCATCGAGTTCAGTAAGTGATTTCTTCCCGAAGTTCCTGAATTTGAGCAGGTCGTTCTTGTTGAATTTTACCAGGTCGCCAAGGGTTTCCACTTCGGCAGCCTTGAGGCAGTTCAAAGCTCTTACTGAAAGGTCGAGGTCTATAAGCTTGGTCTTTAGCAGCTGCCTCATGTGAAGAACTTCCTCGTCGAATTCCTCATTGGCCATCTTATCGTCAGAATCGAGAGTTATCTTTTCATCTGAGAAAAGCATGAAATGATATATGAGGATCTTTGCAGCTTCCTTAAGGGCATCCTTGGGATGTATGGATCCGTCGGTCTCGATCTCGAAAAGAAGCTTTTCGTAGTCTGTTTTTTCTTCAACACGGTAGTTCTCGACCGAATATTTCACATTTCTAACAGGTGTGAAAATGGAGTCAATAGCTATCAGTCCGAACTCAGCATCGGCAGGTTCATTTTCCTCGGCAGGAACATATCCGCGACCCTTGTTCACCGTAAGCTCCAGGTGAAGCTTGACGTCGGGTTCCATCCTGAACAATACCAGCTCGGGATTAAGTACTTCGAATCCGCTTAGAGAATTGTTCAGATCGCCGGCCCTGAAGGTCTCCTTGTTATGGATCTTTACTGTAACTTTCTCATGATCAACATCATCCACGGTTCTTTTAAATCTTACCTGCTTGAGGTTAAGGATGATCTCGGTCACATCTTCCATTACGCCGGTAATGGTGGAAAACTCGTGGTCGATACCGTCTATCTTGACAGTGGTAATGGCAAAACCCTCGAGAGATGAGAGAAGTATTCTTCTCAGGGCATTACCAACGGTAATACCATAGCCAGGTTCAAGTGGACGAAACTCGAATTTGCCGAGCTTGTGGTCCGCTTCCAGCATTATTACTTTGTCGGGCTTCTGGAATGATAATATGGCCATAGGATTTATTATATAATATTACTTCGAATACAATTCAACGATAAGCTGTTCCCTTATATCTTCAGGGATGTCAGTGCGTTCAGGCACATTCATGAACTTGCCTGCCATTTGTGTTTCATCCCATTCGAGCCATGTGAGCCTTGAAGCTTTCCTTGTGGTGAGCGAATCGACTATCGTTTCGAGGGATTTGGACTTTTCGCGTACACCGATGATATCGCCGGGCCTGAGCTGGAAAGAAGGTATATTGACAACCTGTCCGTTAACGGTAATATGACGGTGCGACACGAGCTGACGGGCTGACGACCTGGAAGGGGCTACGCCAAGCCTGTATACCACATTGTCGAGGCGTGATTCAAGGAGCTGAAGGAGAACCTCTCCGGTTACGCCTTTTGACCTTGATGCTTTCTCGAATGTGTTCCTGAACTGGCGCTCCAGCACCCCGTAGGTATATTTTGCTTTCTGCTTCTCTCTTAGCTGAACACCGTATTCGGAAGTTTTCTTCCTCTTTTTGTTTACCCCGTGCTGTCCGGGAGGGAAATTCTTTCTTTCGAGATGTTTGTCGGGTCCGTAGATTGGCTCACCGAATTTTCTGGCGACTCTTGATTTTGGGCCGATATATCTTGCCATTGTCTTTTATGAATTTTTGAACTTACCTATTTTTCTTTATTTCGGATTTCGGATTGTTGATTTCGGATTTAAATCCGCAATCTCAAATCCGCAATCCGCAATCATATTAAACTCTTCTCCTCCCTGGTGCACGGCATCCGTTGTGAGGCATCGGTGTAACGTCGATGATTTCGGTCACCTCGATCCCGGTGTTTGAGATTGCCCGGATAGCGGATTCACGTCCCGATCCCGGTCCCTTCACAAAAACCTTTACTTTTCTCAGTCCCAGATCGTAAGCTACTTTTCCGCATTCTTCTGAAGCCATCTGGGCGGCGTAGGGAGTATTCTTCTTTGAACCCTTGAAACCCATCTTCCCTGATGAAGCCCATGAGATCACCTGTCCGGAATTGTTTGTAAGGGTAACTATCAGATTATTGAATGATGAATGAATATGTGCCTGGCCGGTAGGTTCTACCTTGACAATCCTCTTCTTTAATGCACCAGTCTTCTTTGCCATAGTTTATTTATTTAGTAGCTTTCTTCTTGTTTGCAACGGTTTTTTTCCTGCCTTTGCGGGTTCTGGCATTGTTTTTCGTACTCTGTCCCCTGACCGGCAATCCAAGCCTGTGGCGTACCCCGCGGTAACAACCAATATCCATAAGGCGCTTTATGTTCATCTGTGTTTCAGAACGGAGCTCTCCCTCGAGTTTAAAATTCTCGTTCAGGATGCGGCGGATGCTGTTTATCTGTTCGTCAGTCCACTCCTCAACCTTGACGTTCCTGTCTACACCTGCTTCGTCGAGTACCTTCTGTGCGATACTTCTTCCGACACCGTAGATGTAGGTAAGGCCAACCACACCCCTTTTATGTCTTGGTAAATCAACACCAACAATTCGTGCCATATTTTACTTTCTTAAAATTGAGTTGCAAAAATAGTTAAAATTATCCCTGTCTCTGTTTGAACTTGGGATTTTTCTTGTTTATAATGTAAATGCGCCCTTTTCTCCTGACAATCTTGCAGTCAGCGCTGCGCTTCTTTACAGATGCTCTTACTTTCATTGCGACCTATGTGTTTCTATTTATACCTGAATGTAATTCTTCCTTTAGTCAGATCGTAGGGCGACATTTCAACCTTAACCTTGTCACCTGGCAGGATCTTAATATAGTGCATCCTCATTTTGCCCGAGATATGCGCTGTTATCACATGCCCGTTCTCAAGTTCAACCCTGAACATGGCATTTGAGAGGGCTTCGATGATAGTCCCGTCCTGCTCAATTGATGGTTGTTTGGCCATACGATTTACATTTTACTTAAAACTTCCTCTATGAAATCAAATGTTGTCAGCACGTCTGCCCTGCCCCTGTTTACGGCCACGGCATACTCATAATGCGCTGAAGGCATGCCGTCAGCGGTTCTGATTGTCCATCCATCGCTCATCTGAAGGGTTTCCTTTTTCCCAAGGTTGATCATCGGTTCGATGCATATCACCAGGCCTTTATCCATTTTCGGCCCCGTACCCTGTTTCCCGAAGTTCGGCACCTCAGGGGGTTCGTGCAGCTTCCTGCCGATACCGTGTCCGACCAGTTCCCTCACAACCGAGAATCCTCCGCTTTCGGCTTTTACCTGTACGGCATGCGAGATATCCCCGATCCTGTTCCCTGCAACAGCTGCCTTTACACCTTCCTCAAGGCTGGCTTTCGTATATTCGAGCAGCCTTGCAACAGCATCCGTTATCTCTCCAACAGAAAAAGTATAGGCGCTGTCGCCATACCATCCGTTAAGGATAACCCCGCAGTCTATCGAGATTATATCGCCATCCTTCAGTTCATAGGATGACGGTATCCCGTGGACAACCTCTTCATTGACTGATGTGCAGAGAGTATTCGGGAAGCCTCCGTATCCTTTGAATGCAGGAACTGCATTATGGTCACGGATGAATTCCTCCGCTAAACCGTCGAGATAAAGAGTTGAAATTCCGGGCTTAATATGTTTTGCAACTTCAGCCAGCGTTTTCGACACCAGCATGTTGCTTTCCCTTAACAACCCGACCTCTTCATCAGTCTTCAAATACAACATCAAAGAACGTAAATGCCTGTTTATATCGAGGTAACCGCACCCGATCTTCCCTTCACGCGGCCCGATTTCATAAGTCCGTCATAGTGACGCATAAGCAGGTGGCTCTCGATCTGCTGAAGTGTGTCGAGCACTACTCCGACAAGAATCAGAAGAGACGTTCCGCCATAAAACTGAGCAAACTGCGGTGTTACACCGGCTATTACGGCTATTGCCGGAAGTATCGCAATTATTGCCAGGAATATTGATCCCGGGAATGTGATCCTCGACATTATCATGTCGAAGAATTCAACTGTCTTCCTTCCCGGTTTGATCCCCGGTATGAAGCCCCCGTTCTTTTTCATATCCTCCGCCATCTGGACAGGGTTAATAGTGATAGCCGTGTAGAAATAGGTAAAAGCAATTATGAGCAGTGCGGTTACAAAGTTATACCAGAACCCGTAGATATTCGAGAATGTCACCACGAAGCCTGAGCTCTGGTCGCGGAAGCCTGCTATCAGCATGGGCACCATCATTATCGCCTGGGCGAAGATTATGGGCATGACTCCGGCAGCATTCACCTTCAGTGGGATATACTGGCGGACACCTCCGTATTGCTTGTTCCCGATTATTCGCCGGGCATACTGTACCGGCACCCTTCGAGTGCCCTGAACCAGAAGTATTGTTCCGAGAATAACCACAAACCACAGTACAAGTTCAGCTATTAGGGCAATTGGTCCTCCTGCGCCATCCATCCTTGTACCGGCTTCAAAAAGGAAGTTCTGCGGGAGCCTGGCTACGATACCGATCATAATGATAAGCGAGATACCGTTACCTATACCCTTGTCGGTGATCTTTTCCCCGAGCCACATCACGAAGATGGTTCCTGCTGTGAGGATTACCGTTGACGATATCATGAAGAACCTCTGGTAGGCGCCAGTAAGTACAAAAGCGTTGGCGTCGAGTGTGCGGGTAAGGCTTATAAGGTATGTGGGAGCCTGCAGGATGAGAATAATAACTGTCAGATACCTCGTATACTGGTTCATCTTCCTTCTTCCGCTTTCACCTTCTTTCTGAAGCTTCTGGAAATACGGGAAGACGATACCGAGCAGCTGGACCACGATTGAGGCGGATATATAGGGCATAATGCCCAGGGCAAATATTGATGCCTGTGAGAACGCACCGCCCGAGAACATGTCAAAGAGCCCCATTATACCGGAGGAGGTATTTGCCTGAAGGTTCGTAAGATACTCAGGGTTTATGCCCGGCAGGGAAACATATTTCCCCAGCCTGTAAAGCATTATTATAGCAAGGGTGTAAAGGAGTCTTGCCCTGAGGTCTTCGATCTTGAAGATGTTCTTTATGGTCTGAAAGAATCTCATGAAATTACAGTTTTACGACGGTTCCGTTTTTTGCTTCGATCGCTGCCACAGCCGATTTGCTGAATGCATGAGCATGCACTTCAAGCTTTTTATCGAGTGTGCCTTTCCCGAGGATCTTAACCTGGGCGTTTTTCGAAACCAGACCTGCCTTAACAAGTACTTCAATATCGATCCTGTCGATTTTGTTCTTTTCTGCAAGGGTCTGAAGGACACCAATGTTAATGCCCTTGTATTCCTTCCGGGATATGTTCTGGAAACCGTATTTCGGCACTCTCCTCTGAAGGGGCATCTGGCCGCCTTCGAAACCGATTTTCTTGCTGTAACCTGAACGCGATTTGGCGCCTTTATGTCCCCTTGTGGAGGTTCCGCCTTTTCCGGAACCCTGTCCGCGGCCCAAACGCTTGTTCTTTTTCACCGAGCCTCTTGCAGGTTTTAAATTACTCAGATCCATTATCTTATATCTTAAATATGTAAAATACCTTAAATATTTTCAACTTTTACCAGGTGCCCGATCTTCTTCACCATCCCAAGGATCTGGGGTGTTGCTTCGAGTTCAACGCTGTGATTCAGCTTATGAATGCCGAGGGCATCAAGTGTCCTTTTCTGTCTTTCGGGCTTGCCGTTCCTGCTTTTAACCTGGGTTATACGAATCTTTGCCATTTCAATAAATGTTGCTAGCCGTTAAAAACTTTTTCCATTTTCACACCTCTGTGTTCTGCTATTGCGTAGGGATCGCGCATTTCAAGAAGAGCTGCAAAAGTTGCCTTCACCAGGTTGTGGGGGTTCGAAGAGCCCTTTGATTTTGCAAGCACGTTCTTGACTCCCACGCTCTCGAGTACGGCACGCATTGCACCTCCTGCCTTCACACCGGTACCTTCAGATGCAGGCTTGACAAATACCCTGGCGCCTCCGAACTTGGCTGTCTGCTCATGAGGTATGGTTCCGTTGATCACAGGCACTTTAATAAGGTTCTTTTTGGCGTCCTCAATGCCTTTAGCTATGGCTGTCGTGACTTCACTTGCCTTTCCGAGGCCGTGCCCCACTATTCCGTTTTCATTTCCCACAACGACAATAGCCGAGAAGCTGAATGTACGGCCTCCCTTTGTAACCTTTGTAACTCTCTGAATGCTTACGAGCCTGTCCTTGAGCTCAAGGTCGCTGGTTTTTACTTTTCTTATACCTTCTGCCATGATTCACTAGAATTTTAATCCGCCTTCGCGGGCTGCTTCAGCCAATGATTTTACTCTGCCATGATATTTATAACCGCTTCTGTCGAAAACTACGGAACCGATCCCTTTTTCCCTGCATTTCTCTGCCAGGAGTTTTCCAACAAGCTTAGCCTGTTCTGTTTTCTTTATGCCTGCAGACTTGCCGGCAACTTCCTTCTCCCTCGAGGAAACTGCCAGGAGAGTGGTCTTGCTCGTGTCGTCAACCACCTGCACATATATCTGCTTGTTGCTGCGGAATACAGCCAGCCTGGGTATTTCGGGGGTACCGCTTATCTTTTTCCGGATCCTCATTTTGATCCTGGTTCTTTTTTCAAATTTTGTCAGGGCCATTTCTTTAAACTTTTACCTGGTTATATACAAGTTAAACACTTGCCGATTTACCTGCTTTCCTTCTCAGCTGTTCACCGACAAACTTGATACCCTTGCCCTTGTATGGTTCCGGCGGGCGCAGTGACCTGATCTTTGCGGCCACATGACCAATGAGCTGCTTGTCGATGCTCTTAAGCGTAATAATCGGATTGCTCCTTCTCTCGGTTTTGGTTTCTATCTTTACTTCGCTGGGAAGCTGCAGGATGATGTCGTGGGAGTATCCAAGGCTCATTTCAAGAAGCTGGCCTTTGGCTTCGGCGCGATAACCTACTCCTACGAGTTCGAGGTCCTTCCTGTATCCCTGCGAAACGCCTGTAACCATATTGGCAATAAGTGCGCGGTAGAGTCCGTGAAGGGACTTGTGGCTCTTGGAATCCGATGGCCTGTCGATTATCAGCTGGTTGTCTTCAACCTTGATTGTCAGGTCCTTGTCAACACTCCTGGTCAGTTCGCCCAGGGGTCCTTTTACGCTGACCACATTGTCGCCGCTGATGCTTACAGTGACTCCCTTGGGCAGGTAAACAGGTAATTTTCCTATACGTGACATTGGTTCTCCTCCTTTTAATAAACGTAACACAACACTTCACCACCTATGTTTTCCTTCTTTGCCTCCTTGTCGGTCATAAGACCCCTGGAAGTTGAGATTATTGCTATCCCCAGTCCGTTAAGCACTCTCGGCATCTCGTCGGCAGCGGCATAATGTCTGAGCCCGGGACGGCTGATGCGCTGAAGTTCCTTAATAGCGGGCTTCTTGCTCTTCTGGTTGTACTTGAGAGCTATCTTCAGGACACCCTGCGGTGTTTTGCCTTCAATAACCTTATAGCTGAGGATATAGCCTTTTTCAAACAGTATCCTGGCAATTTCCTTCTTCAGACCGGAAGCCGGCACCTCCACAATTTTATGTCCGGCCATGATGGCATTTCTTATCCTGGTCAGTAAATCAGCAATTGGATCAGTCATATTATGATTCTTATTATATTATTAGTTATTAGTTAATTACCAGCTGGCTTTCTTTACTCCGGGTATAAGGCCCTGAGATGCCATTTCCCTGAAGGTTATCCTGCTGATGCCAAACTGCCTCATGTAGCCTCTTGTACGGCCGGTAAGCTTGCACCTGTTCCGCTGCCTGTTGGGATTTGAGTTCCTCGGAAGCCGGCTCAGCGCCACATAATTGCCTTCGGATTTGAGCTGCGACCTCTTGGCAGCATATTTCTGTGCCAGTTTAGCGCGCTTGACCTCGCGGGCTTTCATTGATTCCTTAGCCATATAATCAGTTTTTAGAAGTTTTAAACGGTAAACCGAAGTTCTTCAGCAGAGACAGGGCTTCCTCATCTGTTTTTGCAGACGTAACGAAGGTAACCTGGAGTCCCATGATCTTTGTGACCTTGTCGAGGTCGATCTCCGGGAATATTATCTGCTCAGTAATACCAAGGGTATAGTTTCCACGACCGTCGAGTTTGGCACTTATGCCCTTGAAATCGCGGATACGGGGAAGAGCTACCGCAACAAGTCTCTCAAGGAACTCATACATCCTTTCCTTCCTGAGAGTAACCATAATCCCGATAGGCATGTTCCTTCTCAGCTTGAAGTTGGAGATGTCCTTTGAGGAATATGTGAGAATGGCTTTCTGCCCTGCAATATCAGACAATTCCTTAACCCCTGACTCAAGCAGTTTTTTGTCTGCAATAGCCTGGCCCACGCCCTGGTTAATTACTATTTTCTCGAGTTTCGGGACCTGCATTACGGTTTTGTAACCAAATTCCTTCATCAACGCAGGAACTATCTCGTCGCTATACTTTTTCTTAAGTGCAGGTGTATACATCACTTGATCTCCTCTCCTGATTTTTTAGAATAACGTACCAGTTTACTTTTATCGTTCAGCCTCTTTCCGATGCGTGTCGGCTTTCCTGAAGAAGGATCCAGCAGCATCAGGTTTGACAGGTGTACCGGGGCTTCCTTTTTCACTATCCCTCCCTGGGGTGCCTTGGAATGAGGCTTCGTATGCTTCGAAACCATGTTGATCCCCTCAACGATAGCCTTGTTCTTGTCCCTGATAACTTCCAGGACCCTGCCTTTCTGGCCTTTTGACTCACCGGTTATCACCATAACCGTGTCACCCTTCTTGATATGTATTTTCTTCTGCATCGCTTCGTAGTTAAATGTTACAATACTTCAGGTGCAAGTGAAACGATCTTCATGTACTTGTCGCGAAGTTCCCTGGCCACAGGGCCGAAGATACGTGTTCCCCTTACCTCGTCCTGGTTCGTGAGCAGAACCACTGCATTGTCGTCGAACCTTATATAGGATCCGTCGGAGCGGCGTATTTCCTTCTTTGTTCTTACAACGACTGCCCTGCTTACGGTTCCCTTTTTTGCTTCACCTGAGGGAAGGGCTGATTTCACGCTTACCACTATCTTGTCGCCTACAGTGGCATACCTTTTCTTGCTGCCGCCGAGCACCCTGATGCACAACACCTCCTTGGCGCCTGAATTATCGGCTACTGTCAGCCTTGTTTCCTGCTGTATCATGATTACTTAGCTCTTTCAATTATTTCCACCAATCTCCAGGCTTTGTTCTTGCTCAGAGGCCTGGTCTCCGAAATACGTACAGTATCGCCTATATTGCATGAGTTTTCCTCATCATGGGCCATCAGCTTTTTTGTTGTGTTGATGAACTTGCCGTAAATCGGGTGTTTTACCTTTCTTTTTACGGCAACGACGATCGACTTGTCCATTTTATTGCTGACAACAACTCCGATTCGTTCTTTTCTGAGATTCCTTTCCATTGCTGATACGGCTTATTTTGATTTCTGTTTTGATTCCCTGGTCCGCAGTTCGGTAAGCAGGCGGGCGATGGTAAGCTTGGCCTGCTTAAGCTTCTGAGGGTTGTCGAGCGGAGTGATAGCATGGTTCATTTTCATGCGAACAAGCATAGTCCTCTCGGTATCGATCCTTTCAAGAAGGTCGGGTGTGCTTAGTTCCCTTATTTCTGATATCTTCATCGCTGTATTGTTTTTTACTCAACGTAATCGGGGCGTACCACAAACTTTGTTGTTATCGGCAGCTTCTGGGCTCCCAGGCGCAGGGCTTCACGTGCAACCTCGTAGGAGACGCCTTCTGCTTCCATAAGTATCCTTCCCGGTGTTACGGGCACAACAAATCCTTCGGGAGCGCCTTTACCCTTACCCATACGTACCTCAGCAGGCTTCTTGGTTATGGGCTTGTCGGGGAAAACCCTGATCCACAGCTGTCCTTCACGCTTCATATGACGGGTCACTGCCTGACGGGCTGCTTCGATCTGCCTTCCGGTGATCCAGCTCTGCTCAAGAGCCTTTATACCGAACGAACCGAAAGCAAGCCGGTTGCCCCTCTGCGCATTGCCTTTCATCTTCCCCTTCTGGGCTCTCCTGAATTTGGACCTCTTTGGTTGTAACATTGCAGTATATCTTAAAAATTATTGAATCAGTTATTTGGATCTTTCCTTCCCCTTTCTCTTCATGCTCTTGTTCTTGGCATTCCTGGCACCGATATTGGGGCTGAGATCCCTCTTTCCGTACACCTCACCGTTGCAAATCCAGACCTTTATTCCGATAAGCCCAACCTTTGTGTGTGCCTCAGCAAGTGCATAGTCTATGTCGGCCCTGAAGGTATGGAGCGGGATACGTCCCTCCTTGTATGTTTCAGTCCTTGCCATTTCTGCACCACCCAGACGTCCGGAGATGACAACCTTGATCCCTTCGGCACCCATTCTCATCGTGGAAGCAATAGACATTTTTATTGCCCGCCGGTAGGAGATCTTTCCTTCTACCTGTCTTGCAATGTTGTTCCCTACGATATTGGCATCGAGCTCGGGGCGTTTAACCTCGAAAATATTTATCTGGACCTCTTTCTTTGTGATCTTCTTCAGTTCCTCCTTAAGCTTATCCACTTCCTGTCCTCCCTTGCCTATTATGATTCCCGGGCGGGCTGTGTTGACGGTAACGGTAATGAGCTTAAGTGTTCTTTCGATGATGATCTTTGATATGCTTGCCTTGGCGAGCCTTGCGCTAAGGTATTCCCTTATCCTTGTATCCTCGACGAGCTTGCCGGAGAAGTCTTTTCCGCCGTACCAGTTTGAATCCCAGCCCTTAATTATACCTAGTCTGTTGCCTATCGGATTTACTTTTTGTCCCATCTGTATTATTTTGTTGTATTTTCAACTTCTTCCTTAACAATGCTGTCGAGCACAAGAGTAACATGGTTGGATCTTTTTCTCAACCTGTAGGCTCTTCCCTGGGGAGCTGTCTGCAGTCTTTTCATTGTACGTCCGCCATCGACATGGACTGTTTTCACGTAAAGATTGCTGTCTTCCACCCTTACACCCTCATTTTTCGACTGCCAGTTTGCAATGGCAGAGAGGAGCAGCTTCTCAAGCCTGCGTGATGCCTCCTGGGAGCTGTACCTGAGTATGTCGAGGGCTTTGTTGACTTCTTTTCCGCTGATAAGACCGGTCATAAGCCTCATTTTTCTCGGGGAGGTCGGGCAGTTTCTCAGAACTGCCTGGTATTTTGCTTTTGCTGCTTCTTTTCTCGCTTCAGCTGAATTTCTTTTTCTTGCACCCATTGCTGTAATGATTTTTCAGTGTTTACACCTGTTATTTATTTCCCGAGTGACCCCTGAAGGTACGTGTGGGAGCAAATTCCCCGAGCTTATGGCCAACCATGTTCTCGGTGATGTAAACAGGGATGAATTTGTTTCCGTTATGAACTGCTATGGTATGTCCGACAAAGTCGGGTGAAATAACCGATCTTCTTGACCATGTCTTGATGACTGATTTTTTCCCGCTGTCATTCATCTCAAGAACTCTCTTCTCAAGCTTAAATTCAATAAAAGGTCCTTTTTTAATCGATCTGCTCATAGTAAATCAGTTATTTTTTCCTTCTCTCCAATATGTGTTTTGCGGAATACTTTTTCCTGTCTCTTGTCTTGAAGCCTTTTGCAGGTATGCCCTTTCGTGAGCGCGGGTGGCCTCCTGATGCACGTCCTTCGCCGCCTCCCATAGGGTGGTCAACGGGATTCATCACAACACCTCTTGTGCGGGGACGGCGTCCCTGCCAGCGTGAGCGTCCGGCCTTTCCCGATTTCTCAAGGTTGTGGTCGGCATTTGAAACAGTGCCTATCGTTGCCCGGCATTCGGTAAGGACCATCCTCGTTTCTCCCGAAGGAAGCTTGATAATGGCGTATTTACCTTCGCGTGCCGACAGCTGGGCATAGGTTCCTGCGCTCCTTGCCATGGCGGCGCCCTTACCCGGCTTGAGCTCTATATTATGAACTATGGTACCAAGCGGAATATCGCTCAGGTACATTGTGTTACCGATTTCCGGCGTGGCAGTCTTCCCGGAAAGGATCTTATGTCCTACCTGCAAGCCCTGCGGGGCGACGATATATCTCTTTTCGCCATCCTCATAAACAACGAGTGCGATCCTTGATGACCTGTTGGGATCGTACTCTATTGATTTTACCGTTGCATGGATGTCATCTTTGTTCCTCTGAAAATCGATGACCCTGTACATCTTTTTATGACCGCCTCCGATGTACCTCATAGTCCTGTGGCCGTTAACATTCCTTCCTCCTGATTTGCGGTGCGGTCGGAGGAGGGATTTCTCCGGCGTCGTGCTGGTGATGTTGTCAAAAGCACTTACGATCTTGTTTCTCTGACCTGGTGTTACAGGTTTGATCTTTCTGACTGCCATATTGTTCGTTAAATATTGCTATAGAAATCTATCTTACTGCCTTCCGCGAGAGTGATAACAGCTTTTTTAACGGAGACTGTTTTGCCCACGAGTAGGCCAGATTTGGTATTCCGGGTCTTCACTTTTCCGCCATAGCGCATGGTATTGACTTCAGCGACAGTAACACCATAAAGTTCCTCTACGGCCTTTTTTATCTGCAGTTTGTTTGCGTTTCTGGCAACGACAAAGCCATAGCGATTATGAGTATCGCCCTGTTTTGTCATTTTTTCCGTTACAATCGGTTTAAGCAGAATATTCATCACTCAGTTTTTTCTAGTTTTCAAAAGTTGCCTGCAAAACGTCAATTGCGCTCTCCACAAGCACCAGAGTCGAAGCCTTCATAATCTCATAAGTGTTTAACTCACTGGCTGTTACAACTTCAACCCCTTGCGTATTTCGGGCTGACAAATATATATTTTTATTTTGTTCTGGTAAAACAAACAGCGATTTTTTATCTGCAATATTCAGATTCGCTTCCATTTTGACCATTTCCTTCGTTTTCGGAGCTTCGAGAGAGAAGTCCTCGACGATAATAATATTATTTGACGAAGCCTTGTACGAAAGTGCTGATTTCCTTGCCAGTTCCTTCACTTTCCTGTTAAGTTTGAATCCGTAGTACCTTGGTCTCGGTCCGAAGATCCTGCCGCCTCCCCTGAAGACAGGGTTCTTAAGGCTGCCGGCACGTGCTGTACCTGTCCCCTTCTGCCTCTTTATCTTCCTGGTACTGGCTTCAACTTCGCCGCGCTCCTTGGCCTTGTGTGTGCCCTGGCGCTGGTTTGCCATGTACTGCCTTGTGTCAAGGTAGATAGCGTGGTCGTTGGGCTCTATACCGAAAATGGAATCGTTAAGCTTAACTTTCCTTCCGGTTTCCTTACCATTAATATTAACAACAGCTAGTTCCATTATTTTGTAATTATTACGTAACCACCTTTCGGACCGGGAACTGATCCTCTCACTATAAGTATATTATTTTCAGGCATAAGCTTCATCACCTTCATGCTGATAGACATCACCTTGTTATTTCCCATCCGGCCTGCCATTCTCATACCGGGAAGCACCCTTGAAGGGAATGATGAAGCGCCCATTGAACCGGGAGCTCTTCCCCTGTTATGCTGGCCGTGGGTCTGTCCGCCCACACCGCTGAAACCATGCCTTCTCACGACGCCCTGGAAACCTTTTCCCTTTGACCATCCCCTGACATCGACCCAGTTGTCGGGTCTGAAGAATTCGGCCGTAAGCACTTCGCCTTCCTTTACCTGGCCTTCTGCAAAGCCTGTGAACTCGACGACTTTCTTCTTGGGAGCCGTTCCGGATTTTTTGAAATGTCCGGTTTCAGCTTTTGTGGAGTGTTTTTCCTTCTTGTCCTCAAAACCGAGCTGTACTGCATAATAGCCGTCCTTATCAACTGTCTTGATCTGTGTGACTACACACGGGCCGGCCTGCAGAACAGTGCAAGCAACATTCTTCCCTTCCTCGTCGAAGAGAGAAGTCATGCCCACCTTTTTACCTATTAGTCCCTGCATCTCTGTATATCTTTACCGGTTTCACACTTTAATTTCAACTTCGACTCCGCTGGGAAGTTCGAGCTTCATAAGGGCATCTATCGTCTTTGGTGTCGAACTGTAGATATCGAGCAGCCTTTTGTACGATGAAAGCTGGAACTGTTCCCTGGCCTTCTTGTTCACGAACGGCGACCTGAGGACAGTGTAGATCTTTTTGTGCGTCGGAAGAGGGATAGGCCCGCTCACAACTGCGCCGGTTGATTTAACCGTCTTAACGATCTTCTCGGCAGACTTATCCACCAGGTTGTGATCGTAGGATTTCAGTTTGATACGAATTTTCTGACTCATTGTTAAAGAATTTTTCCTTTTGTGATTTCGACAATTCTGTTAGCTATTTCTTCAGGCACCTCCTCGTAGTGAGAGAACTCCATGGTTGAAGTTGCTCTTCCGGAGGTAAGGGTACGGAGTACGGTAACATAGCCGAATTTTTCTGCCAGCGGTACTTTTGCCCTGATTACCCTTGCACCTGCTTTCGATTCCATACCCTCCACTTTGCCTCTCCGCCTGTTGAAATCGCTGATCACATCACCCACATATTCCTCGGGAGTAACTACTTCCGTGAGCATGATGGGCTCCAGCAATACCGGATTGCATTTACCTGCAAAACGCCTGAATGCCTGCTTGGCAGCAATCTCAAACGCGAGGGCATCGGAGTCAACCGGATGGTACGAACCGTCTTTTAATATTACTTTTAAGCTCTCTACAGGGAATCCTGCAAGGGGTCCGTTCGACATCGATTCGCGGAAACCCTTCTCTACTGAAGGGATATACTCCCTCGGTACATTGCCTCCCTTAACTTCATTAACAAACTGGAGACCCCTGACACCTTCGTCCGCGGGAGAAAGCTCCACGGTAATATCAGCAAACTTGCCTCTTCCCCCGGTCTGTTTCTTAAAGACCTCGCGGAATTCGGCAGAAGTTGTAATGGCCTCCTTGTACGCAACCTGCGGCGGGCCCTGGTTGCATTCCACATTGAATTCCCTCCTGAGCCTGTCGATAAGTATCTCGAGGTGAAGTTCACCCATCCCGCTTATCACAGTCTGCCCGCTGTCGGGATCAGTTTTTACCTGGAAAGTCGGATCCTCCTCGGCAAGCTTGTTCAGTGCGAGCCCCAGTTTATCTATATCGGCCTGTGTTCTTGGTTCTATTGCCACTCCGATCACAGGTTCCGGGAAGTCCATCGATTCAAGAACAATGGGCTTGTGTATTGCACAAAGTGTATCTCCAGTCTTGAGGTCCTTGAAGCCGACCCCTCCGCATATATCGCCGGCAGAGATGCTTTCCCTCGGATTCTGCTTGTTGGCATGCATCTGGTAAAGGCGGTTTATCCTTTCCCTCTTTCCTGTCCTGACGTTCAGGACAGTATCTCCTGCATGAAGAATACCTGAATAGATACGGAGATATACAAGTCTGCCGACAAACGGATCGGTGGCTATCTTGAAGGCAAGGGCTGCCATGGGAGCTTCATCGTCGGGTTCGCGTGTGATTTCCTCATCAGTCCTGGGATCCCTGCCTGTCACTGCGCCTATGTCGACGGGTGATGGAAGGAATTCAATAACCGCATCGAGAAGGTTCTGAATACCCTTGTTCTTGAAGGCAGCTCCGCAAATCACCGGTACTGCATGACCTGCGATTGAAACTTTTCTGAGGGCTGTCTTAATCTCTTCGGGAGTTATCGACTCATGGTCTTCGACATAGCGTGCGAGCAGGGTGTCATCAACTTCGGCAACTGCCTCAACGAGTTTGCCTCTCCATTCCTCTGCTTCCTCACGCATATCCTCCGGCACTTCCAGTATATCGAATTTTGTTCCGAGAGTCTCATCGTCATTGTAGACGATGGCTTTCATCTGTATAAGGTCGACCATTCCAAGGAAGTTCTCCTCTGCGCCGATCGGTATCTGTACGGGAACCGGGTTTGAGCCGAGCTTCTCCCTTATCTGGTGCACGACACTGTAAAAGTCAGCACCAGCGCGGTCCATTTTATTGACAAAGGCTAATCTTGGAACGCCGTATTTGTTTGCCTGGCGCCATACTGTTTCCGACTGTGGTTCAACACCGCCGACGGCACAGAAGACAGCCACAGCTCCGTCGAGTATCCTGAGCGATCTTTCCACCTCAACCGTAAAGTCTACGTGCCCGGGAGTATCGATGATGTTTATCTTGAATTCCTCACCATTGTATTTCCAGAAGGCAGTTGTGGCGGCTGAAGTAATTGTAATTCCTCTCTCCTGTTCCTGAACCATCCAGTCCATCTGGGCATTTCCGTCATGGACCTCACCCATGCGATGGGTACGACCGGTATAGAACAGAATGCGTTCTGTAGTGGTGGTCTTACCGGCATCGATGTGGGCCATGATCCCGATGTTCCTGGTATATTTCAGATTCTTATCCATTTACTGCCGCCAAATGCCGTTATCAGAAGCGGAAATGTGCGAAAGCCTTGTTGGCTTCTGCCATCCTGTGGGTATCTTCCTTTTTCTTATAGGCACCTCCCTCGAGTTTGTATGCAGCCATCAGCTCAGCGGCCAGCCTCTCTGCCATTGAATGGCCGGTTCTCTTGCGTGCAAAGGAGATCATGTTTTTCATGCTGATGCTGACCTTACGGTCGGGCCTGATTTCCATCGGGACCTGGAATGTTGCACCTCCTACGCGCCGGGCCTTAACTTCGACCTGGGGCGTAACATTCTCGAGGGCCTGCTTGAAAATCTCGAGCGCGGATTTTCCTTCGCTCTTGAACTTGTCACCAACTATATCAAGCGAGTCGTAGAATATCTGGTAGGCGATTGATTTCTTGCCGTTGAACATAAGATTATTGACAAACCTTGTTACATAGGGATCCTTATACTTGGGATCCGGTAACAGAATCCTCTTCTTTGGTTTTGATTTTCTCATTATCTTATTCCTTTAGTGTTACTTTTTCGGCCTTTTTGCGCCGTACTTTGACCTTCTCTGTGTCCGGCCGTCAACGCCGGAGGTATCAAGAGCACCACGGACGAGGTGATAGCGGACTCCAGGGAGGTCTTTTACCCTGCCGCCCCTGATGAGAACTATGGAGTGTTCCTGGAGGTTATGGCCTTCGCCCGGGATGTATGCGTTCACTTCCTTCTGGTTTGTAAGCCTTACCCTGGCAACCTTCCTCATTGCCGAGTTTGGCTTTTTGGGTGTTGTCGTGTAAACCCTGACACAGACACCCCTTCTCTGAGGACATGAATCGAGGGCGGGAGCTTTGCTTTTGTCAACCAGTTTCTTCCTGCCTTTTCTTACTAACTGCTGAATTGTCGGCATATTTGCTATTGTTTAGTATTAAAAATCACTTAAAAAAAGGTCTGCAAAGGTATTGATTTTATTTCATTATCTGCAAACTGTTTCAATATTTTTCTCAAACACTGGTAAATGCGCGTAAAACCTTATCCTGAAATAATATGATTCAGGCTTTGAGCAATTTTTGAAACTATGTCTGATCTAACTTTTTGTAAGTTATGAACAGGTGACTTCCCGACTCTTCCCGAAGAAAAACGTTTTATAAACTTACCCTGGAAGGAAAAACCGGTACTCCTGCGTTTCAAAAAACTGGTGCAAAGGAAATAAAAATTTCCCAATTACATACTCTTTCTTAAACAGTTTTTAAAAATTTGCTATTTTTGCCACCTCCTGACAGGGGAGTTTAATATGATTTAAAGTAATACAGACCCCCCTTCCCGGTTCCCCCCTGGGGGAGGCCCGAGTGTTAAAAAATAGCCCGGTGGGCTATTTTACCGAAGGGCCGGCATGCCGCGAGGTACTTGGGAAGGTCAGAGATGGTGGGATGGAATTAAGAAATAAGTATATCATATAATAACATACAATTATGAAGACATACCAGACAGACCAGATAAAGAGCATCGTGCTCCTTGGCAATTCAGGTTCCGGGAAAACGATCCTGGCGGAAGCGATGCTCTTTAACGGAGGTGTTATTGAGCGGAGAGGAACAATCGAAGGGAAAAATACTGTTTCCGACTACCGCCCCATAGAACATGAGAACGGCAACTCGATCTTCTCCACGGTGATGTACACCGAGTTCCAGAACAAAAAGATCAACATTCTTGATACCCCTGGTCTGGATGACTTCAGCGGAGGAGTTATTTCGTCGCTTTATGCTTCAGACTGCGCCCTGCTGCTCATCAATGTCCAGAACGGAGTTGAGGTCGGAACAGAAATTCACTTCAGGCATGCAGAGAAGGTGAATAAGCCTGTAATCATAGCTGTGAATGGCCTTGATCATGAAAAAGCCAATTTCGAGAAATCGGTGGAAATGATGAAAGAGAGGCTCAGCACAGACATGATCCTCATTCAGTATCCTGTTAACGAAGGAGTTGGGTTCAATGCAGTTGTCGATGTACTGAAGATGAAGATGCTTCGCTACGGAAAGGACGGAGGAAAAGCAGAGATCCTCGATATCCCTGCTGATCAGAAAGACAAGGCTGAGGAACTGCACAATGCCCTTGTGGAGAAGGCCGCAGAGAGCGATGAAGCGCTGATGGAGCTGTTTTTTGCAAACAACACGCTCACTGAGAGCGAGATCAGGAAAGGGATTGCCAAAGGTCTCCTGAGCCGCGGCATGCACCCCGTTTTCTGCATATCGGCAAAACAGAACATAGGTGTCGACGACCTGATGGAGTTCATCCTCAGCGAAGCTCCTTCAATTACCGATATGCCTGCCCCCAGGAACAGCAAGGGCAACGTGGTCAAACCCGAATCGAGCGGACCAGCTTCGGTGTATGTTTTCAAGTCATCCATTGAGGAACACATCGGCGAAATAAACTATTTCAGGGTTTACTCCGGCAGGATCACCGAGAACCTGGACGTGATCAACAGCAACAACAGCACCAAGGAAAGGCTTTCCCAGCTTTACGTATGTGCCGGGAAGAACAGGACCAGGGTTCCGGAGCTGTATCCCGGCGACATTGGTGCATTTGTAAAACTGAAGAACACCAAGATGGATCATACCCTGAATGCCCCGGGCAACGACTGGAGGTATGAAGGAGTGAAATTCCCGGATCCCAAGTACAGGACAGCCATAAAGGCTCAGAGTGAAAGCGATGATGAGAAGCTTGGTGAAGCCCTTAACAAGATACACCTGGAGGATCCCACGATAATAATAGAGTATTCAAAGGAGCTGAAACAGATAATCGTACATGGCCAGGGTGAATATCACCTTAATATAATGAAATGGCATCTTGACAATATCTACAGGATACCCACGAATTTCAATGCTCCAAAGATCCCATACCGCGAGACCATCACCAAGTCAGCACAGGCTGATTACCGCCACAAGAAACAGTCGGGAGGTGCCGGTCAGTTTGGGGAGGTACACATGATTATAGAACCTTACGAAGAAGGATCTGCTGAAATGGCTACTTTTAAGATCGGTGGCAAAGAGATGAAGATCTCTGTAAGGGGTAAAGATGAGATTGAACTCGACTGGGGAGGCAAGCTCATCTATTGCAATTGCATTGTTGGCGGGTCCATTGATGCAAGGTTCATGCCTGCGATTCTCAAGGGGATAATGGAGAAGATGGAGGTTGGCCCTCTTACCGGATCATATGCACGTGACATCAGGGTATATGTGTACGACGGCAAGATGCACCCTGTTGATTCCAACGAAATATCGTTCAGGCTGGCAGGCAGAAATGCCTTCAGCCAGGCATTTAAAACAGCAAATCCGAAGATCCTGGAGCCGGTCTATGAAGTTGAGATTATGGTCCCCTCCGACAGGATGGGTGATGTGATAAGCGACCTTCAGGGACGCAGGGGAATGGTTCTCGGGATGTCGAGTGAAAAGAGGTTCGAGGTTATCAAGGCCAGGGTTCCGCTTGCCGAGATGAACAAGTATTCGACTGCTCTCAGCTCCATTACCGGAGGCCGTGCGATGTACACGATGAAATTCCTGGAGTATGCCCAGGTTCCCGGCGACGTCCAGGAAGCCGTCATCAAGGCATACACCGAAGAAGAAGAGGAAGAATAGAAACTGCAGGGGCGTTGCATGCAACGCCCCCACAACAATTAATACAATACCGTTTGGGTGGAAGGGGGCGTTGCGTGCAACGCCCTTCCTACTTAATTCATACTGTCTTCAGTATATCCCACACGAATGCCCTGATGCCGACTTCTTCGTTAATGGCATCGATCTTCTTTACCGTTTCAAGAACTTTATCCACCAATTCGTCCTCTACAACGGCAAGGACGCTTTTATTGATCTCCGGCCATGCATGTGTGCCAAGGTGGGGTACACCTGTGTTCGTTCCCCGTCCCTGAACATTTTCCCACAACGAATAACCTCTTATTCCAAGCTTGTCGAGCATATACTCCACCTTCTCGGTGTTTGCCTGGTTGTATATTATCATTATTGCTTTCATCTTCATCTGATTAAGTCATTATTTCGATACACTGTCAGCACCGTTCAGAAAAGACAGCTCCTTGTAATCAACGATATGCTTGTTCCGTTCACCTCGTCTTGCAAAAACAGCGTAGATGACGGGTACCAGCACAAGCGTAACAAGTGTTGAGAAAATAAGTCCTCCGATGACGGCAATACCCATGGGGCTCCATAATTCGGAACCTGATCCCTTGCTCATCGCCAGCGGCAGCATGCCCAGAATGGTTGTTGCCGAAGTCATTATTACAGGCCTGAGCCTAGACCTCCCGGAAAGTGCAATGGCCTCGTACAGTTCATTACCTCTTTCCCTCATGAGGTTGATGAAGTCGACAAGCACGATAGCATTCTTAACCACTATACCTATAAGCATAACAGCCCCGATCCCGGATATCACACTGAGTGTTGTGTTTGTCAGGAACAGTGCAATGGCAACCCCTGAAAATGCAAAGGGTATTGAGAACATTATTATCAGAGGCATTTTCAGCGACTCAAACTGGGATGCCATCACAAGGTAAACCAGGATAAGGCTCACCATCAGAAGAAAGGAGAGATCCATGAAGGACTCCATCTGATCTTCTATGGCACCTGAGATCTGAACCATGACACCTGTGGGAGCCTGGGTTTCATTTATAGCTTTCTGAACCTCGGTCTGCAGCTCGGTGAGCGACCTCTTGTATGGAGTGAAGGAGACTGTAACTATCCTTTCCCGTCTTTTTCTCTCTATCGTCGGGGGAGCCCAGTATTCCTTGATCTGTGCAATCTCACCAAGACGTATTAACTGGCCTCTCTGATTAGGTATCCCTATATTTTGTATATCTGAAAGCGTGCTGCGGTCTGATTCCCTGAATCTTACGATCACATCGTATTCATCGCCCGACTGGCGCAGTCTTGTTGCAGTGAGGCCGGCCACCCTGTTCTTGATCGCCGTTGACACCAGCGCTGTATTAAGCCCGGTGGAGCTCATCTTGTCCTGGTCAAGGATTATCTGAAGCTCAGGTTTTGATTTGTCGCGGCTGATCGTTACATCTTTGGCGCCCTGGATCTTCCTGATTTTTGAGGCAAGCTGTTCTGCCACGATGTTGGTTTCAGCAATATTGTAGCCATATACCTCCACATCGACGGTATTTGATCCGAATGCGCTCATGCCTTCGGAAGTGCTCACCGAAAAGTCGATAATCTCAGGTATCCTGGCAAGATCGGTTCTAAGCTCCTCTGCAAGGGTGTTAGCATCCTTCTCCCTTTCTTCAATCGGAACCAGCCTCATGGAGTATGAGATTATGTGTGTGCCGTTGGTTCCGAACAGGGCAGCGAAATTATTTTCATCATCAACGCCGGTAGATGATTCGAGAAGGTTCACTTCGGGGTATTTTTCCGCGATGAGCCTGTCTATCTTATCCGTGGTTTTAACCGATTCGTCAACACGTGTTCCTGTCTGGAGCTCTATTGTGGCTGTCAGCTGTGACTGGTCGGCCTGGGGGAAGAATTCGGTGTCGATGATCATAAACAGTGCCATTGATCCTGCAAATACAAGTACCGCCAGAAGTATTGTAACCCGCTTATGATGAAGCGCCCAGCGAAGTGTTTTCTCGTAGAATCCGTCAAACCTGTCAAGCCCTTTGCGTATTGAACCGTCGTATGTGTACCATGGTGCATTTGTTCTGATGGGGTACCATTTAAGCAGGAGGGCACTCATCGTCGGTGTCAGGGTAATAGCGGCTATAACCGATGTCACTATAGTTATGGACACCAGCATTCCAAGCTGTCTGAAGAGAACACCTGTAAGTCCCGACACAAATGTCAGGGGGAAGAATACAGCGACTACTGTTAATGTTGTAACAATAACTGCCAGCCATACCTCATTTGTGGCATAAATGGCTGCTTCCCTTGGACGACTTCCCCTCTCGACATGTTTTGTAATATTTTCGAGAACAACAATCGCATCATCCACAACCATACCGATCGCGATTGAAAGGGAAGTTAGCGAGATGATGTTGATGGACTCTCCCGTGATGAACAGGTAAATGAACGCGACTACAAGGGATATCGGTATAGTCACTATTATTATAATAGTCGCTCTCCATCGTCCCAGGAA
>JALONU010000103.1 GCA_025454775.1 Bacteroidales bacterium | reverse complement strand
ATAAAAAGTATCAGGATTATTGACAGTCCCGGAGAAGAATTCTCAAAGGAGGCCAGGAGGCTTATTGAAGAAGGGCCGGGGTGGAATCCTGCAAAATCCAGCGGGGCCCAGGTTGAAGACTCGGTTAATCTGAAGGTCCTTTTCAAAAGATAATAACACTGAGAAACTTCCTGAAGTCAGAATATTTAGCCACTGTATTCCGGTTATTTTCTACAACCTGTCAATATTCAATTCTCTTGTTCCTTAGAAATATTTTGGATTAATTTACAAAAGAATATCCGGATATATCTTTTCCCCGATGCCGCAGAGATTTTTATTGATCATAGCATTCCACCTTGTTTTCATACAAACAATATTCTGTCAGCCAGCCGGCTCCACATCATTCAGAATAACAACAAGATACAACTTCTACTCATACGAAACATCCGGAGAGGCACTCCTTTCAGTTCCAAAAAACCTTGTTTTCAGTAATCTGAATATAAGCATCAGTGTTAATAACAGGGAGCTCGGTTCATGGAAAGGTGTCCCGGGAAGAAACATCGTCAGAATACCTTTGACACTTGACCTTCCGCCGCAGCAATACAGGATCCGTGCTTCAATTTCTGCAAGTGGCAGAAAGGACATTCAGAATGCAGATGGGTCGCTGACAATCCTGTCATACAAGCCGAACGAAGTAAAGACCGACAGGCTGACCGGAGGACTTGTGGTTAACAAAAGACAATTCTTTCCCTTCGGATTCTATACCTATTCGCCTGTTCATCCTACGCTGCCTGAGGAGGAGGTTGTGAAAGGCTTTAACATGATCTCTCCCTACCAGAGAATACTCTCTGAAACTTTCTCTCAGAGAAAAGTCTACATGGACCGCTGTGCAGAAATAGGAATGAAGGTACATTTCAACCTTCTTTCGGTTTCGGGTGGCGGAGGTGTAAATTCCCTGATAGAGGGTATTACACCTGATGAAAAAAAGGAGAGGCTCGTTAATGAGATCATTGCCTTCCGCGATCATCCGGCCCTGCTTGCCTGGTATATCGCCGACGAACCGAACGGCTATAAGATAAGTCCTGATTCCCTGCAGAAGATCTATGAACTGGTCCACGAACTCGATCCATGGCATCCTGTTTCCGTTGTCTTTATGGCGCCCTTCTTGTCATCGAGGCTGTATGCCGATGCACTCGACATCGTGATGGCCGACCCCTACCCTGTTCCTGATATGCCTGTCTCGATGGTCGGGAATACTGCAGGACAGCTTGCAACTGAATTTGCAGGCAGGAAACCTGTATGGATCGTACCCCAGGCATTCGGAGGTGGGGAATGGTGGACCCGGGAGCCGACGACACAGGAATTAAGAGCAATGACATACCAGGCAATAATAAAGGGAGCAAGAGGAATACAATACTTTGTAAGACAAGGACTTAACCTTTTTCCTAAATCAACAGGCGCATGGGCTGAGTGCGGCCGCATGGCTGTTGAAATTGCTCAGCTTATACCCTGGCTTCTTTCCGATGAGAAAACAGTCACTGTCCGATCAGGCTCAGAAAATGTAATAGTAACATCTGCCATGCATGACGGGCAGCTGATGATAATGGCCGCCAATAAGCTCAATACACCACAGAGGGCTGATTTCTATATGGAAGGCTCATGTTCCGGAAAGGCAAGGATCATTTTCGAAAATCGTTCCGTGAACGTCAGCGGCGGATATTTCTACGATCAGCTCTCAGCCCTGGGAACCCAGGTTTATATAATGACGGTTAAAAGAACTTCTGACACCCTTAAACCCTGGCCCGGGAATCTGATAAGAGATCCCGGATTTGAGGATCTGTCAAGCCCCGGAGTGCCGGCAGCATGCTATGCAAGAAGCGGAGGTGACAGGGGATCGACATATTTCACCGACTCCAGGGAACATGCAGAAGGGAATCGCTCGGTCAGGTTTATAACGCCCGAAGAGAACAAGGGGATCAGGCTTAGATTCTTTCCCTTCGATTCAAGACCCGGAGCAACATACAGTATTTCGGTGTGGGCAAAGGGCGATCCGGAACAGGGATTGAACAGGTCCGGATCAAAAAGCAGTAAGTACTTCACTGTTTCGCTCGGCGAATACGGTCTAAAAAGGTTTTTACTTACTGAAGACTGGAAGGAATTTGTAACAAATGTTACAATTCCGTACAACCCGAAAGAATCATCCAGGATTAATGTAATTTTACAAATGCCTTCCGAAGGTGTTGCATGGTTCGATATGCTTCAGGTGGCTGAATGCGAAGATATTAACAGGAGTATTAACCCGGAATTATTGATAATTGATCTTTAAGAACTTACACGACCTCTGTGAAACTTTTCAAGCCTGATATACTGTAATAGCAATAATTATGAAAAAGCTTTTTCCCCTACTAATCTCATTCATCATCATTCTTGCCGGTGGCTGCGGCAGTATGGGTGAAAACAAGAATTATAAGCATAATTCCAAACCATTGATAAGTAATGCTTATATAAAACTTCCACTTGGAGCCATTAAACCTGAAGGCTGGTTGAAAGCACAGCTGAATGTCCAGGCAGAGGGGCTTACGGGAAATGTTGACGATTTCTGGCCTGACCTGAAGAACTCGGCCTGGCGCGGAGGCACCGGCGATGCATGGGAAAGAGGCCCGTATTATCTCGACGGCCTGGTACCCCTTGCCTGGCTTCTCGATGATGAAAAGCTCAAGGAAAAAGTCAAATCATGGATCGAGCCCATACTTGCAAGCAGCAGGGATTCAGGGTGGTACGGACCTTTGAAGAATACCGACCGCTGGCCGCTGGCCGTTGCAAACAAGGTACTAATGCAATACTATGAAGCCACCTCCGACGAAAGGGCGCTCGATGTTATGATGAAGTACTTCAGGTACATCCATGATAATCCTCCCGACTGGGCTGCCAAAGAGTGGCGCGGTGTCAGGGCCATGGAAAACGCCGTTACAGGATACTGGCTCTACCGACAGACAGGAGAAGAATGGATCCCTGATGCGATAAAATCGATACAGGATAATAGTCCCGACTGGACCGCTTACTATGAGAAATTCCCCTGGGACTCGGCTGCAGTTGCACAGAAGAAGATCCCGCTTAACTGGAAGGAAGACGGGCTTACTGCCCACGTGGTGAATAATGCAATGGCGATCAAGTATCCCGGGCTGTGGTACCAGCAGTCAGGTGATGGAAGATACAAAAATGCGGTATTCGAAGGTATTGAGAAATATGACCGGCATCACGGGCAGGCAGGAGGCAGATTTTCGGGCGATGAACACCTTTCCGGGAAATCACCCGACAGGGGTACGGAACTATGCTCTGTTGTTGAATATATGTACTCGCTTGAAGAATTGTATGCAATATTCGGCGACAACTCCCTTGCCGACAGGCTCGAACTTCTGACATTCAACGCACTGCCAGGAACGACTACTGCTGACATGTGGGCACACCAGTACGATCAGCAGTCAAACCAGGTGCTGGTAACTGATGCAGAAAGAAACTGGACGACCAACGGAGACAAATCGAACATCTACGGCCTGATGCCTAACTTCGCCTGCTGCCTGGCAAACATGCACCAGGGCTGGCCCAAATTTGCGGCAAGCCTGTGGATGGCATCAAACGATAACGGCCTTGCAGCAGTTGCATACAGCCCGTGCACAGTGAGTGCAAAGGTGGGAAGAGGAAAGAATGTATCCATCACCGAGGAAACAGAATACCCTTTCAAAGGCTTCGTAAAAATGAAGATCACTACGGCAGAACCGGTAAGATTTCCCATTTACCTGAGGGTGCCGGGATGGGCTGACGAGATCACATTCAATTTCAAGGGTAAAACTTTAACCGGGGCAGCAGGGGAAACCGTGAAACTTCTTGAGAAATGGGAAGACGGCGACCTGATAACTTTCAGGATACCATTGGATATAAGGGTCGAAAGACGTTTTAACAATTCAGTATCCATTCTGCGCGGGCCATTGTACTATTCCCTCAGGATCGATAAGGAATATAAAAGTGTTAAGCTCAATTATGACAATTTCGGTTACAAGGGGAGTGTCGACTGGGAGATAAGACCGATCAGCGACTGGAATTTCGGGCTGCTGATCGATCCCGTGAGGAAGGAAAGAGGCATCGATGTGACAGAGAACACAGTAGCAGAATATCCTTTCGCCGACAAGGGAGATATGATATGGTCGGAGGAAAACGGAGCTTATCTTCCCTGGCAGAAAGATGCCCCGGTTGTAATTACTGCCCGGGCGATGAAAATTCCGGGATGGACACTCAAGGACAACTCTGCTGACCTGCCGCCCCGCAGCCCTGTGAAACCCGGGAGCAGCACGGAAACAGTACAGCTTGTTCCGTACGGATGTACAAGGCTGAGGATCACCGAATTTCCGGTAATTGACGTGACGCTGATACAGGATGTTGTCAGGTGAAACACATTCTAATCTTCTGCTATTTGTAATTCTTCCGAGGAAATATTAAGAACTTGCACAGAGGAAGGCAGGAGAACCACAACTTGTCCCGCCTCAGGCGGGAGAGGACCACAGAGAGACCAGCTTAGTGTTAAAGGGGTTCGGTTTTTTCCCTGAGCCAGGATCTTTCTTCAACGGTAAGATCCTTAGCTAGTTTCTCATATACTTCAGAATGATATGAATTGATCCAGCTGATCTCTTCCTCATTGAGAAGAGACCGGTCGATGAGATTCTTATCGATATAGCAAAGCGACACCGTGTCAAACTTCAGGAAAGTCCCGAATTCCGTTTCCTCGTCCTCATAACAGATAATGAGGTTCTCCGTTCGTATGCCATATTCACCCTCTCTGTAGACAGCAGGTTCATTTGAAAGAAGCATCCCTGGTTCGATAGCGGTACGGTTGCCGGCAGGACTTACAGACTGTGGCCCCTCATGCACGCTCAGGCAGTACCCTACTCCATGCCCTGTTCCATGCCCATAATTTAATCCGTTGTCCCATAAAGGCTTGCGAGCCAGCATATCGATCTGGTAGCCGCGTGTGCCGATGGGGAACCGGGCATTCGCCAGGGCAATATGTCCTTTCAATACCAGAGTAAAATCCTTTCTCTGCTGTGGTGTCGGCGAACCAAGTGTGATAGTCCTGGTTATATCGGTCGTCCCTCCTGAATAATGCCCGCCTGAATCGACAAGAAGGATACCTTTCTCACCGATGGTGGCATCACTTTCCCCGGAAGCCGAATAATGAGGCAATGCCGCATGTTCGTTATACGCCATTATCGTCTGGAAGGAAGGTCCCACAAATTCTTCATGCTGCGCTCTCATTTCATGCAGCCTGACAGAAAGAGAAAGCTCAGTCATCGGTACAAGCCCCCTGTTCTCATCAATCCATTTGAAAAACCTGGTAAGGGCTACCCCGTCCATTATCATCGTAAGTGAGATGTTTGATATCTCAACCGGATTTTTTATTGCTCTCATATGCAAAACCGGGGAAATATCCTCAATGATTTTCAGTCGTGTTGCTATGGAGTTATAAAGAGAAAGATTGGTTCCGGCCGGATCTATCAGTATGGTTCCGGCATCAGTAATCTTTGACAGCATGCCCTCCGTTTCGGGGTAAGGAAGAATAACAATACCGAACCTGTCGAATTCTGCTGCAATATGGCCCGGGACTTTCTTTTCTTCAACGAAAAGAAGAATTTGCAATGCCCCTGCAAGAGCATAGGAGTAGCAAACCGGGTTGAAAGGCAGATCTCCTCCCCTTATGTTCAGGAGCCACATTATATCGTCAGGTGAGGTCAGCAGGCAAAGGTCCTCCCCTTTCCTGCCCATCTCCTCTCTCAGCTTTGATATTTTCCATGAACGCTCCTTTCCCGCAAATGCTACCTGGTGATCCCGGACCATGGAAAAAGGCATGGGCTGCCTCCCTGTCCAGATTTCACTTATGGGATCAAAGTCAGTAATAAATTTTATATTCTTCCCCCGGAGTTTTTCCTGCAGCTTCCTGAAAGCGGTGACAGGAAATATCCTTCCGTCAAGTCCTGCTGTTCTGCCCGGTTCCATGTTTGCCTGCAGCCAGGCGAGATGATCCGGTAATGCAGGAAGTTCAGGTTTCATGAGGGTGAATCCCGACCCTTTAAGCTCCTTTTCAGCCTGCAGGAAATACCTTGAGTCAGTCCACATCCCTGCAAATGAATCAGTTATTACAACTGTTGCAGCCGAGCCGATAAACCCTGTCAGCCAGGGTATTATCTTCCAGTGATCAGGAATATTTTCCCCTATGTGCGGATCAGAATGGGGAATAATGAAGACATCCACTGCATTCCGTCTCATGGCAGAGCGCAGTGTTTTCAGTTTTTCTTCAGCAGAGATCATTTATTATACGGCACGAACTAAATATCCGGCCATCCATGCGTCCTTACAGGTTCTTCACTTCATTCACAAGGTTCTGGAGAGTGCTTTTGGCATCGCCGAACAGCATTCTCGTCTTGTCGTTGAAAAACAGCATGTTCTCGATCGCAGCGTAGCCCTTGCCCATTCCTCGTTTCATCACGATAATATTCCTGGCCTCCCGTGCCCTTACGATCGGCATACCGTAGATCGGGCTGGAAGGATCATCCTCAGCGGCCGGGTTCACAACATCGTTTGCCCCGATAACAACCAGCACATCGGTGTTCGGAAGATCGGGATTGATCTCATCGCTTTCGATAAGCTGTTCGTAAGGAACATCTGCTTCAGCAAGAAGAACGTTCATATGTCCGGGCATCCTCCCCGCTACGGGATGGATGGCGTATCTCACTTCAACTCCCTTTTCCTCAAGAAGCTTGTCAAGTTCATGGCATATATGCTGGGCCTGGGCAACAGCAAGCCCGTACCCCGGAACGATAACAACTTTTTTTGAATAGCTGAGAAGAACGGCAGCATCTGAAAGGGTGATCTCCCTTATCGATCCTGCAACAGCGCCTGCGGCCTGGCCGCCTCCTCCGAACACCCCGACGATGACGTTCAGCAGCGACCTGTTCATGGCCCTGCACATCAGGATGGTCAGTATTGTCCCTGCAGATCCGACAAGGATACCGCCGGTGAGCATTGCCTGGTTGTTATAGAGGAATCCTCCCATCGCTGCTGCCACACCCGTAAATGAATTAAGCAGTGAAATAACAACAGGCATGTCGGCTCCGCCGATGGGCATCACGAAAAGGACACCGTAAAGTACCGCAACGCCGAACATGATATAGATCAGGTATGTTATCTCTCCGGCCGATGACACATCCCGGGTCATAATAAATACTATAAAGGCTATCAGTACGGCAAGGATTGTCATGTTTACATACTTCATCCATTTAATGCGCAGGTCACCTATCCATCCGTCGAGTTTACCGTAGGCGATCATACTGCCTGCCCACGAGACTGTTCCTATCATAAGTCCGAGGAGGATTGCCAGGATATGTCCGTTCGACATGCCTTGTTCGGCTATGAGCTGGGGACTTACGTGAGGGAATTCCATCATTGAGATCAGCGCTGCTGCCGCACCTCCCATTCCGTTGAAGAACGAGACCAGCTGCGGCATTGCTGTCATCTTCACCTTTTTGGCTATTACCCAGCCAATTATCGTACCTGCAATGATAGCCGCAATAATCCAGGGGATATTGCCGATTGGTTCTCCATCCTTCCTGTGAAAAAGAATTGTCGCAATAATTGCAAAACCCATCCCGAATGCTGCCAGTATATTACCTCTCCTGGCTGTAAGCGGATGACTGAGCATTTTCAGACCGAGGATAAATAGAACTGAAGCTATTATATAGGTAATTTCAAGTACCGAGATTCCTTTATATATTTGTGATAATTGGTCCATCTTATTAACCTTTAGTGTTTTAAATCCGGATATTTATTTTTTCTTTTTAAACATCTCGAGCATCCTGTCAGTAACAACAAAACCACCGACAACGTTAAGGGTGCCCAATACAACGGCAAGGAATCCAAGTATCATCGAACCTGTAGTATCTGCATGTCCCATTACAATGATCGCTCCGATTATCACAACTCCGTGAATAGCATTTGCGCCCGACATAAGGGGAGTATGAAGAATGGCCGGAACATGGCTTATAACTTCAATCCCGAGAAATATAGAGAGTATAACAATGAAGATAGCCTCCCTGTGCTCCAAGAAAAAAATAAGTATATTTTCCATTTGAAGATCTATTTGATATTAAGCATTTGTTTAGCCCTCTGGCTTACATATTCACCGGCGTGAACGGCAGTCGTTCCTGCCACGATATCATCCTGCAGGTTTATTGTGAGGATACCATCCTTTTCAACCATTATTTTGAGCAGGTTGATGATGTTGCTTCCGAACATCTTGCTTGCATCGGTGGGCATGTCGGAAGGGTAATCCGATTTACCGATAATTGTCACGCCGTTCACCACTTCAACCGAACCATTCCTTGTGAGCTCGCAGTTACCCCCTGTTGAAGCTGCAAGGTCGACGATCACTGAACCCGGCTTCATCCTGGCAACAGTTTCCTTAAGAAGCAGGACAGGTGCCTTTTTCCCGGGGATCTGCGCAGTGGCAATTACAACATCTGCTGCAGCAGCTCTTTCCTGGATCAGTTCCTGCTGTTTCTTCCTGAACTCTTCGGACTGTTCCACAGCGTATCCACCAGCAGCGGCATCCTCTCTTGCGCCCTCCACTTCAATGAATTTCCCTCCAAGGCTCTTAACCTCTTCCTTCACTGCCGACCTTACGTCGAAGACTTCAACAACAGCACCGAGCTTCCTGGCTATAGCTATTGCCTGCAGCCCTGCCACTCCTGCCCCCAGTATCAGCACTTTCGAGGGCTTGATAGTTCCTGCAGCCGACATGAACATAGGGAAGAACCTGGGAAGAAGGGAGGCTGCATGGAGAACCGCTTTGTATCCGGTAACAGTAGCCATCGACGAAAGAATGTCCATCGATTGCGCCCGGGTAGTCCTTGGGATCAGATCCAGGGCCAGAACGGTAAGTTTCCCTGTTCTGGCCTTTTCGAGCCATGCCCTGTTTTCCACCGGGTTGACAACGGAACAGAGAATCTGTCCTTCGCGACACAGTTTAAGGTCTTGTTCCGGGAGAATATTTACCGACAGAAGAAGGTGGGATCGTTCGAACACATCCTTCCTCGGGGATGCTGGGATTCCAGCCTTGATATAATCACTATCGGAGGTAAAAGCATTCACCCCGGCATCGTGCTCGACAATGACATCCATGCCCAGTTTCTTTAGTCCGGCAGCTTCTGCGGGCAGCATGGCCACCCTCTTCTCAGTACCGGATTCCCTGAGTATACCTGCTATCATACTGACTTTTGATTTTAAAGTTCTAAATTAACAAACAAAATAACGACTCCTGAAGAATATACATTTATATATTCTGACAAACTATTAACCATCTTCCCGGGAATTAATGCTGTGGTTTTTCTGCAAGGGCTATTCTCCGAAAAAGCTCTCCAGCCAGAACATGTTAGCCTCATTGCGTGAATGAACGGCTTTTGCTCCTCCCCAGCCATGTCTTCCGTTCGGATACAGCATGAACCTGAAAACCTTGCCGGCATCCTGAAGCCTGGAGATCAGGTATATTGAATTCTGCATGTGAACATTATCATCCATATCACCATGGGTCATGTACAGGCTGCCCCTGTATTTTGATGCATAGGTAAGGGCAGAGCCATCCCTGTAGCCTGCGGGATTATCCTGAGGAGTGTCCATATACCTTTCCGTATAGACATTATCGTAAAGCCTCCAATCGGTAACTGAGGAACCGGCAAAACCGTGGGTCCAGTAATCAGCACCCTTTGTAAGTGCCATGCAGGTCATGTAGCCTCCGTAAGAGCTTCCTGTTATTCCAATTTTCGCTGTGTCAACAAATGACCTGGTTCTCAGCCATTTAACTGCATCAGCATAATCCAGCACCTCCCACTTTCCCAGAGCCCTGTGAAGATAATCGTTGCCCCGCTTCCCAAACTGGCCGGATCCCCTGTGATCGACTGAAAATGTAATGATTCCGTTCTGTGCGTACCATGAAGGATTCGTTCCCTGCCACCTGTCGGAGACGTTTTTTGAATCCGGTCCGCCGTAAATTGTAAATATGACCGGGTATTTTTCAGAAGGATTGAAATTCAGGGGATAGGTTATTACAGCCGGCATCTCGAAGAGTCCGTCTGATGTTTTTATCTTCAGTAGTTCTGCTTTCGGATATTTTACCGGATCATATTCGGGCTGTTCGAACTTATATACCTCCTTCAGTTTCTTTCCCTTTTTATCATATTCGATTATAGAGCCGGCACTTGAGATGCTGTTCCAGGTATCAATATAATAGCTTCCACGGGGTGAGATGAGCACATTGTGAGACCCGTCGCCACTTGTAAGCTGAAGAAGGTTCCTGCCATCGAGATCGACCCTGAAAGCATGGTTGTCGGTAGACTTTTCACCGGTCGCATAGAACCAGACATTCCTGAGATCCTCATCGACCCTGTCGATTGAGGTAATCCTGAATGCCAGGTTTGTGAGCTGAGCCAGCTGACGCCCGTCCCAACCGATGAAATACAGGTTTTCCCATCCATTCCTGTAACTTCTGAGAATGAAGCCTGTACCGTTTTTCATCACATATGTGTCTTCGTGGAATTCGATCCACGTTTTCCACGATTCTTCATATATCTGACTATAGTTACCGGTCTGGGGATCTGCAAGGATGATTTTAAGATTGTTCTGGTCGCGGTTAAGTATCTGGATTGCAAGCTTCCTTGAATCGGGTGTCCAGAAAGGCCAGGCAATATACTGATCTACAGATTCATCTGTTTTTACCCAGACTGTTTTTCCTGAAGCAACATCGGCTATTCCCATCCTTACCTTCGGATTCGGATCGCCAGGTTTGGGATAATGTACAACCTCCAGTGTCCCGTGAACGCCGTCAGGTTCATCAAGACGGTTTAGCGTAAAAACAGG